>JACQGO010000123.1 GCA_016199485.1 Betaproteobacteria bacterium
ACGATCACTTCCATCAGGGCCATCAGTGATCCCTTCTCGACCGCCGGCGAAAACGCGGAACGGCATCTCGATTATGCCGTGGACTGGGTAAAACGGATGATAGAACCGTACCAAAGCTCCCGCGGGTACGTGGAATCGCATGTTCTCTTCTTGACCCCGGTGATTGCCTCGATAATCGCCAGGGCTGGGTACTCAAAGGAGGACGTTGCCCGCTACATCATGAAAAATGCGGTCGTCCCCGCCCGCTACTTCGAGTGGAACATGACGATAGGCACTTCTCATCCGCCCGGTACGACCGTCTGTGATCTGGTCGAAAAGGGCGTCCTGCCAAAGGAATGGTGCGTCTCGACAGACCCCGACCGGATGGTTCCCTTGATGCTCCCCTCAAGTGAATGGCTGGTTGTGGTTACCGGTGATCCGACGAGAAACCGTTGTTGCGTGTACAGACAGAATTTCAAGCAGGGTTATGCCACAAGCAGAAAGGTGGAGTTACCGGCAAACTGGAGTAAACGATAGGAAATTCCATCGTTGTACACTTGATGCAAGGAGTTTATACTGCTTCTCATCATGGAATCTAGGCCTAATCCGCTTAATTTTATCCGTTCATTTTGGCCTAATTGGTGGGCGCTTATGAGCGGAGCACCCAGTATCCCCTTTACATACTGGGGCATTTGGCAGGCCCCACAAAATCAGAAAGTCATTTTCCTTGTGCTGGCTGTTATCTGTTTTGTGCTTGCGGCCTACTTTATATGGGCAAAAGAACGCAATGAGGTTTGCAATTTAGAGGATAAGCTAGACCCGAAACTAAAAATAAAGTTTGATCCACTTGTTGCTGCTTACATGAATCCACAGATTCAACCTAATGGAGAGAGGACACTTCACGTAAGGCCCCTAGTAGTTTGCTCCAAAAGAGTAACGAATTGCTGGGGTAAATTGAAGGCGCTGTATAAATGGAAAAACGAGGAATGGGAACGAATCAACCCGCGTGATACATCAGAATTTCATTGGGCAAATATTGGTGCTCAGCAATGGCCCCTTGATCCGAATACGGAACAATATCTTGAGGTTTTGACATTTTCAGAAAAGACCAATGTGCCAAATTTAGAGGTGAGATATATCCCTATTGCGGATCAAAACTGGTACGAACCTGGATGCTCTTATCGAGTAGATATAGCTGTCTGCGGAGACGATAACGCCTATGCTGAAATATCGCTTGAGTTCCGAGCAGGAGAAACATGGGATAAGCCCGTTGTTAGCCAATTGATTTAGGTGTAGGCGGCAATCAATTCTTTGTTATTCCAAATTTCCCGAGCCAATCAATTTCTTGAGCGTATCGCGGAAAAGATACGGATTTTGCCGATTGTTAAAACGCCACTCCAGCTCATCAACATAACGATCAATGTGCTTCTCGGAAATCTTGTGATACGGGCCAACAACGAAACACTTGAGCAAGCTCCACACGTTTTCAATCGTATTCGTGTGGATCTCGCCGCGCACGTATTCCTTGCGACGATGGCTGACCGTTTCATGCCGAGTATCGTGATCGGCAATGCCTCTACATGAAGGCCAGTCATCCGTAATAATCTGCCCCACTGCCTTTGTGTTCTCTGCAGCTAAGACGCCTTTGCGCGCGTGTTGCCAGCCGCGCCGGCAGGCACCGATGCGCGCGCAACTTCGCCCGCGTCCTTCAGCCTCTCGACATCCCGGCTCAGCTTAATGAGTCTATCGGTTTCGGTACTCGACAGAATGCCTTCGGCGAGGCCGCGGAACTTCGCTTCCAGATCGGCGTCGCTCATCGGATTGTCGACGCTGCCGAGCGCATGCGCGACGTGCTTTTCGAGCTTCCTTCCGTCCTTGAGCGTGATCGTCACGTAAGTCTCGTCCTCGTGCACCGCGGGGTCCACCGTTGCAGTCACGCGTCCGCGCAGCGCAACCACCCGGGGGTCACACACGCAGGCGTCGCTGTACTGCGCCTCGCCTCCCGCGCCGTGGATGATCGCCGCTGCCGCCGAGTGATAGACGCTGAACTTGCCTTCCAGCCCCGTCTGCGGCGCCTGCTTGCCGGTAAGCTCCAGCACCAACGGATGCACCCTCAGCGCAATGCTCTCGATAAGCTCGGCGGCCGGATTGTGCTCGTTCCGGAGCCGGATGCAGCCGTCGATGATCGGATGGATCACCACCCCGCAGGCGAACGGCTTGTAGCTGTTCGACGCAAGCTCGAAGGTCTCGCCCAATCCCTTCGTGATCGCGTCGAGGTTGCGCTCGGCGGCGAGCACGTGCGCGAATCCGCGTGGGGCCTCGATGGCGCGCTCCGAGCTCGTGAAGCCCTTCTGAGCGAGCAGCGCGGCGGCGAGCCCGTTGCGTGCCGCGTTGCCCGGGTGGTACGGCTTGCACATCGTGCCGAACATTTCACGCAATCCCGAGGCCTGAGTCGCGGCGATCCCCAATGCCCAGGTCATCTGCCTCTCGTCGAGCGCCAGCATTTTCCCGGCGGCGGCTGCGGCGCCGAATACGCCGCAGGTGCCGGTACTGTGCCAGCCCACGTCGTAGTGCGATGGATAGACGGCGCCGCCGATGCGGCATTCCACTTCGACGCCGAGCACGAAGGCATGCACGAACTCCGCGCCGCTCACCGGCCGGTGCTCCGCGAGCGCGAGCAGCGGCGAGGCGACCGGGCCGCTCGGATGGATCACGGTCTTCAAATGCGTGTCGTCGAAGTCGAATACGTGGGAGCTCATGCCGTTCATGAGCGCCGCGTGCATGATGTCGAGCCGCTCCCCGCGGCCGAGCACCGTCGCCTGCGGCGGGCCGCAGAACTCCTTGAGCGCCGCGAGCGCCCGCTCCACGGTCTCATGCCGGCAGGCGCTAACCGCGCAGCCGACCCAGTTGAGCAAGGCGCGCGCGGCTTCGTGCCGCACCGCTTCCGGAATCGCCTCGTAGCGCGACTGAACGACAAAGCGGGCGAGCGTGCGGCTGACTTCCATGGCAAGACCCCGTAATCCGCAGAGTGTAGCATCGATTTGTCTTACAATGTACGGTGACAGCGTTCCGACCACGGGAGGAAGCATGGCATCCTCTCTCACACGCGGCAAATACGTCATCTGCAAGGTGCACAACCGGAACGAAGCGCAGGTGATCGAAGACGGCGCGGTGTTCCAGCGCGACGGCGTGATTGTCGAAGTGGGGAAATTCGAGGCGCTCAAAAAAAAGCATAGCGCCGACGAGATGCTCGGCTCGGACCGGCACGTGGTGCTGCCCGGCTTCGTGAACAGTCATCATCACGTCGGGCTGCTGGCCTTCCAACTGGGGACGGCCGATCTGCCGCTCGAGCTGTGGTTCGCGAGCCGCTATCGCAAGCGAGACGTGGACCCGTATCTGGATACGCTGTATGCGGCGTTCGAAATGATCGAGTCGGGGATCACCACCGTCCAGCATCTGCACAGCCGGGCGAACGGTCCCGTCGAACGTATCCACCAGAACGCAAGCCAGATCCTGAAGGCCTACCGGGACATCGGCATGCGCGTGTCGTACTCGTACAACGTGCGGGACCAGAACCGGCTGGTGTACGACGCCGACGAGAAATTCCTCGAGCGTCTTCCTGCCGATCTCGCACCCGAGGTTGCCGAAGTGCTGCGTGCGCAGACGATACCGCTCCAGGATCACTTTTCGCTGTTCGAGCAGCTTTACCGGGAGCACAACCATGCGGAGCGCGTGCGCATCCAGCTTGCGCCGGCGAATCTCCACTGGTGTTCGGACAAGGCCCTGGCCATGCTCAGGGACTACGCCGCCCGCTATCGGGTACCGCTGCACATGCATCTGCTCGAGACCCGATACCAGAAGGAATACGCGAGACGGCGCAGCGGGGGGACTGCGGTGAGCCATCTGCGCAAACTCGGCCTGCTCGGCCCGCACATGACGCTCGGGCACGGGACCTGGCTCACCGAAGCCGACATCGACTTGATTGCCGAGAGCGGCACTCTGGCCTGTCACAACCCGAGCTCCAACCTGCGACTGCGCAGCGGCATCGCGCCGCTCAACTTCCTCGAGCGGCGCGGCGTGCGGGTCGCGATCGGACTCGACGACTGTTCGATCAACGACGATCGCAGCATGCTGCAGGAAATGCGCGTCGCCTTGAAGGTGCACCGCGTTCCCGGCATGGACGATCGCGTGCCGACCGCGCCGCAGGTGCTGCAAATGGCGACCGAGAACGGAGCGCGCAGCACGCCGTTCGGCACGAGCATCGGGACGCTCGAAGCGGGAAAAGCCGCCGACATCGTGGTGATGGACTGGAAGCACATCGCCTTCCCGTATCTGGACGACGAGGTTCCGGTGGTCGATGCGTTGGTGCACCTGGCTCGAACCACCGGAGTGGAGACCGTGCTGGTGGCGGGCGAGCCTGTTCTGCGCGACGGGCGGTTCACGCGTCTCGACAAGAACGATGTTCTGGAGGCGTTCGCCGCGTCGCTGCGGGTGCCGTTGCGCCCGGACGAAGAGCGGCGGCGCGCCTTGTCGAAGCGGCTGCTCCCTTACGTCAAGCAGTTTTACGAAGACGAAGGCTATCTCAGTCAACAGGAACGCGTTCCCTTTTATCATCCCAACTGCCGAGATTAAATCAGTGACGAAGGAGGAGCCATGACACTGAGATCGGTTCTTACCGCCGCCGCGCAAGCGGCCCTGCTGCTGATGCTGCCGGGAGGCTACGCGGCAGCGCAGACCTATCCGACCAAGCCCATCCGCCTGGTGTTGCCGTTTGCACCCGGAGGCAGCACCGACACGCTGTCGCGCATACTCGGGCCCAGGCTGGGGGAAGCGCTGGGGCAGACCATCGTCATCGACAACCGTGGCGGCGGCGGGGGCAACATCGCCGCGGAGATCGTTGCCAGGTCGGCTCCCGATGGCTACACGATATTGGTGGGCTCGGCGATGCTCACGACCAACAAGAGCTTGTACAACAAGTTGAGCTACGATCCGGAGCGCGATTTCGCTCCGGTCACGCATCTCGCTACAGGGCCGTACGTGGTGGTGGTGCACCCTTCGCTGCCGGCGAAAACCATATCGGACGTCATCGCTCTCGCCAAGGCGAAGCCGGGCGGGCTTCATTTCGGGTCATCAGGAAACGGCGGCGCATCCCATCTCGCCGGTGAGCTGTTCAAGCGCCGTGCAGGCATCAACATGGTTCATGTCCCTTATAAGGGCGGCGGCCCGGCGGCGCTCGCGCTCGTGGGGGGAGAGATCCCCTTCATGTTCGGCACCATCGCTTCTTCGCTCGCCTTCGTCAACGCCGGGAAGCTCCGGGCGCTCGCCGTCTCTTCGCTGCAACGCTCGAGCTTCGTGCCCGAGCTGCCGACGGTGGACGAGTCTGGCGTGCGCGGATTCAACGTCACGACCTGGGACAGTTTCGTCGCCCCCGCCGGGACGCCGCAGTCGGTCATCGCGCGTTTGAGCTCCGAAACCGTCAAAGTGCTGCGCACGCCGGACATCCGCGATCGGATCAGAAAAATGGGTTACGAGCCGACCGGCACCACGCCCGAAGAGCTGGGCCGCTACCTTCGCGACGAAACCGAGCTGTGGGCGAAAGTCATCAGGGAAGCCAACATCCGGATCGAGTGACGGCATGGATCTCGGACTTCGTGGCAAGCGCGCGCTCCTGCTCGCCGCCAGCAAAGGGCTGGGGCGCGCGGCGGCCGAGGCGCTGGCTGCCGAAGGCGTCAAGCTCGTTATTTCCTCATCGAATGCGGAGCGCTGCGACGAGGCTGCGCGCTCCATCGCGCAAGCGCACGGAACGAACGCGCTTCCAATCACCGCCGATATGTTCGTGCCGGCAAGCATGGACCGTCTCTTTGCAGAGGCCGTCGACGCGCTGGGCGGCATCGATATTCTTTTTCTGAACCATCCGGGTCCCGCGCTCGGTCTTGCCAAAGAGGTCGATGTCGAGGTTCTCGAGCAGCAGTTCCGGATGATGGTCGCGAGCCCGATACGGTTGATCTCCCGTGCACTCCCCGGCATGCGAGAGCGGCGATGGGGCCGCATCCTGTCGGTCGGAGGCAGTGGCATGGTCACGCCGCTGCCGAACAAAGTCATGGATGACACGCTGCGGCCGGCCATCGCGGGGTACAGCAAGGCGCTCGCGAATGAAGTCGCCGCGGACGGAATCACGGTCAACATCGTTCTTTCCGGCACCTTCATCACCGACCGCGTGCACGCTTCCACGGCCTCCAACGCAGCCCTTTGCGGTACCAGCGTCGAAGAAGCGATGCGACGCCGCATCGAAAACATCCCGGCGGGGCGTTTCGGCGAGCTGAAAGAATTCGGAGCGGTCGTGGCGTTTCTTTGCAGCGATTGCGCGAGCTACGTGAACGGCAGCGTGATTCGCGTGGACGGCGGTCAGATCAGAAGCGTGTTCTAGGAGGCCCATCGCGGGATAACCGGGGCTGCGGGACACGCCGACCGCAGCCAGATCGTATGTCGCGATGGAGCCCTTGGGCCGGTCGACCGCGAGCCAGCGCCGGCAGTCGAAAAAACCGTGCTCGCGCCGGCGCCCGGGGATGCGTTCGGTGGCATTAATTCGCCTTACGATGTACAGTGCGAATATCCTGACCACGGGAGGAAGCCATGAAAAAGATTTTCAGTGCCGTTGTTGCCGCCGCCTTGTTCGCCGCGGGCGCGACAGCGCCGGCGCAGGAGAAAATCCCGCCGCTCGCCGCAAACCGCGCCGTCACGGTCGTGACCGGCAGCGGCCCCGGCAGCAGCATCGACACGATGCTGCGCACCTTCATCGACGTCGCCGCGAAATATACCGACCAGAAGTTCACCGTCGAGAACCGCACCGGAGGCGCGGGCATCATCGCAACCAATTACGTGCTGCGCCAGCCCGCGGACGGCTTCACGCTGTTCGGGTTCACCCGCTCCTATACCATCAACTGGCAGACGCAGAAGAACATGGAGAACCCGCTCGTGAAGTACCATTACGTCGGGATCACGATGTTCTCGCCGCTGGTGCTCTTCACCTACGCCGGCAGCCCCTACAAGACCGTCAACGACATGATCGCCGCCGGGAAAGCAAATCCCGCCGAGCAGAAATGGGGCGGTCCGTTCCTCGGTGCGGTCGAATGGCTGAGCGCGAACATCATGTGGCAGAAGCTCGGCTTCAAGGGCCAGTACGTGGCGTTCAAGGACGGCGCGAGCCTCAATGCCGCGGTCATGGGCAAGCACGTCCTGATCGGCCTGGGGGACATGAGCGATATCGTCGGCCGGGAGAAGCTGCTCGTGCCGCTGGTGATCGCGGCCGGGCAACGCGACCCCGCAGCGCCCAATATGCCCACCTTCAAGGAACTGGGCTACGACATCGTCGAGGGAAACTTCCGGGGGTTCGTTACGCTGAAGGATGTCCCGCAGCGCGCGAAGGAATTCTACGACCGGCTCTACACGAGGGTCGTCGCCGATCCGCGCTGGAAGGCGTACCTCGCTGAAAACCGCGCGCAGATGCTGGATGCCAGGGGGCCGGCGATGGAAAAACTCTGCAAGGAGAGCGCCGAGCGCGCCGCGCCCTTCATCCGCGAGGCCGGGCTCACGAAATAAGCGCTGCGCGCGCGGCGCATCTTACGTCCTGAGCGCCGGGGTCACGCGCGCGCTCAGGGCTCCCCGCGGGAGAGCAGGAAGCGCCGTTCCCACTCCTCGACCTCGGGGAGCTTGAGCGCTTTGTTGTATTCCCGGAAAGTGAGCATGCGGTCGCGCGCGTTCCTGGTGCTGCCGTCGCGCTTGAGCACTGCAAGCGCCTCGCGGATCGCGTATCCCGCGGCATAGCGCGCAAGTCCCGGGTAGATCGCAATGCGGAAACCGAGCTGTTCCAGCTCGGCGACCGCGAGCTCCCCCACCTTCCCCGCCTCCTCGACGTTGACGAGACACGGCGCGTCGACCGACTCCGTGACGCGCTTCAGGTCCTCGACCACCTTCTCCCCGCCCTTGAGCTCGACGAAGATCACGTCGGCGCCCGCCGTGCGGTACGCTCTGGCGCGCCGGATCGCCTCGTCCAGCCCGTGCCCCGCCGCGGCGTCGGTGCGCGCGATGATGACGAAATCGGGATCGCGCCGCGCTGCGATCGCCGCCTCGATCTTGCCCGCGTGCTCCTCGAGCGACACGACCGGGCGCGAGCCCGGCAGATGGCCGCAGCGCTTGGGCGCGACCTGGTCCTCGAGGTGTATCGCGGCGACCCCCGCCGCCTCGAATTCCTCGACCGTGCGCCGCACGTTGACCGCGTTGCCGTAGCCGGTGTCCGCATCGCAGATGAGCGGGATCCCGACCGCAGCCGCCGCGCGGTGCGCGTGCGCCGTGATCAGCGTGAGATCGACGAGCCCGACATCCGGCCGGCCGAGCAGTGACGCCGAGACGCCGTTGCCCGTCATGTATACGGCCTCGAACCCGGCCCATTCCACGAAACGCGCGCCGAACGCATCATAGATACCCGGCGCGACGATGATGGGACCGCCGGCGAGCCGTTCGCGCAACCGCCGGCGCATGGATACGGTCACGGTCACGTCAGCCCATCGCTACAGCGGCACTTCGACATCGAGCAAGGGCGCGTGCTGCTGCGCGCCGTAGACGTCACCGTCGCCCACCGCCCCGGACGCAATGCGGCGCTCGATCGTCGCCTTGAATGCAAAAGCTGGCGGATACTCGGTAAACACCACCGACTCGGCCGGCACGCCGTAGAGGCGCGCAAACAGCTCCGGGCAAATCACGCCGCTCGCGCGCACCTTTTCGAACGTTGCGGCATCCTCGAACACGATATCGAGCGTGAGCTCAAACGGCCCCGCGTTCTTGCTCTTGCAGGCCTTGGCCAGATCCCCGAGCTTCGCCATCACACGCTCTCGTATTCGATCGGGAACGCCTGCAGCGGGTTATCGGGCTCGACCACGTGCCGCAGCGAGAACCGGTAGACCGGACCGCGCTCGATATCGGAAGGCGAGAACGGAAACGCCATGTTGCCCTCCTTGCAGACGCGGCCGGGAAAATCGGTATGCAGCAGCGTCACGCGCGCGAGCGCAATGACCGCGTTGGCGATCTCCTGGGCCTTCGCCACCACCTCGGCGAGTATGCCGATTTCATGCGAGCGCGCGTCGCGCTGCGGCTCCCATTCACCCATCACGCCGTTCACTCCATACAGCCGGATCACCAGTTGGTACTGCTCCGGCGACACGCTCAGCGCCGCCGCTTTGGTGGCGACCGCTTCACGCACCGTGGCGAGAAAGCTGTCGAGCCGGCCGATCAGTCCCGGGTCGCGCGTGCCGGCAAAAGTGATTGCGCTGTAACCGGCGAACTCCGCGCCCTCGAGCTTGATCGTATAAGGCTGCGGGCGCCATTGCATGCCGGAAATCCTGACCGCGCGATCCGATACGGCCTCGATCCGGCAATCGGTGCTGTCCAGAATTCCGCCCGGCTCCTCGTGCATCGTCGGACTGGCGTTCTCGTGCAGCGCCTGGATCGCCACGGAGAGCGGCGTGCAGCGCCGTTCGGGATTCGCCGGCTCGACTTCGACGTAATCCCTGGCCACGGTCGCGAGCAGACAGTCGTGTCCCTTGGGGACCGCGGCACCTGTGCCGCACTCGAGCATCTTGCCGGCGTACCACGAGGGCGCCGGCGGCATTCCGTGATGCATCGCAAGCGCAGCCCACGGCGCAGGATCGGTGCTGCGCCCGGCGAGTATCACTTGCGCGCCGCCATCGAGCGCCTTCATGTACGGCTCTGGACCCATCATGCCGACGATGCGCTCGGTGCGATCGATCACCGGCTCGGTAAGCGGCACCGCGTGTCCGAGCGGATGGATTTTCCCCGCGGCCAGGCGCTGCTTGAGCCAGCCCTTGTCCAGCTCGGAATGAATCACAGCCATCTTGAAATGAAAATCTTCTTCGCGCGCAATCTCGTGCAGGATTTCGACGCATGCCTGCAGATGGGGCTCGCCGCCGGCGCCGCCGCAACTGCCGACGATCATCGGGATCTTGTGCGCGACCGCGCCCTTCAGCAGCAAAACCATGTCGCGCTTCATCGCCATTTTGCTGTTGACGCGCTTGCCGGAACCGAGATAGTGCGGTCCGGGATCGGAGCTGCCGCCATCGACGCCGACCATATCCAGGCCGCGCGCCAGGCCCAGCCTCAGCGACTTTTCCGGAAAGCTGTACCCCAGCAGTCCGCTTGCCGACAACATGCGAACTTCAGTCGCCATTCATATCCCCTGACCCACCGATCGCCGAATCTCTCTTACGGTTCCCCTGTTCCGACCCGACAACGCCGATGGAAATACTATCATCCCCGAATCAGTCGGCGCGGGCGCCGGATTGTCGCACGACCTGCGCCCACTTCACCATTTCCTGCCTGATGTGCGCGGCGAATTGATCCGGTGTGCTCGGGGTCAGTTCCACCACGTTCCCCAGCCGCGCTCGCATTTCAGGCAGGTTGAGTATCCTGACCACCTCGGCGTTGAGCTTGGCGACGATTCCTTTGGGTGTGCCCGCCGGAACCAGGAGGCCATACCAAGTGCTCACGTTATAGTCCGGCAATCCCGATTCCGCGATCGTCCGGATCCCGGGCGCCGCGGGCGAGCGCTGGGCGCTGGTTACTGCCAGCGCGCGCAGCCTTCCCGCTTCCACGTGGGGCAGCGCAGTGAACAGGTTGTTGAACATCAGCGACACCTCCCCACTGATCAACGCGGTAAGGGCCAGCGGGCCACCCCGGTAAGGAATGTGCTGCATCTGGACGCCCGCCATCGATTTGAACAGCTCTCCGGCGAGATGCTGCGAGGTGCCGGTGCCGGAGGAGGCGAAATTGAGCTGGCCCGGCCTGGATTTCGCGAGCTGAATCAGCTCCTTCACCGATCTTGCCGGCACCGATGGATGCACGACCACCACGTTCTGGGTGGCGGCGGCCAGGCTCACCGGAGCAAAGTCCTTGACCGGATCGAACGGAAGCTTCCGGTAAAGCGCGGGATTCGAGGTGAAACCGACCGAGATCAGCAGCATTGTATGGCCGTCAGCCGGAGACCTGGCAACGACCTCGGTGCCGATGTTGCCGCCCGCCCCCGGCCGGTTTTCCACCACCACCGGCTGGCCCCACGCCTCCGTGAGCCGCTGTCCGATCGCGCGCGCGAGCACGTCGAGCGTGCCCGCGGGCGCGAAAGGCGCGATCAAGCGGATCGGCTTGGACGGATAGTCCTGCGCGGCGATGTCTCCCGCACCAACCGCAGACAGAAACGCAAGCAGCGCCAGAACAACAGTGCGGCGTTTGGCTTCCATCGAAACTCCTTCCGGTTGGTGCCCGCGCGGATCATTCACACACAACCCGCATGCGAATGCTTTGATCTGGATCAAAAACAAAACGCCTGTAAAGGAGGCCCCGAAAAAGATTGCAGCGCCTGCTTTCCGTTACTGCCCACCTGACGCGAACATGCGTAACGCGACAACGCCGGTCGGGGAAAGTCGGGATTGAGCAGGGCCTCACCGCTTTTTCAGCCGGGCCGGTCGCCCTTACGACCGGGCAGCCAATTCGACGTGGTCGCCGCGGTTGGCGAATTTCGTGTTCAGGTCTTCGGAGAGATGTTCGAGGAACCATACGACCTTCTGCCCGTCACCATCGGCGCGCGCCGGAACCGGCTCGTGCCGGTCGTCGATGAGCACCGGAACCACGCGAACGTTGGAGACACCTTCGCGCGACACGTTGCACAAGACGATCGCGCTTTCCCTGCGGAAGTAGGAATGGTCCATATCGAAAGCGAAATTGCCCAAGCTGTAGAAGATGGGACAGCCGCGGTAGAACTCGACGCCCAGCAACATATGCGCGTGGTGGCCGAGGATCGCGGCTGCGCCGGCATCGATGACGGCGCGCCCGAGCTCTTTCTGGTAATCGGCAAGTTTTCCCCAGCGCTCCGAGATGCCCCAATGCCACGCAACGATCACGACATCCGCGCCGGTCTTTGCCGCCTTCACGTCATCGAGCAACATTGCGACGTCTTCCGGCTCGCCGGTGGTCCTCGTCAGCATCGGGCTGCCCGGCTGCTGGAACAACCTGAGATTCGCCGCGTAGGTCGTCTTGATCCGCACCATGGCCACGCCGGGGGTTGTCGCGGTCGCCGCGAACGGGGGAACACAAACAGAGGTGTATGAGAGCAGCGCGATCCGCAACCCGTTCACCTCGAGGAACGCAGGTTGACGTGCCGCAGCGAGATCCCGTCCGGCGCCCGCGTGGGCGATTCCGGCGCCGTCGAGCGCCTTGATGGTCTGGTCGAGCCCGGTAACGCCGTAATCCAGCGCATGATTGTTCGCCAGGCTGACGACATCGATTCCGGCCCTGGTGAGGGCACTCGCCGTTTGCGGCGAGGACTGCAGGTGCAGGCTGATGCCCGCCTTGCCCGGGTGTTTCTCACCGCCGCCGCACGTGGGACCTTCCAGGTTGCAATAGCCGATGTCGGCCTGCTGGAAATACGCTTCCACCTGCCGCAGCATCGAGCCCGGATCCGGGCGGTTGATCATCACATCCCCGGCGCACGCGAGCGTTGCAACAGTCATTTTCCTGGCTCCTTCGAAATCTTCTGCATGCGCCGTCTGCGCAGGATGGGCAGCACGAAGCTCAGCACCGCAAGCACCAGCAGTATAGCGGTGATCGGGCGCTGCAGGGGTTCCAGCAGGCTCCCGCCGGAAATCAGCAGCATGCGGCGGAAGTTGGTCTCCACCATGAACCCGAGCACCAGCGCCAGCACGATCGGCGCGATCGGGAAATCGAGCTTGCGCAGGGCGTATCCCGCGATGCCGAGCACCACCATGACGCCGACGTCCCAGATATTGCCGTTGACCACGTAGGTGCCGATGAAACAGATCGCGATGATGCACGGCGCGAGCACCGCTTTGGGTATTTCGACCACCTTGATCCACCAGGTCATCCCGATCATCCCCAGCGCAAGCATGGCGAGGTTGGCGAAAAACTGGCTCGCGAACAGGTTGTAGACGACTTCGGGGTTCCTGGAAAAAAGCTCGGGACCCGGCTGCAGTCCGTGCAACATGATCGCGCTGATCATGATCGCCGCGCTCGCCGAACCCGGAATTCCCAGCGTCAGCATGGGAATCAGCGCTCCTCCCACCACGGCGTTGTTCGCCGACTCGGGAGCGGCGATTCCTTCGAGTACGCCGGTGCCGAATTTCTCGGGATGCTTCGAGGCGCGTTTCTCCTCGTTGTAAGCCACGATCGCCGCAATCGTCGAGCCGGCGCCGGGAATCGCACCGATGACGAGCCCGATCACCGAACCGCGCAGCGTTGCCGGAATCATTCCCTTCCACTCGGCCCATGTCGGATAAGCGCGCGAGAACTTCTGCGACAGGTGCGCCGCTGCGCCGATGTCCTCGGCCATCATGAACGCTTCCGACAGCGCGAGCAGGCCGATCAGCGCCGGCACCAGCTCGATACCGTCGAGGAGTTCCGGCAGATCGAAAGTAAAACGGGGAAATCCGACGATCGCGTCGGTGCCGATGACCGCGAGAAACAGGCCGATGCCCGCCGCCAGCACCCCCTTCCGCCAGTCGTCGCTCGCAAGGCTCGCGATGATCGACAGCCCGAAAACGCCCAGCGCGAAATACTCGGCGGCGCCGAACCTCAGCGCGAATTCCACGAGCGGGACAGAAATGGTGATCAACGCCACGTTGGCCAGGACGCCGGCCACGGTGCCGGGCACGAGCGATGCGCAGAGCGCTTTGACCGGGTAGCCGCGTTTGGTCATCTGGTAGCCATCGAGAACGGTGACAATCGCACCCGGCGTGCCGGGAGTATTGATGAATATGGCGCTGATCGAGCCGCCGTATTCCGCCCCCACGTACGCCGCGGCCAGGAGAATCAGGCTGGTGTCCGACGGCATGCCGTAGGTGAGCGGGAGCAGCAGCGCGAGGGT
This sequence comes from Betaproteobacteria bacterium, assembly GCA_016199485.1. GTDB lineage: Bacteria > Pseudomonadota > Gammaproteobacteria > Burkholderiales > SG8-41 > JACQGO01. Next base: position 13,925 of record JACQGO010000123.1, read on the forward strand.
CGTGGACGCGCTCAAGCCGGGCATCGCGCCCCCGAGTATGCCCACCGCGACGCCGAGCATGAGGAACAGGAGATTGTGCGGCTGAAGAGCCCCGCCAAAGCCCGCGAGCAGCAGATCGAGCATCAGCGCCCTCCGCCGAGCAGCAGCGCGAGCCAGCCTTCAGGAAAACTGCCGTGCAGCACCTGCACGAAAACGATGTATGCCGCTGCAGGAAAGCCGATGCTCACTCCGAGGAGTGTTTTCCACGAGCGTAGCCCCAGCATCCGCATGCTCCCTCCCAGAAAAATCGCGGTCATGAGGAAAAAGCCGACGCTTTGCATCAGCGCGAGATACAGGACCGTAAGGCCCATGAAACCGGCGGGCAGCAGGATGCTGGTCTCGGCAAACGGTCGATCGGCCCGCGACCGCAATACATCGACCACGAGGTAGACCGCCACCCCGAACGTGAGAGTGAGCACGATGCGGGGCCAAAGCGCAGGCCCGGGCGCCCCGCGCCGTCCCGCCGGAAAATCACCGGTGACCCAAATCAGATACAGCGCCGCGACCGCCAGCAGCACGCCGACCGCGACGGTCAGCGTGCGCTGCGAATTCAACTTCATGAGGAGGCTTACAGGCCCAGCTTCTTCTTGATTTCGGTCACATCTTTCGTATCCTGGGCGATCACCTTTGCGAACTCCGCCGGCGGTTGGAAATGATCAAGTTGACTTACTTTCTTGAGGTACGCCTGGAACTCCGGAGTTTGCTGGACCTTGCGGAACGCCGCGACGAGTTTATCGACGACGGGCTGCGGCACGCCCTTCTTCGCCACGAAACCGCGCCACTGATATGTTTCCAGGTCTACTCCAGACTCCTTGTACGTGGGCGCGTCCGAAAAGTCCGCCAGCCGTTTGCCGGCCGTCACTCCGATCACCCGCACTTTGCCGGCGGCCACCTGTGGTTTGGTGTTCCCGGCGTTGGTGTGGCCCGCGTCGACCTGTCCGCCGGCAACCGCAACCAGAGTCGGACCGCCCCCCTCATAGGGAATCCATGTCGCATCGAACTTGGCGGCTTCCGAGAGGCGCTCGAATGCGATGCGGTGCGCGCTCATGGCAAACGGCCCCGCGACCTTGAGCTTGCCGGGGTTCGCCTTCGCATACTTGATAAAGTCCGAAAGCGTCTTGAACGGACTGTTCGCAGGCACGATGATGGCAAACGGGTCGGCCTGCGAGTTGATGAGCGGCTGGATATCGCCCGGTTTGAACTTCACGCCTTTTTCGCTGAACAGCGTGGTCAGCGTTTTTGTCGCAGCGAGCAACGTATAGCCGTCCGCCGGTTGCGCGAGCAGCGCGTTCACCGCGACCACTCCGCTGCCGCCGGCCTTGGTTTCGACGACCACCGCCTGGCCCAGCTCCTTCGAGAGCAAAGGCGCAACCGTGCGGGCAAAGATGTCTACCGGCGAGCCGGGCTTGGACCAGCACAATATCGTGATCGGCTTGGTCGGGTATTCGGCCGCTGCAGCCGTTCCCTCCCACACCCCGGCGCCCGTCCACAATACGAGGACGCCCAACAAGTTGAGCATCCAGGCGAGTCGCCGTGAGGATGCATGAATGAACCAGCGCGTGGTCACAACTTTCGAGTTCATGGGGTCCTCCTCCTCGCAATTGCTAAATAAGGCTCGATTCGCCGCAGAAGTGCTCCAGCAGGTTGGTGCAAAAAAAGCCGTCACTCCCGCGAAGGCGGGAGTCCAGAAATCCCCTCGCAAAGAAATCACACACTTCTGGATTCCCGCCCCCGATTACACATTCGAGGGTAGGCTTTGCGCGGG
>JACQGO010000121.1 GCA_016199485.1 Betaproteobacteria bacterium
CACTTTAACCCCACCGCCTCACGGCGGTGGGAGACCGGCTAGATGATTTTCAGATCATCGAAGCCTGAAACCGTCGTTAACCGGGGATTCTATCCGCGTTCATCCGCGTTGATCTGCGGTTAATGCTTGTTCCTGATTCTTGAGATGGGTTCTATTCACATTGTCACTCATGTCCTGCGCCGGCTGCCGCCGGTGCTGCTCCTGTGCACCGGCAGCGCGCTGGCGCAGCCGCGCGCCGGCGTCGCCCTGGACGAGCCCGCGTTTTACCCGGAAGGACCGGCCGTCGTGGGCAAAACGCTGTTCTGGGCGGAGATGTCCGCGCACCGGATACGCAAGCACGCGGATGGAGTCACCGAGACCGTCTGGACGAGCAGCGGGTGCGGGCCGACGTCGGTGAAATTCAACGGCAGGGACGGATTCTGGATTCTCTGCCATCTCGCCCACCGGGTGGTGCGCGTGGACTGCGACTTCCGGACCGTGGCGACCTACGAGCGCGACGTCGAGGGCAGCCCGCTCGCGTGGCCGAACGACGCGACGGTGGACGAGGCGGGAAGGCTCTACTTCACCTCGGCGGGTCTGTTCGATCTCGCGGCGCCGGCGTCCGGCGCTGTTTACTTCGTGGACAGCGACGGCCGGGTGCGCAAGGTGGCCGACGGCTTCCGATACGCGAACGGGATTGTTCTGGACCGCCGGCGAAAAAGACTGTATGTTTCGGAGCACCTCAACCGCCGGGTCCATGTTCTCGAGCTGAAAACCCCGCACACGACAGGACGACGAAGCGTGTTCGTTGACCTCGACAGGCTGCCGGTCCCGAAGCCGGGCTATCCCCTCGCCGGCCCCGACGGGTTGTTCCTGCACCGCACCGGCGATCTCTACATCGCGGAGTACGGCGCCGGGCGCGTCCTGGTCGTTGCGCGGAACGGGCGGCTCAAGGACGTCATTCCGGTGCCGATGCCGTTCGTCACCAACGTCGTTTTCTGGGAGGAACGCCGGCAGTTCGTCATCACCGGGGCCTTTCGGAACGACGTGCCCCCGATGAGAGGGCGCGTGATCTCGGTGGCCCACCGGCAGTGAGGCATTGCATGCCCGGCGCACCGACCCGCGCGCCGGGCGCACCGACGGAATCAGTTTGCAGGAACAGCACGTGATTCGAACACGCACACCGAAGCGCATCGGCCTTTATTTCGTCGCTTTTTTTTCCGGCCTCGGCACCATGGCGTTTGAAATGGTGCTGGGCCGGGCGCTCGTCCCGTACTTCGGAGGCACGGTCTACACGTGGGGAGCGCTGATCGCCGTATTCCTGCTCGGGATGTCTCTCGGTTTCTACGCCGGCGGGAGGTTCGCCGACCGCTTTCCCCGCGCGGTCCACATCGGAGTGATCTTTTTCGCGTGCGGGATCCTGATCCTGCTCACCCCGCTGTTTCTCGAGCAGGTGGCGCTCGCGCTGATCGAGGAAGTCGAGGATGTGAGGTACGGGGCGCTTACCGCCTCGATCGTTTTCGCGTTCGCCCCCGCGCTGCTCTATGCCGCGACCAGCCCGCTCGCGGTAAGGCTCGCCCTCGTGGACATGGAACATTCGGGCTCGGTGGTGGGAACGATGTCCGCGTTGAATACCGTGGGCAGCATCGTGGGTACCATAGGCACGAGCTTTCTTCTCATCCCGGCGCTCGGCTCGAAGGCGATTTTCGCGTTGCTGGGCGGCCTCACCATGGCAACCGGGGTCGCGACCAGCGTCATCGCCACGCTCTACCGGCGCAAATCCCTCACCTCGCTCTCGCCGCTCGCGGTCTCATTTGCCATCGGCGCCGCCGTGCTCGCAACGGCCCCCGGAACGGGACACGCGGCCGACGTCCGGGCAAACCCGCTGCTGCTGCGCGAAGGCGTCGTCGAGGCGGTCGAATCCGAATACAACAACATCTTCGTGATCAGGCGGGGCAACCTGCTGTACATGAATTTCGGATACCGCGGCAGCCATTACGTCGAATCGGTCTACGATACCAAGGATCCCGCGGCGCTGCCGGCGACCTACACCCGCTACATGGTCCTCGGGACGCTGTATCCCGAAACGGTGGAACGGGCCGCCTTCGTCGGTCTCGGCGGCGGCCGCACCGCCTCCTACCTCATCCGGCATTTTCCCGGCCTCAAGCTCGAGGTTGCGGAGCTCGATCCCGAGGTGATCCGCCTCGCGAAAAAGCATTTTGCGGTCCAGGAAAGCGACCGCCTCAGGATCATCCCCGAAGACGGGCGCGTGTTTCTCACCCGCTCCAGGCAGAAATACGACATCGTCTTTCTCGACGCGTACCGCGGCCCGTTCGTTCCGTTCCACCTCCTCACCAGGGAGTTCTTCGAGTTGATCAAGAAAAAGCTCAAGCCCGGCGGCGTGGTGGTGCAGAACGTCGAGCCGACGACGATGCTGCTCGACAGCGCGATCACGACGATAGGCGCGGTGTTCAGGAACCTCGACACGTATGAGGCGGGCGGCAACGTCGTGGTCGTCGCCTACGACGGGGCGCGCATTCCCGACGCGAGGCTCAGGCAGAAAGCGAAACTGCTCGCATCGCGGCAGCAGTTCCGTTACGACCTCAACAAGCTGCTCGACGCGAAGGCCAGCATCGCCGTCGCGCGCGGCGCGAAGGTGCTCACCGACGACTTCGCGCCGGTGGAGATGCTGCACACCATAAAACGCCACAACGAGAAGCGGTCGTGACGGCGGCGCCCGCCCGGCACGGCATGCGCCCGCGGGTACCGTCGCCCGGAATTAAAAAACGCACAGGGAGCCCCTGTGCGTTTTTTTTCGACGTTCCGCCGTCTACCCGAACACCGCGGTGCGGAACATCCCCCCGCTTGCCGTCATGAAGAAGAGCATCGGGAGCGACAGCATCGTGTTGGTGCGCGAGGCGAGAAACGCGACGCGGCGCGCCCGGCCTTTCTCCTCATCGGTCGCCTGCACGATGCCCAGCACCTTCTTCTGGTTCGGCCAGATCAGCACCCACACGTTGAAGACCATGATGGTGCCGAGCCAGGCCCCCATGCCGATCGGGTAGTAAGCGGGCTTCAGGAAGAAGAAGGCGTCGAGGAAGTGCACTCCCAGGATCATCGCGCCGGCGAGCCAGGTCACCACCGCCGCCCAGCGGAAATAGAGCAGAGCACGCGGCACGACATGCTTGGTGATGCCCGCGGCTGTTCCATCCTTCGCCGCTTCCGCGGCGGCGGCGACATTCACGAAATTGAAATAGTACAGCAGTCCGATCCACATCACGCCGGCGAGCACGTGCAGCCAGCGACCCAGTCCCAGTTGTACGAAGTCCATCATGGCCGGTTACCCCATTGCGAATTTGATGATGTTGTAAAGGATCAGGGTGAGTATGAGGCCGCAGACGACCGTGCCCCACAGCGAGTCCAGCGGATTCTTCATGTTGTTCCTCCACTTCTCAACGTTACCCGGGTTTACTACGGCGTTTAGTGTAGCGAAACCCGCCGCGCACGGCAATGGTTGACAAACCCGCTCGTCTTCGCCTCGTTCATGTCGTGCGCATAGCCTGCGCCGTAGAGACAACACGCGACTTCATTCACGAGCGGCATGTCAGCGGCGCTTCGCCCGCGAGCGTGCCGTGGATCAGCACCGGCACGCCGAAGCGCGCGAGCAGCAACGCGAGCAGCGGCGTCAGGTTGGGCTGATCGCGCGTCCCGCGGCGGGTTGCGAGAACCACCGGCCGCGCCGCGGCGGCCGGCGGCCGCACGCGAAAACAGCGCTCGCGAAGCGCGTCATGGAACCCGAGCAGCTCCTGCAACGATTCCCCTTTGGCGTGCAACAACGCGAGCACGGCCCCGGTCTCGAGCTCGGGCACGCCGCCATCGAGATCGAAATCCACGTCGACGCCGAGCGCGCGATCCGAAAAAACGACCCTGCGGCAATCGCCACGGTGCGGATGCTCGAGCCGTAGTGCGCTCCTGAGCGAAAAAAAGCGTGTATTCAGTCACATAAAGCGTTACGAGCCATCTGCAGTGTTTTGAGTTAGACTGCTAAGTTCTGCACGAAGCGCCGGAAACGGCGGGAACGGAACCCGGCGCATCGCGGTGACAGGCACCGCGGCGCATGAGACAGGACACGCGAGGGTGGAGCGCGCATGAGGATTCCGATCATCATGTTCGCGGCTGCTGCGATGGCAGCGCAGTGGCCGCTTGCACCGGCCGGTGCTCGTGAAACAGGGTTCACGCAGCAGGGGCTTGCTCCGTCGCCCGCTGTGGAATGGCGCATTACCGAGGGAGCGTGGACGACGCCCGAGCTCTTCTCCGGCGCTCCGGTCTCCGGCCTCACACCGGCAAGACGCGCCGGGATCGAATCCGGATTTCCAGGCAATATGCTTTCGGGCGGTCTTGCACGCAGTCGTGCGCGCCACCCCGGAAGAACGCCGGGCAGCGGTGAACGCGACGCCGCGTTTGCCGGCCAGCGCGGCGCACAACGCTATTCTCTGAGCGCCGGCGAAACCCACGTCAGCCTTCACTATCCTCCTGCTCGCGGTTGGGCATCGGTGATAGAAACCAGCGCCGGCCTCGCGTATGACGTCGTGCCCCGCTACACGCTGTCAGGGAGCGTGTACCGATCGCTCGGCGAGGGTTGGGGTCTCTCGCTCGGCGTGCGCCGCAGCGTGTACTTTCCCTTCCGACCGGGCCTGACGTACGACCCGTTCAGCGCGCATGCGCTGTTTGTCACCGGCGAACGTCATTTCGGCGATTTCCGCGCCGCGTACACCCTGTCTTCGGGTGGCCCCACGGCAACGGTGGCGAGCCGCAGGTTCGAGCTCGACTACTATTACGGCGAGCGCAACGCGGTCGGGTTTTCCCTCACGAGCGGCCGGGAAGCCCTCGGCCTGGAGTTCCCCGGCGGCACCATCCCCGGCGACTCGCGCAACTTCAGCATCACCGGCCGCCACTGGCTCACTCCGGACTGGGCGTTGAGCTACGGCGTGGGTGCCCTTGACGAAGGCGGCTTCTACCGGCGTCAAGGCGTGCGGCTCGGCCTGCGTTACTCCTTCTGATTGAGCACAACCGCTTCCGCCGCCGCGCCGTTGTGGATCATTCCGGTGAGCGCGGGCCAGCCGCTCGTGTCGACGCGCGCGCTATCCGAGCTCAAGGACGAGGTCGCGCGGCGCACGCGCGAAAACCTAATGCCGGTCGCGGGGATCAGGGCGGAAGACGCCGAGCAGGCGCTCGCGGCGATCAAGAGCCTGGAGCGTGACGCCTGGGCGCAGGCGTTTGCCGAGGTCGCCGACCGCCACCTCGACCGCGCCCATGAGCTCGAGCCGTCGGCGCCGGAGGGCGCCCGCGAAGAATTCCGGCATGCGTGGCGGCTGTTCAACTTCGCGCGCTGGCCGGTCGAGAACACGCCGCTCAAGCGCTATCTCTATCCACGCGCGCTTGCCGCGTTCCGCAACCACGGGCGGTTGCTCGACCCGCCGCTCGAGATGGTGCGCATCCCTTTCGAGAACGAGGCGATCGTCGGCTATCTGCGTCTGCCGCACGCGCCGCGCCCGGCGCCACTGGTCGTCGGCGTCTCGGGGCTCGACTCGCGCAAGGAAGACGTGATGGCGAACGCGGGTGCCTGCCTCTCCCTCGGCATCGGCCTGTTCGCCCTCGACATGCCGGGCACCGGCGAAGCGCCGGTGGCGCTCGAGCCGGGCGCGGAACGCATGTTCTCGCGCGCGCTCGACTACCTCGCCAGGCGCCCCGAAGTCGACGCGGGGCGCATCGTGATCCAGGGCAGGAGCTGGAGCGGCTACTGGGCGGCGAAGCTCGCGCACGTCGAGCGCGACCGCATCCGTGGCGCGGTCGTGCACGGCGCGCCCGTCCACCATTACTTTCAGCCCGATTGGCTGCCGGCCTCGCTCGAGACGCGTGAATACCTCTGCGACTATGCTCCGGCCACCTCGGCGATGTTCGGGGCGGCGACGATCGAGGAGCTGTGCGAGCAGGCGCCGCGCTACTCGCTGCTCGACCAGGGGCTGCTCGACCGGCCTTCCGCACCGATGCTCGCGGTGAACGGCGCGCAAGACTCGCAGATCCCGATCGACGACCTGTTCCTGCTGCTCAGGCGCGGCAGCGTGAAGGAAGCCTGGATCAACCCGCAGGGCGGCCACATGGGCCGGTCCCGGGAATGGAGCAGCAGGCGCATCCTTCACGAAGTCGTGATGCCGTGGATCACGCGCATCCTCGCGTGAAGCTGCGACCGCGGCGACGATCGACGCGGAACGACGGACGGGAGGCGCAGCCCGGCGTATCATCCTAAAAACGGCAAATCAGCCACAGAGAGCACAGAGAGATTCGAGGATTTAATCAGCATATCGCCCCCCGATTGGTGCAGGTATGGCAAGTACTTTCATCCTTGATTTTCCTCTGAGAACTCTGCGATCTCTGTGGCTAACAGCTTTTTCTAGGATCATTCATCGTTCGCTGCCTCACCGCGGCCCGCCGGTGAGCGGTACGAAACGCACCGGCAGCACCTCGCGCCGCGTTGCCCTTCCGTCCGTGCCCTTGTCGTAGACCATGAGCACCTGCGCGCCCATCGGCCCCACCGGGATGACGAGCTTCCCGCCGGGCTTGAGCTGCTGGAGGAGCGCAGGCGGCACCTCGCGCGCCCCAGCCGTCACCATGATGCCGTCGAAGGGCGCCTGGTCGGGCCATCCCGCATATCCATCGCCGGTGCGCGTGACGACGTTCCTGTAGCCAAGGACTTTCAGGCGCTCCGTCGCCTGCCGGGCGAGCGGCTCCACGATCTCTATCGTGTAGACCGCCGCTGCGAGCTCGGCGAGCACCGCCGCCTGGTACCCCGAGCCGGTCCCAACCTCGAGCACCCTGTCGCCGGGCTTGATCTCCAGCAGGTCGGTCATCAGCGCGACGATGAACGGCTGCGAGATCGTCTGGCCCATGCCGATGGGGAGCGGGCGGTTGGCATACGCGTGGCGCTCGAGCTCGGGCGGCACGAAGCGGTGGCGCGGCACCTTGGCCATCGCCGCCGTGACGCGCTGGCTCAGCTGCGCGCGGCCGGTCTCGAAACGGGTGTCGCGCGTGATCTGCACGATGTCGGCGAGCATCTGCTGGCGCGGCGCCGCGTAGGGATCCTGGGCGTGAGCGGCGCCGCCGGGGAAGACGGCGAGCACAAGCCCGCCGGCGAGCGCCGCGAGGCGGTGGCGAGGGTTCATAAGTATCCCCGGCGCGATGGTATGCGCCGAGTATGCCCCGTTCAACGCGCGCCGCGCAATTATTCGACCCTGGGTAAATGCTTTACAACCGGTAACGAAATGAAGCGGCCCTTGTTTTCCTCCCCTCCTTTCCGAGGAGGGGTGGCCCGCAGAACCGGGGGGGGTTTCCCCTCCTTCCCAAGGAGGGGTGGCCCGCAGGGCCGGGGTGGTTTCCCCTCCTACCCAAGGAGGGGTGGCCCGCAGGGCCGGGGTGGTCAAGAAAAGCTCATCCCTTCAGGCATTCGCTCATGAACTTCTTGCGCCCGTCGCCCTTCAGCTTCTTTTCCGCGGCCTGCTTGTTGCACGCCTTCAGCTTTTCGTGCCGCGCCTTCAGCTTTTCGGAGGCCGCGGCCGCCTCGGCCTTCAGGCACTCGTCCATGAACTTCTTGCGTTCCTTGCCCTTGAGCTTCCCGTCCGCAGCCCGCCGCCTGCACGCTTTCGTTCTTTCCTGCCGTGCCTTCTGTTTCGCGGTCGGCGCTTTTTTTTCGATTGCCGGCTTCGCGGCCCTCCTGTCCTCGTCCTTGCCCTGCGCAAGCGCGAGCGGTGAGATTGCAAGCACGAAACATATCGCCGCGATCAGTTTTCTCATCGCCATCTCCCGGAAAGTGCTGGGTCAACACACGCTGCCGCAGCCGCGCAGCCAGCCTGAAATCCCGACGCTGCCATAACGCATCGGCCGCCGGTTGCGCTGACACGGTGCGGGACACGGCGTCGGCGACGTCGCGTGCACCCGCGCCCCTCTAGCTTTCCGAACCGCGAATGAATTCCCGCAGTACCGCGCACCATGCGGCGGCCAGGTTGCCGCGGTGGTAGCCGCCCCCGCCGAAGCCCACGATGCGGCCTTGCGCCATTTCGTTCGCGAGCCGGCACAGGCTCTTCGCCGCGCGGGCATGCGCCGCCGGGGTATAGCGCAGGTGCGCCAGAGGATCGCCGGCGAGGCTGTCGGCCCCGCATTGCAGCACGATGAATTCCGGCCGGTGGCGCGTGAGATGATCGACCGCGCGCTCCCATTGCTTGAAGAACTCCTTGTCGCCGGCGCCGGGTTCCATCGGGATGTTGAGCTTCCTTCCCTCGGCTTCGCCCTTGCCGGTCTCGTACGCGTGGCCGGTGCCTGGATAAAGGTAATTGCCGTCCTCGTGGATGTCGACGACGATCACATCGGGATCGTACTCGAACGGGTAGAACACGCCGTCGCCGTGATGCACGTCGATGTCGACGTAGGCGATGCGCCTGACGCCGTACTTCTTGCGCAGCGTGTCGACTACGACGCTGCAATCGTTGAACACGCAAAAGCCCGCCGCGGTGCCGCGCCGCGCATGGTGCAGCCCGCCGATCGGCTGAAACGTGCGCAGGCACTCCCCGCTCATCACGCGCTCGAGCCCCGCGAGCGCAGAGCCCACCACCGCGGAGGAAGCTTCGAACACACCGGGATAGGCCGGCGTGTCGCCGTAGTCGATGTATCCCGCGCCGATCTCGGAGAGTGTGGCGACGCGCTCGACATGCTCCGGCGTGTGGAAGCGCTCGATCTCTTCGCGCGCCGCAGCTCGCGACTCGCACACGAGCACCTCGGAGTCGAGCTTCTGCTTGAGCGCTTCCTTGAGAAACGCGTCCTGGCGGTCGGGACCGAATGGATGCCCGCCCGGGAAGCCGTACTTGCCGAGGGCTTCGCCGACGTAAAGAGACACTTCGTGCCGCATCGCCGTCATTCCTCCGCGACGTAATGGTAGCGGATGTCGCCGCGTGCCGGTAATGCGATGTGCGCCAGCCAACGCTCCGGCGGGACGGGCGCCGCGGCATGCTGCAGCGGCGTTGCCCGTTTCGATCCGCACCGGAACATCCCATTGCCCCGTGCGTCAAAACAGCGTGAGCTGCCCGCCCGGCTTCGGCCTGCGGAAGCGCGTGGTATCGAGTGTGCTGTCGCGCTGATCGAGGTTGTAGCCGAGCCGCCGGCACGCGGTCTCGAAGCGCCGCGCGAGCAGCTCGGCGAATTCGCCCGAGCCGCGCATGCGGCTGCCGAAAGCGGGATCGTTCACGCGCCCCGCGCGCATCTCGCGCACCCGGCTCATCACGTGTTTCGCCTTGAGCGGATAGTGCGTCTGCAACCAGTGCCGGAACAGGTCCTTCACTTCGTAAGGAAGCCTCAGCAGCACGTATCCCGCCTCTCGCGCGCCTGCGGCGTACGCCGCTTCCAGCACCGCCTCGACCTGGTGATCGGTGAGAAACGGGATGACCGGCGCGACGATCACGCCGACCGGGATCCCGGCCTCGGAGAGCCTCTTCATCGCTTGCAGCCGCCGCGCAGGCGCCACGCAGCGCGGCTCGAGCCGGCGCGCAAGTTCGTGGTCGAGGTTGTTGAGCGAGATGAACACGCCGGCGAGCCGCTTTTCCGCCATCGGGGCAAGGAAGTCGATGTCGCGCTCGACGAGCGCGTTCTTGGTGACGACGCCGACCGGATGCTCGAATTCCGCGAGGACCTCGAGAACCGCACGCGTGATGCGGTACTCGCGCTCGACCGGCTGGTAGGGATCGGTCGCCGTCCCGAGCGAGATCACTTCGCACCGGTAGCCGGGCCGGGACAGCTCCTCGCGCAGCCGTTCCGCGGCGTTTACCTTGGCGAAGAGCCGCGTCTCGAAATCGAGGCCCGGCGAGAGATTGCGGTAGGCGTGCGTGGGGCGGGCATAGCAGTTGTGGCTCACCACGCCGTTCGCGATGAAATCCCCCGTTTCCGTCGTAATGTCGTAAAGCCGAAGCGCCTTGCAGAGCGGTTCTATGCTGACCACTCCCAGACGGGCATCGTTCTTCACCGCCTGACCGGCGATGTCGCGCTTGCGGGTGATGGCGGGATCCACGCGGTGGAAAAACCGCAGATGCTCGCGCAATCCTCCGGTCAGGCGCACGACATCGATGGGTTTTGACTTCTCGCGACGTACGTGTTTCAGCGTAAACCGGAAATTCAGACTTCGCAGGCAGCGATCAATCCAGGAAATGATCTCATTATCCGTGTTGCTGATCCTCAGAATGCCCTGACTGTAACTTCCCTCGGCATCGAAAATGCCCGCGAGGAAGCCAGCGGCCCAACTGCGCGAAGGTGCCGCGGGCCAGGCGATGAGCCTACGGATCTGTTCTACGGCCGGCCGTGCTTGTGTGCGGATTGCATGCATCGCGCGGTACTCGCCAGCGGCTTTCTGGAACACGTACTCCTGCGTGGCGACTTGCCAATCCCGCAGATACTCCTGTGCCCGTTGAAGCGCTTCCGTGTCGCACAAGGCCAACCGGAACTGATGCTGGTTGTCGTGAATCTTGTAAGTCCGTTGGTAATGGTACGACGCCAGCAAGCCATCGCCCCTGATAAGGCCGCTCAAGTACCCCAACTGGTAATCGCGGTCCTTTTCGAAAGGCAGCGCAAAAGCACCAGTGCCCATCAGCTTGTTGTTGGTCGTCAGATACGGCCTCTGCGTGCTGCTTCGGCCCATGGTTCCTGCGACAAACTTCCACCCTCGTTCAGTAAGGAACCGGTGGTCCGCACCCGCCACCAGGCACGTTCCGTCTTCAAGGGTGATCCGATAGGCCGGTTTGATGACGCTCCAGTGCGCAAGTACACGTGTTCTTGCGTACCGGCGGTACCAACCGTTACGTACGGTGCCGTAGATCGCATCGCCGGCGCGCACATCCGCGATCGGCCGTGTCCTGCCATCGGCCATCAGGATTGGTGTATCGCCCCCTACACAATAGACACATCCATGCTCGCAGCCCTGATACGGATTGATCGATTGCGTGAACGGGACGTCGGGCGAGTTGTTGCGCGTGATGATGCTCTTGACGCGCTCTTCGGTGACGTGTGTCTTGAGCGGCGGCAGTTCTTCATCGAGTGGTGTGTTCCACCCATCGTCGAACGCTTCTCGGCTTGTATGCTCGAAGCGACCCTCAGGATTGATACCCGCGCCGCGGCCCTTGCGTGGGTCGGCGTGTTTGCCAGTCAAGGTCTTGAGTGGCATTGTGATCGGCGAACGATTTCAGCACACGCTATAACGTGACAACAGCGGGCATGTCGTCCCACACCTGCCCGCGGTAACGGCGGCCATTCGCGCTCTTCGAGCGCTTTTGCCCGTCTGAGCCCCACGCGCCCCATTGCTTGAAGAAGAAAGCGACCCCCGCCGCATCGCACTGTCGCTTGATCCCATCCACCCATTCCGGTTTCATCGGCCGCGCTTTACATCCGGATTCACCGCCGACGATGACCCAGTGAATGCCGGTGAGATCGATCGGACCGAGGTCCTCGAGCAGCGGCTCGACCGACAGAAACCGAACACTGGCATGGACGTTCCTCAAAGCGTCGATGCGTGGCACGCCATGTTTGCGATTTTCCACCGATACGCCAAGCCACACATTCGTCGAGACGCGGATGTGGCAGCAGAACGCTGCCATGCGCTCCGCACGTTTCGTCAATACCTGAAAGGTGTGTTGCGGTGCGCGTGACATCACGTCGAACACGCGGCCGATATAGTCGAATGGCACCTTCTCATGGAACAAATCCGACATCGAGTTCACGAAATACACTGTCGGCTTGCGCCGCTCCAAGGGTTCCGCTAGACGGTCCGGCATAAGCGTGAGGCGGAAGCCATTCTCGTAGCCGCACATGCCCATTGCCTGCAGGCGCTTCGCCATGGTCTCCGCATAACAATGCTTGCATCCAGGCGAAATCTTGGTGCATCCTACTGTGGGATTCCAAGTCTGCTCCGTCCATTCAATCCGGCTTTGCGTGCTCATCGGTCGCCTCCTATCAATTGCAGGCGTTCACCTTCCTTCTTCTCAAAATGCAGAAACCGGCTTCTTCGCCTCCCCTCTGCGTCGAGATTACAGACCTTTCCTGACGCGATCAAATTCCCAAGCGCGCGCTGAAGGTCTCCGGGGAATCAATCCGTTTCCTCAAGCAAATCTGCGAATTCAGTTTCCCTGAATCTTGTTGGCTCACTTGACAAACGACCGAGCCAGAATTCTTCCACCTCCGCGATTTCGATCGATGGCCCGTCCGATTCAATCAAGTCCCCTGCGCCAAAAAGTTCCGCCTGACCGGTTCTTTGTACGCGTGAGGCTTGTTTGGTGGAAGCCCTAATGAGCTTCTGCACCAATGCAACTCCCTCAGAGATCTCCATGAACACGACAATGCCATGTGGATGCCCCGTCAGGTAAACGAGGTGATACTTTGTCCGCTCCTTCCATCGATCCAGCACGCGCACATATGCCGAACGGGCGGGCCAACGCGAGGTGGCAGGCATCGACAGTTTCAAGTTCCTCCGATAGACGCCTAAGATTCGTTTTTCGCGGGCGACCCCATGAAGATCCAGGACATCGACTCTTTCACCAAGAACGTCAACCATATGCTCCTGGAAATCACCCATCGAGGCTGCGCGGCTCACGAAGTCGTACATGAAATTAATAAGAAACTCGGAGTGAGGACGCGCCAGCAGCGGTCGCAATACCTTCACCCCGACGGGCATCCAACCCTTCGGATCGAGGAAGAAAAACGCGAATCCTCTGCTTGCACACCAGTCCAGCACTGCTTCCTGCAATTCGACAAAATCACCTTGAAACGCCTTCGTATCGATCCCTGCGGGCGTCTGTTCCCGTAAGTAGTTTTCCAGCCTCGCGAAGGCCGTTTTGTCCCTCTCGACATAAAGTGCCCTGATTCGAAGCGACCGGTTCTGTTTTTCCAGTTCCTTCCGGCATTCATCGAGAATGCGGAATGAGATTGCAATCGATGTGCTGCCGAGATCGTCGCTTTCGTCCTGCCAGGGCCCGGCGAATCCGTCCACGTAGCAAAGCTCGGCAAAACCCAGGCGCTGGGCGCTCATGCCGATGATCAAGAAGAGCCGCTTTAGATATGCCTTAAGCAACTCGTGCTTTATGAACGACGTTTCCTTTCCGCGATACGCGGGCGGAACCGCCGTGGTGTCTCGTCCCTTCGCCATCCGGTCCCCGTTGACTACCGAACGATCGTTCGGTATCGTAGTGCCATGGCGGATGACGGTCAATATCTGGCGAAATTGCAGAACTACTACGCCAGGCACCGGGTGCTGCCCTCGTACGCGTCGATCGGCGCGCTGGTCGGCCTCAATTCAAAGGCGTCGGTGGCAGAGATGGTAATGCGACTGAAGGCAGGCGGGTTTCTGGAGAGCTCGCCCGACCGGCGTCTCAAGCCGGGGAAGCGGTTTTTCGAGCGGCAGATCGCTGAGAACGTAAGCGCAGGGCTCCCGAGCCCTGTGGCAGACGGTGCGCCAGAAACGCTGACCATCGACGAGTACCTGGTCCCGCACCCATCACGCACCGTGCTTGTCACGGTCAAGGGCGATTCGATGATCGACGCGGGTATCCACGCGGGCGACGTGGTCGTCGTCGAAAAGAGAGTTGCCGCGAACGTCGGCGACATCGTCGTCGCGATCATCGATAATGAATTCACGCTGAAGCGTCTTGCCAAGGAAAAAGGCCGTATCGTGCTGCGGCCGGAGAACAAGGCTTATCCCGTCATCCGTCCCAAAGGCGACAGCGAAATTTTCGGGGTGGTGGTCGGGTTATTCCGCAAATACCGATAGCGCCCAGCTTGTCGTTTCGGACGCCCACCCGCAGACTGGACCAACGCGAGTTGGTAGTGGGTCAGTTTGGCTTTGCTCCCGGTGCGGCAGACGGCGCGCTGCGGGTGCCCAAGCCGTCCGCGCTCGTCAACACAAGACTTCGCTGGACGGCTTACCCGCGACGCGTGCCGCCGCACAGGTCGCTGCCGCCAAACTGACCCGCTACCCGCAGGTTGCCCAATGCGACAATGACCGTTAACATGAAGATCGTGGGACAACCCGCCGCGGTGTCCGCCGGCATGCCGCAGGGGAATCGAAGGCGGCTTTCGTTTCCGCGTCAGGGAACGTGGAAGCGCGGATATGAACGTCGAGGAGGAACATGATGCAGCGACGAAGGGAGCTTGCGCGCGCCATCTGCGCGCTGACGCTGTGTGGCATCCCGTACTTACTGTCTGCACAAACGTATCCCAACAAACCGATCCGCCTCGTGGTCGCATCCGCGCCCGGCGGAGGAACCGACTTCAACGCGCGGGTGATCGCCCCGCGGGTGGGCGAGGGCATCGGTCAAACGCTCGTGATCGACAACCGGGGCGGCGCCGGCGGAACCGTCGGCAGCGACATCGTCGCGAAATCGCTGCCCGACGGCTACACGCTGCTCATGGTTTTCGTCAACTTCGCGATCCACCCCAGCCTCTACCCGAAGCTGCCGTACGATCCGGTCAAGGACTTCGCGCCGATCACGACGCTCTCGGCGACGCCGCTCATCCTGGTGGTCAATCCCAAGGTGCCGGCGAAATCAGTCGGGGATCTGATCGCGCTTGCCAAGGCGCCCGGCTCGAGGCTCAACTACGCCGCGCCGGGGGTGGGCTCTCTCGGGCATCTCGCCGGCGAGCTGTTCAAGAGCATGACCGGCATCAGCATGACACACGTTCCCTACAAAGGGGGCGGCCCTTCGATCAGCGCACTGATCGGCGGCGAAGTGCAGATGTACTTCTCGACGATGCCCGCTGCGCTCGCGCAGGTGAAAGCCGGCCGGCTGCGCGCGCTGGCGGTTACCAGCGCCAGGCGCGCGGCGTCCGAGCCCAATATCCCGACCATCGCCGAGTCCGGCGTCCCCGGATACGACGTCAACGGCTGGTTCGGCGTGCTCGCACCGGCGAAGACCCCGCGTGCGATCGTCACGCGGCTCAACGCCGAATTCGTGAAGGCGCTGAAAACCGCGGAAGTGCGCGAGCGGTTCACCCACGAAGGACTGCAACCGCTCGGCGGCG
Organism: Betaproteobacteria bacterium; assembly: GCA_016199485.1. Classification (GTDB taxonomy): domain Bacteria; phylum Pseudomonadota; class Gammaproteobacteria; order Burkholderiales; family SG8-41; genus JACQGO01. The sequence goes on from JACQGO010000121.1 coordinate 15,079, forward strand.
CGCCCGAAGCGCTCGCAACGATACTCAAGAACGACGTCGCCAAATGGGGGAAGGTGGTGCGGGAGGCCGGCATCAAAGCTCAATGACCGTGCCGCGCGACCAATGATCGCGCGGCAGGCAACGTGAATCAGCGAAGGGTACCATGGGAGAAGCCGTTCTTTACGAAGTACGCGATCACATCGCCTTCATCACGCTGAACCGCCCGCAGGCGAAGAACGCGCTCAACCGCGCGATGCGCAGGGAGCTGCAGGACGCCTACACCGACGTCAAGTTCAGCCGCGACATCTGGCTCGCGATCCTCACCGGCGCGGGCGACGTGTTCTGTTCGGGCAAGGACCTGTTCGAGAAGGCGCCCGAGGAGGACGGCAGCGTGATGTCGAACGACGAGCTCTACATTTTCCAGCGCAACATCCACAAGCCGATCATCCTCGCGATCAACGGGCCGTGCCTCGCGCAGGGCGGCGGGTTCGCGCTGAACGCCGACATCCTCATCATGTCGGAGCGCGCTTCGCTCGGCTGGCCCCAGGTAAAGCGCGGCATCTCCTCGGTCTCCGGCCCGACGCTGCTGCCGCACGCGATCCCGTGGAACCAGGCGATGGGATATCTCATGCGCGGCAGGCCCATCCCGGCGCAGGAATGCCTGCGGCTCGGCATCGCGAACGAGGTCGTGCCGCACGAGGAACTTCTGCCCGCCGCGCAGCGCTGGGCGGCGGAGATCATGGAAAACGCGCCCCTCGCGGTGCACGCGATCAAGGAGGCGGCGCGCCGCGGCCAGGAGATTCCCTTCGACAAGCGCGCGTTTCTCGCGCGCGACATCGCCAACCGCGTGCTGCTTTCGGAAGACTCGAAGGAAGGCATCGTCGCGTTCAGGGAAAAACGCAAACCGCAATGGAAAGGCCGTTGA
>JACQGO010000117.1 GCA_016199485.1 Betaproteobacteria bacterium
AACACAAGACTTCGCTGGACGGCTTACCCGCGACGCGCGCCGCCGCACAGGTCGCTGCGGCCAAACTGGCCCACTACCATCCTGCCGCTGCGCTTTCGCTCGCCTGCCCGGCAATGCTAAACTTGCCGCTTTTCGCGAGGTGGCAGTAGATGTTTTCGCTTTCCTGGCAGCACGGCTCGCGCGCATACCAGTTCTACCAGCTCACCAAGCCACGCGTCGTGTCGCTGATCGTGTTCACCGCCGTGATCGGCATGTTTCTCGCCACGCCCGGCATGGTGCCCCCGGTGCCGCTCCTTGCGGGCACGTTCGGTATCGCGCTGGTCGCGGGCGCAGCCGCCGCCGTCAACTGCCTCGTCGAGCAGAAGCTTGACGCGGTCATGACGCGCACACGGGCACGGCCGCTGCCGCGCGGCGCGATTACGCCGCTGCAAACGCTCGTATTCGCCGGCGCGATCGGCGGGGCGGGCCTCGCGCTGCTTTACCGGTGGGTGAATCCGCTCACGATGTGGCTCACGCTCGCGACCTTCGTCGGCTACGCGATCGTCTACACCGTGGTGCTGAAGCCGATGACGCCGCAGAACATCGTGATCGGTGGTGCCTCCGGGGCGATGCCGCCGGTGCTCGGCTGGGCGGCGGTGACGGGCGAGGTGTCCCACGAGGCGCTGCTGCTGTTCCTGATCATCTTCGCGTGGACGCCGCCGCATTTCTGGGCGCTCGCGTTGTACCGCAAGCACGAGTATGCAAAGGCCGGGGTGCCGATGCTGCCGGTCACCCACGGCGACAGGTTTACGCGGCTGCACGTGCTGCTCTATACCGTGATCCTCACGGCGGTCACGTTCATGCCGTTTGCCGCCCGCATGAGCGGCGCCCTCTATCTTACCGCGGCGCTCGCGCTCGACGCGGTTTTCCTGTGGTACGCGGTCCGGATCTACGTCGCATACAGCGACCGGCTCGCGCATCGCACGTTCCGCTACTCGATCCTCTATCTCTCGGCTCTTTTCACGGCGCTGCTGGTCGATCACTATCTCAGGCTGTGAGCACATGGTTCGGCGAGCCCCGACCGCCATGAAACGAATTTGCGCACTCGCACTCCTGTTCTTGACGCTCGCGCTGAGCGCGGGCTGCGACAAGTTCGGCAGGACGCCGCCGTTCAAGCTCGCCGACCTCACCGGCGCCGGTTTCGGGCGCGACTTCGAGCTCACCGATCACAACGGGCAGAAGCGCCGGCTCGCCGACTTCCGGGGCAAGGTGGTGGCGGTGTTCTTCGGCTTCACGCACTGCCCGGATGTCTGCCCGACGGCGCTGCTCGATCTCGCGTCGGTGGCGAAGCAGCTCGGCAAGGACGCCGACAGGCTCCAGGTGCTGTTCATCACCGTCGATCCGCAGCGCGACACGCCGGCGGTGCTCAGCAAGTATGTGCCGTCATTCGCCCCGGGCTTTCTCGGCCTCTACGGCGACGCCGAGGCGACCGCGCGCGTCGCGAAGGAATTCAAGATCTTCTACCAGAAACAGCCCGGCACCGCTCCCGACGACTACACGGTCGATCACTCCGCCGGCACTTACATCTTCGACCAGCGGGGACGACTGCGGCTGTTCGCGGGCTACGGCCAGGGCGCGGGGCCGATGCTGCACGACATCCGGATCCTGCTTCAGGCCTCGTAGCCGCCAACGGGAGGAGAGGCGTGCGCACGCCGATGCTCTCGCTCGACGGCAGCCGGCTCACGTTCACTGCCGGCGCGTTTGCCGGAGGCTCGTTCCCGAAAAAAAAGCCCCGGTCTTGCCGGGGCCTTGTTCATGATGGATGTCCGAATTATGCGGCTTACCGGGTGATCACGCCCTTCATCCTGGCAAGCGCCTTGGCTTCGATCTGGCGGATGCGCTCCGCGGAGACGCCAAATTCGCGGGCAAGCTCGTGCAGCGTCGCGGGCTGCTTTTCGGTAAGCCAGCGCGCTTCGATGATGCGGCGGCTGCGCGCATCGAGGCTCGCCAGCGCTTTTTCCAGCCCTTCGCCGCGGAGCCGCGCAGTCTCCTCGTGCTCGAGGACGCGGCCCGGCTCCGCCTCGGGATCCGAAAGGTAAGCGACGGGGCTGAACGTCGTTTCTTCCCCGTCGCCGACCGGTTCGAACGCGATGTCCTGCCCGCCGAGGCGCGTGTCCATTTCCATCACTTCCTCGGTCTTGACCCCGAGCCGCGCGGCGACCGACTTCGCTTCGTCGCTGCCCACGCTGCCCGGCCCCTGCTTCATGCTGCGCAGGTTAAAGAAGAGCTTGCGTTGCGCCTTGGTGGTCGCGATCTTGACGATGCGCCAGTTGCGCAGGATGAACTCGTGGATCTCGGCGCGGATCCAGTGCACCGCGAACGAGACGAGCCGCACGCCGCGCTCGGGATCAAAGCGCTTCACCGCTTTCATGAGTCCGACATTGCCTTCCTGGATGAGGTCTGATTGTGGCAGCCCGTATCCCATGTATCCGCGCGCGATCGAGACGACGACACGCAGGTGCGACAACACGAGTTGGCGCGCAGCTTCGAGATCGCCTTGCTGCCGGAAGCGACGCGCAAGCTCGGTTTCCTCCCGCTGGGTGAGGATCGGAAAGCTGTTGACGGTCTGGATGTAGGCATCCAGGCTGCCCGCAACGGAGGGAATGGGTAACGCGTAGCTCGACATGGTAGCCCCTTTTTTCCGGACGCTAGTTTAGCACTCTCCGCATTAGAGTGCTAGCAGCAGGCAGGGTTCCCGATCTTCGATCCGACAGATGATAAGAGCACAAAAAACATGTTTGTAAACATATGGCTATTGCATTGCTGCGACGCAGCGGCCGCGGCTTCAGCGAGCGTCGATCTGCCATAGATGGCGACTCACCGAAAGCCATGCGCCAAGCCAACCGAGGAGCGCAGAGAACGCGAGCAGGCTCAGGCTGTCCGCGAGGCCCAAGTGCCGGACATGGAATTCGGCGGCGTAGAGCCGGGCGAGGTCAGCGAGCCCGCGGTTGAAAAGCTCGACGCACGCCGCGGTGATCACCCACGCCGCGCCCCCCCCGGCGAGGCCCTGGAGCGCGCCGGAATAGAGGAACGGGCGCCGGATGAACGGGTTGGTGGCGCCGATCAGTTTCGCTACCTCGATTTCCTCGCGCCGCGTGAGGATCTGCAGGCGGATCGTGTTGAAAGTAATCGCCACCAGCGCGAACGAGAGCAGCGCCGCGAGCATGAGCACGGCGAGCTTGCCGAGCCTGATCGCCGCTTCAAGCCGCCGCGCCCAGTCCGAATCGAGCTGCACGTGCGCGATTTTCGGCCAGCGCCTGAGCTCGTCGCGCAGCGCCTCCAGGGTTTGCGGAGAGCCGTCCGTAGCGTCGATCACAAACGCGTCGGGCAGCGGGTTGTGCGCAAGGCTGTCCACGACGTCGGCGAGCCCCGTGCTCGCGCTGAGATCGCGCAGCGCCTCGTTGCGCGCGACGAACGTGAACTTGCGCACGGCGGCGTGCTGCCTGAGGTGGTTCTCGATCCGCGCGATGTCCTCCTTGCCGGCGTCGCGCGCGAGGAACACGCTCAACTGCGGGCCGGAGTTGAGACGCCCGGAGAAGTCCTGCACGTTAACGATGGCGACGTAGAGACCCAGCGGCAGGCTCAACGCGATCCCGATCACCGCGACGTTGAGCAGGCTCGCAGCGCGCGCGCCGGCGAGCTTTGCCAGCGCCTCGGCCACCGTGTAACGATGCTGCGACAGCCACGTTTTCATGCCGCGAGCTCCCCGTGGCTGAGCGCGATGGTGCGCGGCGTGAGCCGCGCCGCGAGGCTCTCGTCGTGGGTCGCGATCACCACCGTTACCCCGACCTGATTGAAAGACTTGAACAGCTCCCCGATATCGCCGGCATAGGCGCTGTCGAGGTTGCCGGTCGGCTCGTCCGCGAGCAGAATCGCGGGCCGGTGTACGATAGCGCGCGCGATGCACAGGCGCTGTTGCTCGCCGCCGGAGAGCGTGATCGGGTTGGCTCTCTCCTTTCCCAGCAACCCGACCTTGTCGAGCGCGGCGCGCACGCGCCGCGCCGCCTCTTTCCGTTCGTACCCGTTGATCGCAAGCGGCAGCATGACGTTGTCAGACACGGTGCGGTCGAACAGCAGCTTGTGGTCCTGGAAGATCAGCCCGAAGTGGCGCCGCAGGAACGGGATCGCGCGTGGCCGCAGCGCACCGACGTTCTGGCCGTTCACGATGACGCTGCCGCTCGAGGGCGGCTCGATCCCCGCCATGAGCTTGAGCACCGTACTCTTGCCGGCGCCGGAATGGCCGGTCACGAACACCATCTCGCCGGGCTCGATGGCGAAGGTCACGTTCTTCAGCGCCTCGCCGCCTCCCGGGTAGCGCTTGCAGACCTGGCTGAAGCTGATCATAGAGTGAAGGGTGAAGAGTGAAGGGTGAAACGTCGCGAGCGCGGTCAGAATCGAGGGGTCGTCTCCTGACTTCTCACTCCTTGCTGCCTTAATCAAACAGCGCCGCGACGAACTCGTGCGCGTCGAACGGGCGCAGGTCATCCAGGCCTTCGCCGACGCCGATGAAACGCAGCGGTACCGGGCGCTCGCGTGCGATCGCGGCGATCACGCCCCCTTTCGCGGTGCCGTCGAGCTTGGTGAGAATGAGCCCCGTGACCCCGAGCGCCTCGTCGAACGCGCGCACCTGGTTGAGCGCGTTCTGGCCGGTGTTCGCGTCAAGCACGAGCAGCACCTCGTGCGGGGCGCCGGGGAACGCTTTGGCGATCACCCGCTTCACCTTCTTGATTTCTTCCATCAGATGCAACTGGGTGGGCAGCCGCCCGGCGGTGTCGGCGAGCACAATGTCGATGCCGCGCGCGTTCGCGGCATGGATCGCGTCGAAGATGACCGCCGCCGAATCGCCAGCCTGTTGCGTGATGACGGTCACTTTGTTGCGCTCCGCCCACGCGGCAAGCTGCTCGCGCGCCGCTGCGCGGAATGTGTCGCCCGCCGCGAGCAGCACCGATTTTCCCTGCTGCTGGTAGTATCGCGCGAGCTTGCCGATCGACGTGGTCTTGCCGGCGCCGTTTACGCCGGCGAGCAGGATCACGAACGGTTTGTGGCCGCCGACTTCGAGCGGTGCCACCACCGGCTCCAGGAGCCCGAGCAGCGCGTCTCGCAGCGCGTCCTGGAGCTGGGCCGGCTGCGTGAGCTTTTCGCGCGCGGCGCGCGCGCGCGCCGCCTCCACCAGCGCGTTGGTGGCTGCGACGCCGACGTCGGAGGTGAGCAGCACCGTCTCCAGCTCCTCGTAGAGCGACTCGTCGATCTGCGCATGGCCTCGGAACAGGCCGGACAGGCGCTCGCCGAGTTGCTCGCGCGTCCTGGTAAGGTCGCGCTTGAGCCGTGCGAGCCAGCCGCCGTCGGCGCCGCTCGCGCCGGGCTTAAGGAAACTTAACATGCCACGTGCAGTCAGAGGCAGAATAGACAACCCCCGTACGTCGGGGAGCGGCCGCCGGTGTGCGCGGGTAGCTGCGCGCGGCGCACCGGGTTCATTACAATTCTAGCCGGGTTCATTACAATTCTAAACTGAAAGACATTTCGCGACCACCGTGGACCGCAGACGCACCTCGAGGAGCGACAGCACCACTGGCGTGCGCCGAGCCGCGCGCCGCATCGCGTGCGCGCTGGCCGTGTGCTGTGCGCTGCTCGCGGCGGCGGCGCGCGCCGACACCGCTGAGTACACGCTTGCGAACGGCATGCGCGTCATCGTCAAGCCCGACCGTCGCGCACCGGTAGCCGTGATGCTGCTGTGGTACAGGGTCGGCAGCATCGACGAGTCGAGCGGCGCGACAGGGCTCGCGCACGTCGTCGAGCACATGATGTTCAAGGGCACGCCCTCGGTGCCGAACGGGGAGTACGCAAGGATAGTCTCGGCGACAGGCGCGCGCTTCAACGCGTTCACCAGCCAGGATTACACCGCGTATTACCAGGCGTTGCACAAGTCCAAGCTTCCGCTCGCGCTCGAGCTCGAAGCGGACCGGATGACGAACCTCCTCCTGGCGCCCGAGGAATTCTCGAAGGAGATCAAGGTCGTGATGGAGGAGCGGCGCTGGCGCTCCGACGACCAGCCGCGCGCGCTCGTCTACGAACAGCTGATGGCCACCGCGCTGCGGACGCACCCCTATCGCAACCCGATCATCGGCTGGATGAGCGACCTCGAGAACATGGGAATCGAGGACGTGCGCGATTTCTACCGGCGCTGGTACGCGCCGAACAACGCGCTGCTGGTGGTGGTGGGGGACGTCGCGCCGCAGGAAGTGTTCGAACTCGCGCAGCGGCAGTTCGGCGGGATCGAACCGCGCGTATTGCCGCCGCGCAAGCCGCAGGAAGAGCCGCCGCAGCTCGGCATCGTGCGGCTGAACGTGAAGGCGCCCGCGGAGCTGCCGTACGTGCTGATGGGCTACCGTGTACCGGTGCTGCGCGACCCCGAACACGACCGGGAGCCGTATGCGCTCGAGATGCTCGCCGGCGTGCTCGACGGGCATGACGCGGCGCGGCTCCCGAGCACGCTGGTACGCGGCGAGCGCGTAGCGACGGGCGCCGATGCGAGCTACGACAGCGTAAGCCGCGGTCCCGGCATGTTTTACCTGAGCGCGACGCCGACGCCCGGAAGGACCGCGGTGGAGGTCGAGCGGGCACTGCGGCGCGAGCTCGGAAAAATCGCGGAGGAAGGCGTAACCGAGGACGAGCTCAAACGGGTGAAGGCCCAGGTCATCGCGGCGCAGGTGTTCCAGCGCGATTCGATGTTCTTCCAGGCGCGCCAGATCGGCGGCCTGGAGATCGCGGGCATTTCGCACCGCACGATCGACCTGCAGCTGCGCAGGCTGCAGGAGGTTACGGCTCGCGAGATCCAGGAGGTGGCGCGCAAGTACTTCACCGATGACGGGCTCACGGTGGGATATCTCGATCCGCAACCGCTCACCGCGAAGAGGCCGTCCGCTCCGCCGGCAGGAGTGCGCCATGCGCGGTGACCGTTTCGTTGTGTTTGCCGCCGCCGCGTTGTCGCTTGCGGTCGCGCTGCCGGCGCGCGCGATACTTCCGATTCAGCACTGGCAAACCGCGGGCGGCACGCGCGTGTATTTCGTCGAGAACCGCGACTTGCCGATGCTCGATGTATCGGTCGAGTTTCCCGCCGGCGCGAGCCTTGATCCCCGCGACAAGTCGGGACTCGCCTCGATGACGCAGGGCATGCTCAAGCGCGGCGCCGACGGAATTAGCGAGGAGGAAATCGCGCGCCGTCTCGCCGACGCCGGCGCGCGACTTTCCGGCCGGTTCGACAGCGACCGTGCGGGACTTGCGCTGCGCACGCTCTCGAGCCGGGCGGAGCGCGACGCGGCGCTCGAGGTGCTGGCGCGCGTGCTGCAGCGCCCGGATTTTCCGCAGGCGGTGCTGGAACGCGAGAAGGTGCGGCTGACCGGCGCGCTCAAGGAGGCCGACACGCGGCCCGAGTCCATCGCCAGCGTGAGGTTCTACCGCATGGTCTACGGCGATCACCCGTACGCGCTGCGTCTTTCGGGCGAGGTCGAGACGATTGCCGGGCTGACCCGCGAGGACCTCGTCGAATTCCACCGCCGCCATTACACCGCGCGCGCGGCGGTGATCGCGATGGTAGGCGACGTGAGCCGCAAGGATGCAGAGGCGATCGCGGAACGGCTCGTTGGGCGGTTGCCGCCGGGCGCTGCCGATGAGGCCGCGTTGCCGCAGGTGAGGCAACCGGTGCGCGGCGAGACCGCGGTGATCGCGCACCCGGCGACGCAAAGCCATATCCTGATCGGCGGGCCGGGAATAAAGCGCGACGATCCCGACTACTTCCCGCTGTTCGTGGGCAACTACGTCCTCGGCGGAGGCGGTCTCGTGTCGCGCATCAGCGTGGAAGTGCGCGAGAAGCGCGGGCTCGCGTACTCGGCGTACAGCTATTTCACTCCGCTCAAGTATCCGGGCCCGTTCGTGATCGGCATGCAGACGAAGAGGGATCAGGCGGGGGAAGCGCTCAAGGTGGTGCGGGATACGCTGCGCGAATTCATCGCCGAGGGGCCGACGGCGAAGGAGCTGGAGGACGCGAAGGCAAGCATCGTCGGCGGTTTTCCGCTGCGCATCGACAGCAACCGCAAGATACACGAGCATCTCGCGCTGATCGGCTTCTACCGGCTGTCGCTTACCTACCTCGAGGAGTTCATGAAGAACGTCGAGCGCGTCACCATTGCCGACGTCAGGAGCGCGTTCGCGCGGCGCATCGACCCCGACCGGCTCGCCACGGTGATCGTGGGTGCGGACGAGGGCGAGATCAAGGCGGCCGCCCAATAGCCCGGCGTTACACCGAATACGCGTGAGTCGCAATCAAGTCCGCATTATCGGCGGCGTATGGCGCAGCCTTTGTGTTTTGGTGTCGGCGTAACATGCTGCGCATGTTAGCCGCCACCGAAACGGATGACGCCCGCCGCCCGCGCGAGTTGTGCGGCATCGGAATCGAGGGGGGCGATGCGGCATGAATGCTAACCGGGTGCGCATCATCGGCGGCGTGTGGCGCAGCCGTGTCATCCGTTTTCCGGCGCGGGAAGATCTGCGGCCCACGCCCGACCGGGTGCGCGAGACGCTGTTCAACTGGCTCGGGCAGGACCTCACCGGCAAGACCTGCCTCGATCTGTTCGCGGGGAGCGGCGCGCTCGGTTTTGAGGCGGCATCGCGCGGCGCGACGCGCGTGGTCATGGTCGAGCGCGACGGCGCGGCGTTCCGCGCGCTGGAAGACAATGCGCGGCGCCTCGGCGGTGCGGCGCTGGCGCTGAAAAGGGCGGATGCGCTAGAATTCCTGCGCAGCGATGACGGCGTTTACGATGTCGTATTTCTCGATCCGCCGTTTCGCTCGAACTATCTGCCACAACTGCTCAAGCTTGTGCCGCGGCGTCTCGCTTCCGAAGCCGTGGTCTACCTGGAAGGCGCCGGGGCGCCGGAGCTCCCCCCCGACTGGCGGCTGTCGAAGCATGGCCGCGCAGGGCGAGTGTGTTTTCAACTGCTGAAATGGACACGGCATGATACAGAAAGCGGTTTATCCCGGAACGTTTGACCCGATCACGCTCGCACACGAGGATCTGGTGCGGCGCGCGGCGAGGTTGTTCGACCAGGTGATCCTGGCGGTGGCCGACAGCACCGCCAAGCGGCCGTTTTTCACGCGCGACGAGCGGGTCGAGATGGCGAAAGAGGTGTTGAAGGAAATTCCCAATGTCGAGGTCGTGGGCTTTTCGGGGCTGCTCATGAGGTTCGTCCAGCAAAAGGGCGCGCGCATCGTGGTGCGGGGCCTGCGCGCGGTGTCCGATTTCGAGTACGAATTTCAGCTCGCCGGAATGAACCGGGGCCTGTATCCCGATGTCGAAACGATGTTCCTGACGCCGGGCGAGCAGCATACGTTCGTTTCCGCGACCATCGTGCGCGAAATCGCGATTCTCGGCGGCGACGTGAGCAAGTTCGTATCGGCCCATGTCGCGCAGCGGTTGAAGGCCAAGATCGAGCAGCTCGGCGGCAGGTAGCAACCCGGGGTCCGCCTATGGCCTTGATGATCACCGACGAATGCATCAACTGCGACGTATGCGAGCCGGAATGCCCGAACGGCGCCATCTCGCAGGGCGAGGAGATCTACGTCATTGATCCGGACCTCTGCACCGAGTGCGTCGGGCATTACGAAGAGCCGCAGTGCCGCAAGGTGTGCCCGGTCGACTGCATTCCGCTCAATCCCGACCGCGTCGAGACCAGGGAACAGCTCTACGAAAAATACCTTCGGATAACCGGTCAGAAGAAGGCCGGCGCCGGCTGAGCGAAACGTGAGATGGAAGTAGTCCTGCACCGTCCTTGCGTTTCACGTTTCACCTTTCACGCTTTATTTCTGACACCGCGGGCAGTAGAACGTCGACCGCTGTCCCTGCCTCATCGCCTTGATCGGCCCGCCGCAGCGGTAGCACGGCTCGCCGGCGCGGTCGTAGACCATGAAGAGATCCTGGAAGTAGCCGGCCCGCCCGTCGCTTCCCACGTAATCGCGCAAGCTCGAGCCGCGCGCGCCGATCGCGAGCCTCAGCGTTTCCTTGAGTTTCCCGACCAGGGCTGCATACCGGCTGCGGCTAATGCGCCGTGCCGGCGTTCTGGGATCAATGCCGGCGCGGAACAATGCTTCGTTGGCGTAGATGTTGCCGATGCCGGCGACGACGCGGCTATCCATCAGCACGTGCTTCACTGCGGCGCTGCGGCCGCGCGTGGCGCGGTAGATCCGGCCGGCATTGAACGCGCGGGAGAGGGGCTCCGGGCCGATATCGCGCAGCAGCGGATGTTGTAGCGGGTCGCCGCGCGTCCATACGACCAGACCAAAGCGGCGCGGGTCGCGCAACCGCACCCGCGTGCCGCTCGCGAGCACCAGGTCGAAGTGATCGTGGGCCGTGGCCGGCGTCGAGGCCTCCACGATCCAGATGCGGCCGGACATGCCGAGGTGCATGATGAGCGTGCCGGCGCCGCAATCGATCAGCAAGTATTTGCCGCGCCGGGCGACGCGGCCGATGGTGAGCCCCGCGAGCAGCCGCGGCAGGCTGCGCGGCACCGGCACACGCAGCGCGGGCTGCCGCACGAGCGCGGTCCTGATGCGTTGGCCGGCGAGCACCGGTGCAAGCCCGCGGCGCGTGGTCTCGACTTCCGGCAATTCAGGCATGGGATGATGCGCTACGATGCCCGAAGGGTGCGTCTACGGCTTGCCGGGTGTGCCGGCAGGCGGTGCGAGCAGCCGTTTGCCGGTCTCCGGAGCGAAATGGTACTGGAGGTTCTCGTCGCGGCGCAGAAGCACGAGCCCCGGCTCGCGGGCGAGAATGGCGAGCGCAAGCTTTCTGCCGTCTTTCAGCTCGACTGCGATTTCGCCGGCGGGCGGCTGCCTAGCGTACGGCTGCACCGAGAGCGCGGTGGCGAGCCGCCATTCGTCCACCCAGCGATTGAAGTCGTCCTGGCTCGCCTCCGCGCCCGGCGGCGCGAGCACCCATTTCCCGCCCCCCTTGGTCAGGGCGAATTCCCTGAAGCGGAGCGCGACCGGCGCCTCGCCGGGGCCGAACAGCTGGCGGCTCGCGAGCGCGGCGGCCTGCGCCGGCACCGCGGCGCCGTGGCGCGGCGGGACCATGTAGACGGCGTCTTGCGTCGCCACGTATTGTTCGTGGGTGAGCGGGTTGATGCCGCCGAAACTGAATGACTGACCGCCGAGGGTGAGCCGCACTGCCGGCGGATCGAGGTCGAAGCGCCCGAGCTCGGCGGCGGGCAGACGCTCACGCGACCTCGCTTCGAGCACCGTTAGCAAGCGCCTTACCGCGAAGCCGTCGGCGCGCGCGCGAAACGGCGCGGTAATGAGCCATGCCTCGCCGGACTTCTCCAGCGCAATCGCCGGGGCGTCGCGACGCTCGATGCGCACCGCGGCCACCTCGGCCGGCTTCTGCATGGAAAGCGCGTACTCCACGGGCGTCTCGCGGGCGGGTTTCAGATAGGCAAGTGCCGCGAGCGCGGCGACCGCCGCGAGCAGCGCCAAATTGAGTACTGCCGCCTTTGTCATATCCTCCGCCGTCGCCACCAGATCGCCGCGCCGGTCGCAACGAACAGCAGGGGCAGCGCGATGAGGAAGCTGAAGGCGATGAGGTAGAGCGCGGCGCGGTCGAGCGCGAGACCGCTGTCGGCTGCCGGGCGCGGCTGGATCGTGATCAAGTTGTCGTCGCCCGCCAGCCAGTTGACGATGTTGACCCCCAGATCGAGGTTGCCGGCGTTGCCGAGGTAGGTGTTGGCGAGAAAATGACCGGTGCCCACCACCACTACCCGTTGCGCTTTGTCGTCGAGCGTGCGCTCGAGAGCCGCCGCGACGATGACCGGCCCCGGCTGGTCACGCCCCTTGTCGAAGGTGATCCTGCCGTCGAGCTTGCCCGTCTCCAGCCAGCCGCGCGGAGCGACCTCGACGATAGGCGTGACGCGCCACCCGCTCGCCTCGGTGGTGGCGATTTGCCGCGCAAACGGGAACACGGTGTTGAGGCGGAAGTTCGCGGTGATCGCATGTCTCGCGTAGCCGGTGCCGATCGCTAGCGCCGCGGGAAAGTTGAAGCGGACCGCCTCGGGATCGACGACGATGCCCGGCGTGAGCACCAGCCCCAGCATTTCCGCGATCGGCTGCAGCCCGCGCAGCGGCTCGGCATCGATCAGCCACAGCAGATTGCCGCCCTGTTCCAGATAACGCCTGATCTTCTGCACCTCCGCCGGCAGCAGGTCGACTTGCGGCGAGGCGATGGCGATGAGCGCCGCGTTCGCCGGCACCTCCTGCGCGAGCGAGAGGTTCAGGCTCGCGGTCCTGAAGCCCTTCACCGCGAGCTGTCTGCCGAATTCGCCCAGGTCGTGGTTGGCGATGCCGTCGAGCTTGCGCTCGCCGTGGCCTTCGAGTCCCATCACCAGCCGCTCGGCGCCGCGCGCGAGCCGCATCAGCGCGTTGGTCAACGCCTGCTCGGTGAAGTCGGCGAGATGCTCGGTGCGCCGCTCGTATTCGATCACCATCTCGCCGTTGACGCGGATGCCGGCTGCCGCGGCGAGCTTGGGCTGCTCGCGCGGATCGATGAAGGTGAGCTTGATGTCGGGTTTTGCGCGCTGGTAACGCGCGATGAACTCGCCGAGCGCCTTGCGGATGTTTCCGCGCTGCGCGTCCTGCGGCGTGGCGTAGGAAGTGATCGCGACGGGACCTTTGAGCTGCTTCAGCACGTCGAGCGTGGTCCGGGTGAGAGAATTGCGCGCGTTCTGCGTCACGTCCCATTGGATGCGGTAGTCGCGGGCGAGGTAGGCCGCGAGCGCGGCAAGCGTGGCGAGCAGCGCGATGAACACCCCGTGTTGCACGAGGAGCTGCAATCGCACTCTGCGGGTGATTTGCATCAGCGCAACCGTTCGGCGTCGAGCCTGCGGATCGCGAGCGCCAGGAAGACCGCGATCAGCAGAATCGAGCACGCAAGACTGTAGGTGTCGAGCACGCCCCTGCCGAAGGTGTCGAAGTTCCTGAGCGGGGAGAGCACCTGCGCGAGCGCCGCCGGCACGTGCCAGCCGCGCGCGGAAAGGCCTTCTCCGGCAGCCTCGCCCGCGAGCAGCATCGCGAGCAGCACCCCGAACGCGCCCACCGCGGCGGCGATCGGGTGCAGCGTGAGGCACGACACGTAGAGGCCGACAGCCGCAAAACCCGCCGCGAGAAGCACCAGGCCGGCGACGAGGCTCGCCAGCAATCCGGGGTCAAGGGCGCCGCCGGCGAGAAGCGAGAGCGGCATCAGCGCGACGAGCGCGACGATGAGCGCAAGAAACGCGGTGAGCCCGAGGAACTTGCCGAGAACGATCTCGGTCATCGACACCGGCGCCGAGACCAGCAGCACCATGGTCTGGTTGCGGCGTTCTTCGGCGACGAGCCGCATCGCGAGCAGCGGCACCGCGAACAGCAGCACCGCCGCCGCGGTCGCGAAGGTCGGCGCCGCGATGATCTCGGTTACCCCCGGCGCGTTGGCGATGTGGACGAGCTGCGGCTGGAACTGCATGAAATCGTCGAGTCGCTTGAGAAAGCTGTAGGCGGTGAGCAGCTGCACGAACGTGAGCACCACCCACGCGAGCGGCGAGGCGAACAGCGCCTTCAGTTCCTTGCCGGCGATCGTGAAAGTCATTCAAATCCTTTCAGCCACAGAGGACACAGAGTTCACAGAGGGAAGAAACCAGCAAAAAAGCTCTTATTTTCGATGCCTCGCATTTCTCTGTGTCCTCTGTGATCTCTGTGGCAGACGCATTTTTTCACGGGTTTTCCTCGCGCCGCGTGAGGTTCACGAACACGTCCTCCAGCGTGCTCTGGGCGGGGCTCAACTGGTAGAGGCCCCAATCGTTGGCGACCGACTGCCTCACGAGTTCCTCGCCGGCGTTGCCGCCGTCGGCGAAACCGACGCGAAACAGCGTGGAGGCCAACGGCTCAACGCTCGCCACGCCGGCCACCGCCGCGAGTACCGACGGCGCCGGAGGGCGTCCCAGACCGAGCAGGACCGTGCGCCCGCTGTGGAACTGCTTGAGCCCGGCGATCGTGTCGTTGAATACCAGGGTGCCATGGTGCATGATCTGCACCCGGTCGCACACCGTCTCTACTTCCGGCAGGATGTGCGTGGAGAGGATGACGCTGTAAGCGCCGCCCAGCTCGCGGATCAGGACGCGGATTTCGCGGATCTGGTTCGGATCGAGCCCCACCGTGGGCTCGTCGAGGATGACCACATCGGGGCTGTGCACGATCGCCTGGGCGATGCCGACGCGCTGCTGGTAGCCCTTCGACAGCGTACCGATCAGCTGGCGACCCGCATCGACAAGCCCGCAGCGCTGCTTGACGCGCTCGATCGCCGGCGCGCGCTCCGCCTTCGGGATGCGATGCAGCTTGGCCGCGAGCGTCAGGTACTCGTCCACGGTGAGCTCGCGGTAGAGCGGAGGCGTCTCCGGCAGATAGCCGATCTTGGCCTTGGCGAGCTTCGGCTCTTCGAGCAGGTCGATGCCGCAGATGTGGATCGAGCCGGCGGAGGGCGCCAGGTTGCCGGTGAGCATGTGCATCGTGGTGGTCTTGCCGGCGCCGTTGGGCCCGAGGAAGCCGAGCACCTCGCCGCGCCGCAATTCGAGGCTGATGTCCTTGACCGCGACATGGGCACCGAATCGCCGCGTCAGCCCCCGGGCGCAGATGGTAAGCGTCGCAGCCTGATCGGTCATCGCAAGGTGCCGGGGAAGCCGCGTGCCGTCTTGTGGCGGGCGCGAAATATACCTAAACTGTCGGCATTTATGAGCATTCCAGCGCGCGATTATAGCGCACACGTGCGGTCTCCCCGCCGCGACCAGCCTGCCCCGTGATGAGAGCCCTGAGTTTCCTGCCGGCCGCGCTGCTCGCGATGCTTGGCGCGTGTGCGCAGCAGCCGGTGAAGCCTCCCGCCGAGCCCGCCCCGCTCCCGAAAGCGCAGGGCAAGCCCGCCCCGCGCGTGGTGATTGCCAAGCCCGCCCCGCGCCAGCCCGTGCTGCCCAAGCAGGATCTCACGCCGGAGATCATGTTCAAGATGGTGCTCGCGGAGGTCGCGATGCAGCGGGGACAGCCGCACGTGGCGGTGCCCTCGTATCTGGAGCTCGCGCGCGAGACGCGCGATCCGCGAGTCGCGCAGCGCGCGACCGAGGTGGCGTGGAATGCGCGCTACTACGCCGCCGCGCTCGAAGCGGCGTCGATCTGGCTGCAGTCCGACCCTGAATCCCCGCAGGCGCGGCAGGTGATGGCGGCGCTGCTGGTGAACCAGGAGCGGCTGGCGGAGGCGCAGCCGCATCTCGAGCGGTGGCTCGCCGAGGCGAAGGCCGATATCGGCCCGGCGTTCCTGCACCTGAATTCGCTGCTCGCGCGGCACAAGGACAAGGCGGTGGTGTTTGCTCTGATGCAGAGTCTCGCAAAGCAGTACGGCAACGTGCCGGAAGCGCGGCTCGCGGTAGCGCAGGCGGCGTGGAACGCCGGCGACTACGAGGTTGCGCTCGCCGAGGCGCGCGCGGCGCTCGAGCTCAAGCCGGAATGGGAGGTCGCCGCGCTGTTCCAGGCGCAGGTGCTGCAGCGTCGCTCCGCCGGCGAAGCGGTCACGTTCCTGCAGGGTTATCTGAAGCGCTATCCCCAGGCCAAGGACGCGCGCCTGAACTACGCCAGGCTGCTGGTGGCGGACAAGCAGTATGACGAGGCGCGCAGGGAGTTCGAGGCGCTGCTTGCGGAATTCCCGCGGAACAGCGACGTGGCGATGGCGGTAGCGCTGCTCTCCCTGCAGTTGCGCGATTACGATGCCGCGGAGACGCAGCTCAAGCGCACGCTGGAGATGGGCTACAAGGATCCGGACGCGGTGCGCTATTACCTCGGCCAGGTGAACGAGGAGCGCAAGCGCTTCGACGATGCGCTCAAATGGTACGGAGAGGTCGCCGGCGGCGAGCAGTACGTCGCGGCACACGCCCGTTACGCCGGCATCCTCGCCAAGCAGGGGCGGCTCGGGGACGCGCGCGCGCACCTGCAACAGGTTGCTGCCCGGGACATCCAGCAGCGCGTGCAGCTCACGCAGGCCGAAGCGCAGTTGCTGCGCGACGCAGCGGCCTACCGGGAGGCTTTCGAGCTGCTCGGGCACGCGCTGGAGAAGACGCCGAATTCGCCCGAACTGCTCTACGACCACGCGATGGCGGCGGAGAAAGTGAACCGCCTCGACGTGCTCGAGGCGAACCTGCGGAAACTCATCGAAATGCGGCCCGCGCACGCCCACGCGTACAATGCGCTCGGTTACACGCTTGCCGATCGCAGCGAGCGGCTGGAGGAGGCGCACGGGCTGATCACGAAAGCGCTCGAGCTCGCGCCCGACGATCCGTTCATCATGGACAGCATGGGATGGGTGCTCTACCGCATGGGCAACATCAAGGAGGGCCTCGATTACCTGCAACGCGCCTACGCGTTGCGGCCCGATCCCGAGATCGCCGCGCACCTGGGCGAGGTGCTTTGGATGCAGGGCCGGCGCGAGGACGCGCGCAAGATCTGGGCGGATTCGCTGAAGGACCACCCCCGCAACGAGGTGTTGGAAAACACCATCAAGAGGCTCACCAAGAACTGACCCGCCGCGGCGCGGCGCACGCCGGGCCGCACCTCCTCGAACATGGTTAACTTCAGGCCGCTGTGCAAGACTCATCGGTGGCGAGGCCGGTGCGCGCGGCTTGCGCTTGCGTGGGCATTGGCGATGCTGAGCGCATGCGCGGCGCTCACGCCGGTCCCGCGCCCCGCGGCGCAGGTCGCCGGGGACGCCGCGAGCGCGCCGTTCGAGCTGCTGGGAAGGGTGGTGGTGCGCTTCGACGACCGCGCGTTTTCC
>JACQGO010000116.1 GCA_016199485.1 Betaproteobacteria bacterium
GCCGCGGCCGCAGCGCGAGGTTCACGCGCGGCAGCAGGTACATCGTCACCACTGTCGCGTCCGCGATGCTGGTGTCGAACAGGTTGCGCCGGTGGAAATTCACGCGGTCCGCCACCCCAGCGGCCCTCGCGTTTTCCAGGCTTTCCTCGACGCGCCGTGGGTCGAGGTCCACGCCGAAGCCGCGCGCGCCGCGCTCGCGTGCCGCGGTGATCAGGATGCGGCCGTCCCCCGAACCGAGGTCGATCACGAAATCACCGGGGCCGACATTGGCGATGCGCAGCATCGCTTCCACCGTCGGCTGGTTCGTGGGCACGAACGGCACGTCGAGGTTGTCCGGGTACTGGTAGCGGCTTTGCGCGGCAGCGGGCGGAAATGGCATGACGACCGTGAGCGCGAGCGCGCCGACGATCAGCAACGATGTCTGAAACCGATGGGGCGCCAGATGAACGCGTATGCCGCGCGGGACGCGCAACGGCGCCGGACCGGCCATGCGTGAAAAATTCACAGTCGCGCGGGGCGTATCGTCGAAAACTCGATGGACGGGTGTCGTCGACTTCGCCGTTTGTCCATGGTTCGACACCCTTGTTGTCGCCTTCACGGCCCGTTCCCCGAATCCACGCAGACGTATAAACATCTATGAAATCACCTACTTAAGATACAACTCGGGGCCATCGCTGGAATTCCGCTACGCCTGGCCTGGAACTTGCAGTCGGACATGGGCAACGGTTTCGTAACGGAGATGGCCATGGTGATCTACCTCGACGACTATCGCAAAGCGCTCGCCGCGCGCGTGGACACGGCACACCGTTACGACAAACAGGTGTTGTGCGTGAACTGGAATCCGGCGGTTCCGATCGCAGCGAGTTACGGCGCGGAAAGCCAGCTCTCGCCGCGGCTCCCGGAAGACCTCTCCACGGTCGATGTGAGTGCGTTTCTCGACCGCGTCTACGCCCTCGCCAGCCAGATCTGAGCACCGCGCCGTTCCTCCGTCAGAGTGCGCCGATAACGCGCTCACGCGTGATCGGCAAATCCCTTACCCGCGTTCCCAGCGCGTGACATAGCGCGTTACCGATCGCTGCCGCGGTCGGCCCCTGCGCACCCTCGCCTGCGCCCTTCGCCGTCTCATCCGGGCGGTTGATCAGTACGACCTCTACCGGTGGCGCCTCGGCAAAAGTGAGTATCGGGTAATCGTCCCAGGAGCGCGTCGTGACGCGCTCGCGATCGAAGCGGACCTCTTCCTTGAGCGTCCAGCTTATCGCCTGCAGTATGCCCCCCTCGATCTGGTTGACGAGGCCGCCGGGGTTGATCACGAGCCCCGCGTCCACCGCGGCCCACGCCCGCGTCACGCGCACTTCATGCTCGACCGCGACTTCGGCCACCACCGCGACGTAGCAGCCGAGGTTCTTGTAGCGCGCGAACCCTACGCCGCGTCCGCGCACCCCGTCGCCCCGCTGCCCCGCCTGCCATCCCGCCGCTTGTGCCGCCGCGTCGATCACCGCGCGGGCGCGTGGATCCTTGAGGTGGCGCAGGCGGAACTCGAGCGGGTCCACCCCCGAAGCGGCCGCGAGCTCGTCCATGAACGACTCGATCGCGAACACGTTCGCGTGCGCACCCAGCGAGCGCAGGGACGACACGCGCAGCGGCATCTCGGTCACGACGTGCTTGGCGACGCGCTGGTTGGGAAAATCGTAGAGCGGGATCGCGTTGCGGTCGGAGCCGCCGGCAGGCTGCGGCACGTCCCTCGGCGGCGCGGCGTTGAGGGGCCGCGCGAGATGCCAGCCGGCGAGCAGATTCGCCCCGCCCGACCGGCCCGGGCGCGCGCTGTGCGGGTGGCTCCAGACGTCGTGGCGCCAATTCACGATGCTGCCCGCGCCGTCCAGCGCGGCTCCCAGCTTGACTACCATCGCCGAGCCGTACGGTTCCCATGCAAACTCGTCCTCGCGCATCCATTGCACCTGCACCGGCCGGCCGGGTGCCGCGCGCGCCAGCAGCGCCGCGTCGAGCGCGGCGTCATCGGCGCCGTTGTGTCCGTAACAGCCCGCGCCTTCGGCGTGGATCACCGTGATGCGCTCCTCGGCAACGCCCAGAGCCTTGGCAAGATCGCGCCGCAGCGGAAAGATGCCCTGGCTGTGCGTCCACACCGTGTAGCGGCCGTCGACGAGTTGCGCCACCGCGCACGAAGGCCCGATCGAGGCGTGGGCGATGAACGGGCGCGTGTACGTCGCCTCCAGCGAGCGCGCCGCGCGGCTCCGTGCCTTTGCATCGACCTTCTCGCTAATCACCGTATCCTGCGCCGGCGCGTTCAACAGGAATGCGTGGATGCCGGACGCGGGAAGCTTCGTGGAGGCCTCATTCCAGCTCGCCGAGCGCCACAGCGCCCGTGCCGCGCGGATCGCTTGCTCTTCGCGCGCGGCGACCGCGCCCAGGAAACTGCCGTCGCGCACCACCGCGACCACTCCCGGGAGCGCGCGCGTCTCGCGCTCGTCGAACGACGCCAGGCGCGCCTGGTAGCTCGGCGGGCGCACCACGCGGCCGTAGCGCATGCCGGGCAGCGCCAGATCCTGCACGTACGCCGGCGCGCCGGCGACCTTCGCCGGGATATCACGCCGCTTCGCTGTCTGCCCGACGATACGATGCTCCGCGGGGGACTTGGGTTTTACCCCCGCCGTCGCCTCGCGCGCGATCAGGTCTTCACCCGCGAGTTCCCAGTAGGCGATACTGCCGCCGCTGCGCGCGGTGATCACGCCGTCGGCGACCGCGAGCTGCTCGATCGTGGTGCCGAGCCGCTCCGCGGCACGCGCAAGCAGGATCTCGCGCGCCTCGGCGGCCGCGAAACGCAGCGCAACGCCGCTCTCCTCGATCGAACGGCTCCCCGAAGTCGTGCCTTCGTCAGGACTGTGCGAGGTGCTGGCGACCGCCACCTGCACCCGCTCCAGCGCGACGTCGAGCTCCTCGGCGGCGATCTGTGCCAGTGCTGTGAGTATTCCCTGCCCGATCTCGACCTTGCCGGGGTAAATCGTCACCGTGCCGTCGCGGCCGATCTTGAGCCAGCGGTCGAGCCTGCGGTTTGTCTCGAGGCTGCCGGGCAAGCCCGGATTCGCCTGCTGTTTTCCGCCGTTCATCGCTGCAGCTCCCGCTGCGCGCGCCGGATCGCGCGCAGGATGCGGTTGTGCGTGCCGCAGCGACAGAGGTTCTTCGCGAGCGCGGCGCGGATTGCCGCTTCATCGGCCGCGGGGTCGCGGTCGAGCAGAGCTTTCGCCGACATGATGATACCGGTCGCACAATAGCCGCACTGCGCGGCCTGCTCGTCGACGA
Organism: Betaproteobacteria bacterium; assembly: GCA_016199485.1. Classification (GTDB taxonomy): domain Bacteria; phylum Pseudomonadota; class Gammaproteobacteria; order Burkholderiales; family SG8-41; genus JACQGO01. The sequence goes on from JACQGO010000116.1 coordinate 3,316, forward strand.
ACGCCTGCTGCAGCGGATGCGGCTTGCCGGGCGTGCTTATGCCCTCGATGGTGGTGATCGCCCGGTCGCCGACCGCCGAAACCGGGACGTCGCATGACTGCACCGCGGCACCGTCGATGATTACCGTGCACGCGCCGCACTGCCCGAGCCCGCATCCGAAGCGCGCGCCCTTGAGGCTCAAGTCGTTGCGTAGCACGTAAAGCAGCGGCGTCTCGGGTTCCACCGTTACGCGGCGGCTCGCACCGTTGACGTTGAGCGTGAATGTTTCCGCCATGAGTTCCGCATCACCTCGCGTTGTTGATGGAATTCGGCGCCGAAGAATTTCCAGCCGCCCCGTCGCGCCGGGCTGCCGACCGGCGGCTCCGACGGGGACCCGCCCCGGTGCCCTGCGATAGCACCCTGTGCCGTGTGCGTTATTGGCAACAAAAACATCGGCTTACCCTGTAGACGCGGCGCGGGTCCGCGACGCGCCATATTTCCCTGCGTGCTCTCGTTTTTTGCCCGCTTTGGGTCTATACTTTTTTTGCGTTCCCACGTGCCAGAGGAGGACCCTGCCCATGGTCGATGCTGCAGAGATCGAGGCCCTCAAGGAAAAGATTCACCGCCTCCATATCGAACATCGCGACCTCGACGATGTCATCATGAAACTGTCCCAGAGTTCCGCCCAAGACGAACTGCAACTGAAGCGCCTCAAGAAGAAAAAGCTCTATCTCAAAGACCAGATCACGATGCTTGAACGGCAACTGACGCCGGACATCCCGGCGTAGCCCGGATACTTCACCCGACCGGCCCGCCGGGGCCGCCCGCGCGGGGTGCCGCCCGCGCAAATACCGTCACGCGTTTTCCCCGCTGCGCCGCTTGGCGTACCTTCTCATGCCTCGCGCAAACGATGGGCGGAAACAGCGAACCCGCGCTCAGGATTTCGCCCCGCGCCGCGCGCCGATCACCGCGAGCGCAACGCCGAACGCGCCGAGCAGCACGAACCACACCAACGACCAGCCGGCGATGCTCAACCCGAGAAACGTCCATCCGACCTCGGCGCATTCTCCCGAGCCCGCGAGTACTTTTTCGAGCGCGCGATGCAGCGGAAACCTGCGCAGCATGTACTCCAGGCCGGGCCCGCACTCCGGCACAAGGCTCGGCGGCAGGTGCTGCAGCCATACCTGGCGGGCCGCGATCGTCGCCCCTGCGCCGGTGACGATCAACGCCAGCACGCCGTAGACGATGGATCCGATCCTGCCCGGGCCATGGAGCGCCGCGACCAGGAATACCGCCATCAGCGCGATATACGCGATGCGCTGCAGGATGCACAGCGGGCACGGGTTCTGATCCTCGAAATACTGCAGGTAGAGCGCGAACGCGAACAGCAGCACGCACACGAGGAAACCGCCCAGATAGCCCAGGCGCGGAGTCAGGCGAGGAAACATGCCCATGAGAATAGCAGGTGAGCGCGGCGAAATCGAGCCGATCCCGGAACAACGGAAATCTGCCGCTGCATTCTACTCTCCTGAGTCGTAAATTCGCGGGCTATCGATGGCGCCAGGCTCTTCGTCCGCGAAGCGATTGTCGCCGGCACGGTGGCAGGCCGGGGTGAGCCGGTTTGCGGCGGCGATTTGTGCCGCGCTCCTCGGTAGCGGGTGAGGCGTCGCCGGTGGTCGTGGGTTGACCGCCGGCGACGCCTCGGGCACCCGCTCGAGGAGCGCTTGCGGCACCATGAGATGCAGTAAACCGGCTCGCCCCGGCACCGCGATCACGGTCGGTCTGCCGGATGACGACGGCTATGATTGCGGTCAGCGGTATCGTTAACGAATTAACGACTCAGGACACTACCATGCGGCCGCAGC
>JACQGO010000031.1 GCA_016199485.1 Betaproteobacteria bacterium
CCGAGCTGCCGACGGTCTCCGAGTCCGGGTATCCCGGTTATGAGTCCGGCAACTGGTACGGCCTGTCGGTGCCGTCGAAGACACCGAAAGGAACGATCGCGGTGATCCACGACGCCGCCGTTTCGGTGTTGAACATCCCGACCATGACGAGCGACTGAAACGCGGCTTCACCGAGGTGCTCGAAGAAGACTCGGCAAGGAAGAAGTGATGGACAGAGGACTCTGGATCACCTGGTACGACCTGCCGGACGGCGGGCGCGAGGCCCATCTTTCCTGGCTGCATGAGACGTACATCCCCGGGCTCCTGAAGCGGCCCGGCTTTCTGTGGGCAGCGCATTACGCCTCGGTGCAGAAAGGAACGATGCGTACCACGCGCAGGGAAGACGCGCTGCACCGCACGACGGATCCGTCGGTGCCGACGGGAGACCGCTACATCCTGCTGTTCGGCGCGGAGCATGCCCACGTGTTCGGCAACCCGGTGCCGAGCGCGCTCCATGCCGGGCTGCCCGAGCAGGAAAGAAAGATGCTGGCGATGAGGACGGGCGAGCGAGTGAACATCATGGTCGAGGCCGCAAGAGTCGACGGGCCGGAGGCGAAAGAATACGACTCCGAGATGGCGCTCGCCCCCTGTATTCAAGTCGGAAACTTCAACTGCGCGTATGAGCACGAGGAGGAAATGCTGGCCTGGTATGCGCAGTGGCGCATGCCGGCGATGGAGAGGCTCCCCGGGTGCATCAGAACCCGGAGGCTCGCCTCGGTGTCGGGGTGGGCAAAACACGCCATTCTCTACGAGTTCACGTCCCTCGAAGCCCGCAATCAATACTTCCTCACGCACGAGGATCGGCATCCCGAGATGAAGGCATGGTCGGACAGGATGGTCCGGAGGTTGACTCACGCGCCCGGCTCGGCCAGTCTCGCCTGCAGAATATGGCCGGCGGTGTCGAATTGACACGCGGTGCGGAGGAGGCGGCGCGCGGCGCCGAACGGCTGGCCCCTTTCGATGAGGCCGGCGAGGATTGCAGCTACTACAGGAGGAATGCATGAGGTGCAAAGCGAGCGTGTTGCTGTGTGCAGTGCTCTGGTTGCCGGGCCCGGCTGCGCTTGCCGCCGGATCGGTGCCGGCAAACTATCCGCTGCGGCCGATCCGCGTCGTCGTGCCGCAGAGCCCGGGGGGATCGACCGACCTCACCACCCGCCTGGTCACTCCACAGCTCTCCGAGCGCCTCGGCCAGTCGATGGTGGTCGACAACCGCCCCGGCGCCGGCAGCATGCTCGGGACCGATCTCGTCGCCAAGGCGACCCCCGACGGCTATACGCTGCTCGTCGCCCCCTCGTCGATCACCATCATTCCCAGCATGTACCGGAAAGTCCCCTTCGATCCGGTAAAGGACTTCGCTCCGTTGGCCATGTTGTCCTCGTATCCGAACCTCGTGGTGGTGCATCCTTCCGTGCCGGCGAACTCGGTCAAGGAACTGATCGCGCTGGCGAAGGCAAAGCCCGGAACCCTCAACTTCGCCTCGGGCGGCATCGGTACTCCCACGCAGCTCGGCGCGGAGCTGTTCAAGTCGATGGCCGGCATCGACATCGTCCACGTGCCGTACAAGGGCGGGGGACCCGCGGTCGCCGCGCTGATCGGCGGCCAGGTCCACCTCTACTTCGGACCCATCGCCACGGTGCTGGCGCACGCGAAGTCCGGCAAGCTCAGGGCGCTTGCGGTCACCAGCGCGAAGCGCATGGTGGTCGCCCCCGAGGTGCCGAGCGTGGCGGAGGCGGGGCTGCCCGGCTTCGAGCAGACCACGTGGAACGGCTTGCTCGCGCCCGCGCGCACGCCACCCGCGGTCATCAAGAAGCTCAACAGCGAGCTGAACGCCGTGCTCAACATGCCCGCGATGCGCGAACGCTTCGCCTCCGAAGGCGTGGACCTGGGCGGGGTCAGCTCCGCTGAGTTCGCCGCGCGGATCAAGAGCGACATCGCCAAGTGGGCCGCGGTGATCCGCCAGGCGGGCATCAAGCCGGAATAGACGCGTATCCTCGCCAGCCGTTCATTCGACCGATATCGGTGTGGTAAAGTCGACCGGTAACCGCAACTCCAGGGAGAAAACATGCTGCCGCGCCACACGCGTTACGATTATTCGCCGCTCACCGAACGCAAGGATTACAGCTGGCCGGGCGGCAAGCGGCTCGCGTTCTGCGTCACCACCAACATCGACTGCTTCGCGTTCGGCAAGGGGCGCGGCCACGACAACGCCAAGCACGGCGAGCCGCAGACGCACCGCAACTACTCGTGGCGCGATTACGGCAACCGCATCGGCATCTGGCGCTTCTTCGACCTGTTCGACGAGCTGAAGCTGCCCGCCGCGCACAACACCAACAGCCTGCTCTACGACCACGCGCCGCAGATCTTCGAGGCGATCCGCCGGCGCGGCGACGAGATCGTCGCGCACGGGCGCACCACTTCCGAAAGCCTGCAGGACTTCAGGTGGGAGGCCGACGAGGCGCGCGTGATCCAGGAGGTGACCGACACCTTCGCCCGGAGAGAAGGCAGGGCGCCGCGCGGCTGGCTGGGCGCGGGCACCTACGAGAATTCCACGACGCCGGACCTGCTGAAGGAGGCGGGCTACAAGTATCTGATGGACTGGCCGTTTGACGACCAGCCGGCGTGGATGCGCACGCGCTCGGGGCCGATCCTTTCCGTGCCGTACCCGGTCGAGGTCAACGACTCGCCGCAGGTCGTCCACCGCCAGCATTCGGGCCGGGAGTTCTGCGACATGCTGGTGGACCAGTTCGACGAGATGATCGAGCAGTGCGAAAATGCGCCGCTCGTCTGCAACCTCTCGATCCACCCCTACGTCTTCGGCCAGCCGTTCCGGCTGCGCCCGCTGCGCCAGGCGCTCAAGCACTGCTTCGCGAGCAAGTTCATGGACCGCGTCTGGAAGTGCAAGCCGGGCGACGTTGCGGATTACTGCTGCACGCTCAAGCCCGGAATCGTCCCCGGCAGCTGACCGGAATAGATCCCCAAAGAAAGCGCGGGGTCTTACCGCAGAGACGCTGAGGCGCAGAGGATCTTTGGCGGGCCAACACTCAGGAGGGTCTCTCCGCGTTTCTGCGCCCCTGCGGTTCAGTCTTATCGTGTTTCGGCGGCGAACTCGCCGTGCGGATCGAGGCTCGCGAGCGCGTCCCGCTCGCGCGCGGCGAGCGGCGCGGTCGGCCGGGCGCCGCGCGCGTCGAACTTGAAGCCGGTGCGCTCAATCACTTCATCCGGCGTCACCTGCGGGTTCCACGATTCGAGCGCCAGCCGGCCGTTGCGCTTCTGGAACACCGCGATCGGCGTCACTACCGTCTGCAGGTTGCCGGCAGCGGTGACGAAATCGAGCTTTTCTACGAGCGTGCGCGTGGAATGCTCGGTGCGCCAGGTCGCAACACGCCCGGCGGTCGGCATCATCACCGCCGCGCCGCCGCCGCCCGGCAGCCGCACCCTCGGGTTGTCCCAGGGGCCGATGACAGAAACGTTGGTCCGGCCTTCGCCGTCCACCTGCGCGCAGCCGAGAAAGACCAGGTCCAGGCCGCCGCGCGCGCACAGATCGTAGAAGTCCTCGTTGGCGAAAAGCGCGGGCGAGCCTTCGACGATCGCGGGGTCGCTGCTCGAATGCGGGATTTTCCTGGGAACCGGCTCGACGCCGCCCGCGACGTTGAGATAGGTGAAATGAAAATCATACGCACGCTTGGCAAGCAGGCAGGCGAGCATGGGGAGCGTCGAGTTGACGCCGCTGAACGCGATTTCGCCCGGCCGGATCTCGCGCGCGAGGTTGACGACGATGTAGGAGAACGGCGTCCAGGCTTCGCTCATACCGGATTAGCCGCAGATTAACGCAGATAAACGCGGATGAAAATCGACTCACTGCGCTGTCTGTGGCTAATGCTCTTGGGGTTTTTCTTATCTGCGTTCATCGGCGTGCATCGGCGGCTTAACTTGCCTTTGAGGCTTCAGGTGCTGATGCAAGGTGCGCTTCCAGCGCGCC
>JACQGO010000119.1 GCA_016199485.1 Betaproteobacteria bacterium
ATCACTGCATCACCGGCCACTTTGCGTGGGAATCTGCTCACCTAACCTGAGAATATGCAACGCCGATCGATTCGATTTTGGCGGCGACTTCTGCTGGCGAGTAGGCGTCAAGTCCAAAGATCTGCCTCATGTCGGACCCCGTCTGTTGGACAAGCGCGTATCTTGGCCGGCCGAATCGGCGTTAGCAACAATGTGAAAATCATATTTACAATCAGTCAAATATCGCGTAGATTTAAACCATGATCTGGACCAGGCTTTTCCTGGCGTGCTGGCTCGCCGCGGTTCCCTTTCAGAGCTTGGCGGACAATGCCTCGGGTTGGCAGCACGCGACTGCCGCTTCGCCCGCCGATTCTCGACCGGAGGGTTATCTTTCGCATGCACGCGAAATCGTGATGTACGCGATGGGTTTTCTCGGCGTGAACTACAGGTTCGGGGGCAATTCGCCGGACACCGGTTTCGACTGCAGCGGACTGGTGCGATACGTGTTCAGCCAGGTCGTAGGTCTCGTCCTCCCGCACGACGCGCGGGAAATGAGCCGCATGGGCGAAAGAATCGCGGCCGATGAGTTGCAGCCTGGCGATCTCGTCTTCTACAACACGCTGCGCCGGCCTTTTTCGCACGTCGGCATCTATCTCGGCGACCAACGCTTCATTCACGCCCCCGCGCGCGGCGGGGAAGTCGAAATCGTCAACATGAACGACCGCTACTGGCGCAACCGCTTCAACGGCGTGCGCCGCGTCAATTTCTGACAGCGGGCTTCCGGGCGATTTTCTGCCTGATCAGGGGGATTGCGGCCCGGGTGGCCTTCTCGCCTTCGGCGATTGCCTGTCGCCGGCTGTTGAAATCGATCGGGCCGATCGCGCCCGTGGCCGGGCGGATCACGACGTCAGCCTCTCCGAGCTCGTGCGCGGCAATCGCCTGCCCCATGATGGAAAAAGTCTGAAGCAACATGTCGACGAGATCGGCTACCCGGCGATGCGCCGGCTTGCTCGAGATGTCGACCGCGATCACGACGTCCGCGCCCAGGCTCCGCGCCACGCGGACCGGCACCGGGCTCACCAATCCGCCGTCCACGTATTCGCGGCCGTTGATATTCACCGGCTGAAAGACGCCCGGCACGCTGCTCGAGGCGCGCACCGCCATGCCGGTGTTGCCCTGCCGGAACGCCACCGCCTGACCCGTTTGCAAGTCGGTTGCGACCACGGCGAAAAGCCTGTTGAGTTTTTCGAGCGGGCGGTTCTGCACCGCACGGTTCACGAAATCCTGGAGCGCCTCGCCCTTGAACACGCCGCGGTCGGGCAGCGACCAGTCGCCGATCGTCGACTCGTCGAGCTGTAATGCGACGCGCTCCAAGTCAGCCGGGCCGTAGCCGGCAGCGTAGAGCGCACCCACGAAGCTCCCCGCGCTGGTACCGACAATGATGTCCGGCACGATGCCATTGGCCTCCAGCGCCTTGATGACGCCCACATGGGCGAAGCCGCGCGCTGCACCGCCTCCCAGCGCAAGACCGATCCTGATCGGCGCTGGTGCCGCTTCCGGCTTTGCGGGCTGCACGGGGGCCGGTTCCAGCTTCGCCGGCGGTACAGACGGCGTTTCGCGCGGCGGTGTCGCGCAGCCGAACAGCATCGCGAGGAGCAGGGCCGGCGAAAGAAAACGCAGCAAAGCTATCCCTCCGACCTAAAGGTAAAATGCGGATTCTACGGCATGATGATAATTTTTATGTAGTTCTCTAACAAATGACAATTGTTCTCGTTTAGTTGCAAACGAGAATAATTCTTGTTATCATATTTGTGGTGGCCCTGATTGTTCCGATGATTACAGATTGGAGATTTCGTTTATGTTCATGAGATTAGTGATGTCATCTACCGTCCTGGGCGCGGTTCTCCTGCTCGCCGGCGCTTCCGCCACAATAGCGCAGGAGAAAGTGCTGAACTTGTATTCTTCCCGGCATTACCAGACCGACGAGGCGCTGTACGGGAATTTCACCAAGCTGACCGGGATCAAGATCAACCGGATCGAGGCCGGTGAGGATCCGCTGATCGAGCGCATCAAGAACGAAGGTATGGCAAGCCCGGCGGACGTGCTGATCACCGTCGACGCTGGCCGCCTGTGGCGCGCGGAACAGTCCGGGCTGTTCATGGCGGTCGAGTCGAAGGTCCTCGAGGCGCGGCTGCCGCCCAACATGCGCGTTCCGAACAAGCAGTGGTTTGGTTTTTCAGCGCGCGCGCGCGTGATCGTCTACAACAAGGACACCGTGAAGCCCGCGGATGTCCGGAACTACGAGGACCTGGGCGCCCCAAAGCTCAAGGGCAAGGTATGCACCCGTTCCGGGAGCCACGTCTACAACCTGTCGCTGATGAGCGCGCTGATCGAGCACTGGGGCGAGCAGAAGGCCGAGCAGTGGGCACGCGGCGTGGTCGCCAACCTGGCGCGCGACCCCAAGGGGGGCGACACCGACCAGATCCGGGCGGTCGCTGCCGGCGAGTGCCAGGTCGCGCTGTCGAACAGCTATTATTACGTCCGGCTGATGAAGTCAGACAAGCCTGACGACAGGAAGGCGATCGCAAAAGTCGGGCTGATCTGGCCCAACCAGAAAAGCTTCGGCACTCACATGAACATTTCCGGCGCCGGCGTGGTGAAGAGCGCCCCCCACAAGGAGACGGCGATCAGGTTTCTCGAGTACCTCGCGAGCGACGAAGCGCAATCCTACTTCGCGGAAGGCAACAACGAATGGCCCGTGGTGAAGAACGCGGCGTTGAGAAATCCGGCGCTCGCCTCGCTCGGCAAGTTCAAGATGGACACGCTCAACGTCGGAGCGCTGGGCAGGAACCAGCCGCTGGCGCAAAAGATCTTCGACCGCGTCGGCTTCAAGTAGAGCGGGATTCGCATCCCGCCGCATCGCCGGTAGACGGAATGCTCACAGGACAGCATTCCTTTGCCGCCGGTACGGCGTTACCACACCGCGACACCGCTCCGGGCGGATTCTGCCGGATTTCGCCGGCAAGGGATTGCCGAGCTACGAGCCGCGGCGCGAACGGATGATGGTCCGCGAGAGGATGATCAACGGCAGCACCCCCACCGCAAGGATGGTGAGCGCCGCAGTGGACGCCTCGGCAAGACGCTCGTCGGACGCAAGGTTGAAAGCCTGCACCGCCAGCGTGTCGAAGTTGAACGGGCGCATGACGAAGGTCGCGGGGAGCTCCTTCGCCACCTCGACGAACACGAGCAGCGCCGCGGTGAAAACGCTGCGCCACATCAACGGCGCATGCACCCGCGTCAGCACCGGAGCCGTGCCCAGTCCCAGCGAACGTGCGGCTTCATCCATGCTGCGTGTCACCTTGGTAAGGCCCGCGTCCACCGTCTGCAGGGCGACGGAGAAAAAACGCACCAGGTAGGCATAGACCAGCGCCACAATCGACCCGGTGAACAGCAATCCAGTGCCGATGCCAAACGCATTGCGCATCCACATATCCAGCGCAAGATCGAGCTGCGTCACCGGTATCAGTACGCCGACGGCGATCACGATGCCGGGAAGCGCGTAGCCGAGACCCGCAACGCGGTTGGCGTTGATCACCCACGCGCTTCCGGTGACGCGCGCGCCGTAGGCATGAATGAGCGCAATCGATACTCCAAGCAAGGCGGTAACGCCCGCGAGCATCGTGGTGTTGAGCGTGAGCTGCACGTAGCGCGCGCCGAATTGCGCGTCACCGCTGGTGAGCGCCAGATTCAGCAGAATGGCGCCGGGCAGCGCGAAGCCCAGGACAATGGGCGCAGCGCAAGTGAGGACCGCCGCGGCGGCCCTCATGCCGCGCAGCCGGTAGTATTGATCGATGCGCTTGCGCGGCGCCTGGCTGTGGTAGCCGGCGCGCCCGCGAGTCCAGCGTTCGAGCAGCAGCACCGCCGCGACGAACCCGAGCAGCATCGCGGAGAGCTGGGCTGCCGCCACGCGGTCGCCCAGCGAAAACCACGTGCGGTAAATCCCGGTGGTGAACGTCGGTATGCCGAAATAGGCGACGGTGCCGAAGTCGGCCAGCGTTTCCATCAGTGCCAGCGCGGTGCCCGCCACGATGCCGGGCCGCGCGAGCGGCAGCGCGATGCGGAAAAAACTTCCCCACGCCCCGTAGCCGAAGCTGCGGCCGACCTCGAGCATCGCCGCGGACTGATCGAGGAAAGCCGCGCGCGAGAGCAGATAGACGTAGGGATAGAGCACCAGCGCCAGCATGGCAATCGCGCCGCCGAGCGAGCGCACGTCGGGAAACCAGTACTCGCGCGGGCCCCAGCCCATCGCCTCGCGCAGCCAGGTCTGAAACGGCCCGCTGAACTGGAAAAAGTCGGTATAGGCGTAAGCCATGATGTACGCGGGCACCGCCATCGGCAGAATCAGCGCCCACTCGAAAAACCTCCGGCCAGGAAAATCGCACACCGCGGTGAGCCACGCGGTGGCGACACCGATCACGATCACGCCCGCCGCAACCCCCAACGTGAGTCCCAACGTGTTGTGGATATAGCTCGCGAGCACCGTATCGGCGAGATGCTGCCAGGTCCCTTGGCCCAACTCGAAAACATTGAGCAGCACGGTGACGACCGGCAGTGCGAGCAGCGCCGCGAACGCGAACGTCGCGAGGCCGACACCGCTCACGCGGCGAAAGCGGCCCGCGAAGGCGCGGCCTGCGGTGTGGGCGAGTTTTGCGGTGCGGGCAATCAAGATAAAAAAAGCGTCGGCATGTTAGGCGCCGCGCATCAGGTGGCCGGAGATTCCCGCGCCGGCGCGCATCCCCGGACCTCCTCGCGCAGACAAGCCCATTCTAGCAGCCTGTCGGACTTAGCGTTCCGACAGGCTGCCATATGCAAAACCGCCTCAGGATCAAGCCTGGATTTGAACAGAAAGAGTGCGCCTCCGCGCCCACGAGGCGATCACAACGACTCGAAGCATCGCGCAGAGTGGTTTCTCGCCGTTTTGCATGGAGGCGGTTTTGCGAAAGGAGTTTGTCGGACCCTAGTCCGACAAACTCCTAGCGGACGGGTAGCCATGGCCATCGCGACCTTTCGCTTCCACGGAGAGCTCGCGGATTTTCTTGCCC
>JACQGO010000127.1 GCA_016199485.1 Betaproteobacteria bacterium
AATGGTTGTACCACTCCATGAACATGCACATTCTCTCGCCCGGTTTGAAGATGACATACGCCTCGACGGTGCCGGGCCAGCCGGTGACCCATTGCGGCGCGTTGCCGGCGCGATGATCCGTTACCACCAGCAGGTGGTCGACGCCGTGCTTCTCCATCACGCCGGCGAGCGCCCGGTGGCGGCGTGCATACTCCGCGTCGGAAAAGCGCGGATATTCCTGTTCCATGATCGCCTTGAGGGGCGCCTCGAGCTGCAACGGTTTAAGGTCCGAGGAGGTCATCGCGTCACTTCTTACGCCTCGCGCTGGTCGCCTCTTCAAAATAGGGATACGCGCTCGTCGCGCTCGTCTGGACAACGGGTTGCGCCGGCCGCACCCACGCCGGATTGAGCTGCGTGAGCGAAGTGACGCCGATCAAACCCATCGTGGTGCGGATTTCCGTTTCGAGCAGTTCGAGCATGCGTACGATCCCCGCTTCTCCCGCCGCGGCCAGCGCCCAACCGAGCAGTTTGCCGACACCCACCGCGCGCGCGCCGAGCGCGACCGCCTTGATGACGTCGGTGCCGCGCAGCACGCCGCCGTCGAACAGCACCTCGGCGCGGCCGTCCACTGCGGCGACCACTTCGGGCAGCACTTCGATGCTCGCCTGCGCGTGATCGAGCTGCCGCCCGCCGTGGTTCGATACGTAGATGACTTCCGTTCCGTGTTCCACCGCGAGGCGCGCGTCCTCGGCGGTGGCGATCCCTTTGAGGATGAGCGGCGCTTTCATCCGCTCTTTCATCCAAGCGAGATCGTCCCAGTTGAGACTCGCCTGGTGACGCGGGTCACCGAATCCTTCCCTCACCGCCGCACGGCTGATGAGATCGCGCTCGCGGCGGCCGTAGTAGTTGCGGTCCACGGTCACGCATAGCGCGCGGTAGCCCCCTGCCCGCGCGCGGTCCAGGATGTCCTCCACCCACTTGCGGTCGCCGCGCACGTAGAGCTGGAAGATGAGCGGCTCGTTTACCGCGGCGGCCGCCGCCTCGAGTCCCGGTTTGGCGGCAGTGCTGATGAACGCGGTTGTGCCGCGCGCAACAGCCGCACGCGCGACTGCCACCGCGCCTTGAGGATCGGCCATTCCCAAGAATGCGCCCACCGGAGCGAGGAATACGGGCAGGGAAAGTTTGCGGCCCAGCAGCGTCGTGGCGATGTCGATGCCGGTGACGTTCACGAGCACTCGCTGGCGCAATGCGAGGCTGTCGAGCGCATGCCGATTGCGTCTGAGCGTGGTTTCGGATTCCGATCCCCCGCTCAGGTGGTCCCAGAGCTCCCGCGACAGGTTGCGCCGGGCCGCCGTGACGATCTCCTGCAGGGTCTGGAAACCTGCCGCGCTCTTTTTCGTGCTCGGCCGACGCGCTCGCGGCAACGCCCGCGCGGCATGCGCCGCCTTGGCGCCAGTCAGCCTAGTCTTCATCGCGCGGCCTCGTCGCGCCTCGCCCACGGCAGATACCGCCTGGTAAGCCAGCCGACGAGCGCCTCGAAGCCCACCCCCACCGCGACCAGCACGATGACCGCAACGAAGGCCTCGTTGTGCTTGAAGGTGCGTGAGTTGAACAGGATGAAGTAGCCGAGCCCGGGGATCGAGATGAAGAATTCCGCGACCACCGCGCCCACCAGCGCGCGGCCGGCGGCGAGCCGCACCCCGGCGAGCAGATACGGGAGTGAAGCCGGCAGCACGACGTCGAACAGCGTGTAGCGCGGGCGCGCGCGGAACGACCGCGCGACCTCGAGGTATTCCAGCGGCACCGAGCGCGCGCCGTCGCACGCGTTGATCGCGATCGAGAAGAACGCCGCGAACACGACGGTGGCAAGCCGCGCGTCGGCGTTGTATCCGAACCACAACGTGAGCAGCGGCAGGATCGCGACCATCGGGGTGGCGAACAGGCTGTTCACGTAATAGCGCAGGACGCGCTCCACCGTGCCCACGCGTCCCATCGCGATGCCGGCCGCGGTACCGAGCGCGATCGAGATCAGCAGACCCTCCACTACCGCAGAGAGCGTCGCCCACGCCGCCGCGAGGAACCGCCGGTCGCTGACGACCTCCGCGAATACGCGCGCGATTCCGCTGGGTCGCGCCACGTAAGCCGGCGCGAACGCGTGCACCACGGCTTCCCAGGCGATGAGCAGCGCGGCGCCCGCCGCAAGCTTCAGGACGAACGGAGAGTCGAGCATGCCCTCTCGCGGCTCGACACGCTCCGGTTTGGCGAGCGCGGCTTGCTGGATCGCGGTCATCGCGTATACCCGCGCCACGCCGCGAAACGATTTTCGAGGTAGCGCCCGAAATCCATCAGCGCGACGCCGATCAGGACGATGACGAGGATCGCCGCCAGCATGCCGGCAGTGTCGAAGTTCTGCGACCCCATCATGATCATCTGCCCGAGTCCCGAGGGGCTGAGGAAAAACTCCGCCGCCACCATGCCGACCAGCCCACGCGCGATCGCCTGGCGGATGCCGGTCATGGTGAAAGGCAGCGTGTACGGGATCATCACGTCGCGCCACAGTTCCCATTCGTTCGAGCGGAACGCGCGGGCGACCTCCACCAGCTCCGGCCGGATGCTGCGCGCGCCTTCGACCGTGTTGTAGAGGACGGGGAACACCGCGAACAGGAACACCACCAGCGCCTTCGGCGTGAACCCGAATCCCAGCAGCGAGAGGATGAAGGGGATCAACGCCACCATCGGCGTGGCGTAGAGCATCATGATGTAGTCCTCGAACGCCACCCGCAGCCGCGGCAGGCGCGCGAGCAGCAGGCCGAGCGGCGCGCCGACCGCTATGGCGAGCAGCAACCCGGTGACATAGAGCCTGAGCGAGCTCGCCCCCTGCTGCAGCAGCACGCCGCCGCGCGCGAGTTCCGCCGCGCTACCGAGCGTGGCGGACAGCGGCGCCCAGAATGCTCCCGTGGTGAGGTGCCCCGCCACCTCCCACACGACCGCGCCGAGCGCGAGACTCGTCGCGACCGTCGCGTGGCGCAGCCAGCGTGTTCGCCGTGCCATGGAATCCCCGAGCGTTCCGCGCGCCGCAGCCTGCGTAAGCCGTCGCCGCCTAGCGCTTGACCAGGGCGTACGCGTCGCGCCAGATGCCGGGATCGACAATACGGCCGTACGGCGCCGGCTTGTCGGCCTTGATGTTGCCGACCGCCTTCTGCACCTTGCTCACCGCTTCGATATTCTGCTGGCTCAATCCGTCCTTCTCGTTGGGCCAGAACTCCATGTCGAGGTAGACCTTGAGCGCCCTGGCGGCGAAATCGCCGGTGCGCCCCGTCGGCGCCGCATGCCGGGCGACCCTCGCCGCGTTCGCGGGATTGCGCATGAAGCGCACCGCGTCGACCAGCGCCGCGACGATGCGCACGTAGGCGTCGCGGTTCTGCGCCACCCGGTCCTTGTGAGCCACCAGCAGCAGGTAGTGGTCGACGGGGCGCGAAGCCTTCTGGGTGACGATCGTCTTCAGCGGCCTCTTGGTCTCGGCCTCGATGACGGGCACATCGTCGATGTGCAGCACGCCGAATTTGAGCTGGCCCGCCACCATCGCCGCCCCCACGTTGGAGCTCAGCGCCACCTGCTGCACGTCCTCGATCTTCATCTTGCATCCGCCGGCGAGCATGACCCTGAGCGCAATCGAGCGCGCGCCGCCGACCGAGTCCACGCCGACCGCCGCGCCCTTGAGGCTCTCGCAGGTCGCGTTCGCGTCGGTCGAGCCGATCAGCCAGTCGGGATGCTCCATGCCCCAGATGCCGACGAGCTTGACGTCGGTGTTCGAGATCTGGCTGATGATGAGCGGTGAGGGGGAAAGCGCGACCGCGATCTCCCCCGAAGCGACCGCGCGCGAGGCCGCGGCGCCGGTCTCGAACGCGCGCACCGTGACGTCGACCCCGTGCTTCTTGAAGAAACCCTCGTTTTCGGCGACCAGCGCGACCACCCCGCCGAACACGGGGGGTATGCCGGGTATGCCGAAAGTGAGCTTCTGCGCCGCGCACAGCGCCGGGAACGTCAACATCAGCGCGGCGCACGCCGTTCGTATGCTACGCCTCCATGCAAAGCCGCCCATCGTCATGTTTGCTCCTCCTTGTTTGTGATCAACACCAGCACTACCGTACTATTTCCAATTCCGCCCGCCTCGCATCGGCCATGAGCGTGTTCCACACGTGCTCGCGCAGCCCGGCAAAGCGCGGCGTCGCGAGCGTCGCGCGCGTGCGCGGCCGCGGCAGGTCCACCGTCACGATCTCGTGCACGGTCGCCGGACGTCCCTTGAGCACCACGATGCGGTCGCCCATGAGCACCGCTTCCTCGATCGAATGCGTGACGAACACCATGGTGGTCGGGCGCATCTCCCAGATACGCAGCAGCTCGAACTGCAGGATCTCGCGGGTCTGCGCGTCGACCGCGCCGAACGGCTCGTCCATCAGCAGCACGCGCGGCTCGACCGAGAGCGCGCGCGCCAGCCCGCAGCGCTGCTGCATGCCGCCCGAGATCTGGTACGGATAGTAATTCTCGAAGCCGGCGAGCCCGACGAGGCTGATGAAGCGCGGCACCTTGTCGCGGATCTCGGCCTGCGTAGCGCCCGCCAGCTTGAGCCCGTAGGCGACGTTGTGGAACACCGTCTTCCACGGAAACAAGCCGAAGTGCTGGAACACCATCGCGACGCCCTCGCGCGGCCCCGCGACGCGGCTGCCCTCGATGACGATCTCTCCTCCCGAAAGCGGTATCAGGCCGTGCATGCAGCGCAGCAGCGTGGTCTTGCCGCAGCCCGAAGGGCCGATAATCGCGAGCACCTCCCGCTCGCCGACGGCGAGATTGACGTCGCGAAACACCTCCAGCGCGCCGAAGCGCCTGCCGGCGCCGGACACCTCAATGCGCGCGTCGGACGTCAACACGGATATGCTCCACAAGGTTCACTTTCCCGGTATGCCGGCAGCACCCGGCGGGCGGGTCTAGCCGCCGCCTGCCTTCCCCTTTTCCACCTGCGCCGACCCGTCCTTCGCCCAGTAATCGGGCGACGCCCTGGACCTGGCGAGCGCCTCGGGACTCTCGAAGCCCGGCGCCAGCGAGGCGGAGGTTCCGGCCATGTACTGATGGTGCTCGATGTTCAGGAGCCGCAACCAGGACTGCTGGCCCATGGTGAGCGCGATGAAGCAGCCGAGCTCGACCAGCTCCGCCTCGGAAAAGTGCCGGTACATGCGCCCCCAGAACGCGTCGTCGGTATCGAGCCGCCAGGTGATCGCCTCGGCGTACGCGAGCGCCGCCTTCTGGCGCTCGTCGTATCTCGCGGACTTTTCGAAGTCGAGCAGCTCGTCGTACTGTGCCTCCGAGAGCCCCTGGCCCGCCGCCTGGATC
Source organism: Betaproteobacteria bacterium (assembly GCA_016199485.1). Taxonomy (GTDB): domain Bacteria; phylum Pseudomonadota; class Gammaproteobacteria; order Burkholderiales; family SG8-41; genus JACQGO01. The sequence goes on from JACQGO010000127.1 coordinate 5,368, forward strand.
GAGCGCTGGTTGCCGCAATACTCGCACTTGACCGAACGCGAGACGTACACCCGCGCGAGCTCCTTGATCGCGTGGTCGCACACCCCGTTCTTGAAGAGGTCGCGCCACGAATTGGCGAACGACCAGAAGCACGCCGGGACGTGGGCCCGGACCGCCGAGCTTTCCGGGCGCGGCGTGCCTTCGCGCGCGCAGCGCTGCATCTCAGCGCGCATCGCGTGGTCCATTTTCCCGAGCGGAGCGTAGCTGATACGCTGCTTCCGTGTCATGGCTGTCTCTCCTATTGAGCCTCGTGCAAATGGTCGACAACCATTTGCACCGCGAATCTCCCCTCTCCTTTCCCTCATCCCCGCCTCTCAGGAAAGCCCGTCGCCCACCCGCGCGTTCTCGGGCTCGAGCGCGACCCCGGACGCCTTTGCCTCGAGCAGCAGCAGCGTCGAGAAGTCCTGCTCGGCGTAGCCGTTGCCGATCAACGCCTGCACCATGTCGCGCGTGAGCGAGGCAAGCGGCATCGGCACCCCGAGCTCGCGTCCCGCATCGAGCCCGAGGTCGAGATCCTTGCGCAGCAGGTGCGGCGTGAAAGTCACGGAAAAGTCGAGGTTCACGAGCGCCGGCGTCTTGTAGCGCGTGAACATCGAGCCCATTACGCTCTTGTTTAGGAAGTCGAGAAAGGCGTGACGCGGCATGCCCGCCTTCTGCGCGAGTATCGTGATCTCGGCGAGCGACTGCGTTACGACCCCCAGGAACACGTTGTGGCAGATCTTCGCGATGCGCGAAAGCTCCCCTTCTCCCACGTAGCTCACCCCCTGGCCAATCGCCTCCAGGTACGGCAGCGCGGCGTCGTAGGCCTCTTTCGGGCCGGAGGCGACCACCGAGAGCTTCCCCGCCCTGATCACCTTGGCGTTGCCCGAAACCGGCGCCGCGAGGAGCCTCACCCCGCGTTTCGCCAGCCCG
>JACQGO010000158.1 GCA_016199485.1 Betaproteobacteria bacterium
CATCACCGACAGCCGTCCGTATTCCGAAGAAGCGGGACGCGCCACCATGCGCGCGACCACCTCTTTCTGCAGCATGACGTGAATGTCCCGGATTCGGGAGGCAAACACAGCGAAGCGGAACAGCAGCGGCGTCGAGATGTGGTACGGCAGGTTGCCCACCACGCGCAAATCGGTGCCGAGGCTCGCGAAATCGAACTTGAGCGCGTCGCCCGCTACCACGGTCAGGCGCTGTGCCGGAAGGCTGCTCGCAAGGCGCGCGGCGAGATCGCGGTCGACTTCCACCACGGTGAGGTGCGCGAGGCGGGAGAGCAGCGGCCGGGTGAGCGCGCCGCGCCCCGGGCCGATTTCGACCACGACGTCGTCGATCGCCGGCGCGATCGCCGTGACGATCTCCGAGATCACCGCCTTGTCGACCAGGAAGTTCTGGCTCAAACGGCGGCGGGGCCGGGGGAGGTTCATCGCCGCCACGATCGTGCAGGGCGTAAATGCGACGCGAGCGGGGCAAGACGGCTAACGCGCGGGCCCCGCTGCCGATCCGCGTCGCGGGCGCTGCGCACCGCGCCGGCGCTTCTCGTTGGCGCCGAGTTCGATCGCGAGCCTGACCGCGGCGAGGAGGCTGCCGACTTCGGCCTCGCCGGTGCCGGCGAGCTCGAGCGCCGTGCCGTGGTCAACGGAGGTGCGGATGATCGGCACGCCGAGCGTGACGTTCACGCTGGAACCGAAACTCGCGTACTTCAGAACGGGAAGCCCCTGGTCGTGGTACATCGCCAGCACGCAATCGCAGCGCGCGAGCCGCTCGCGGTTGAACAGCGTGTCTGCCGCGAGCGGCCCGGCGACGTCGAACCCTTGCGCGCGCAGCGCATCGATCACCGGCGCGATGACCTCGATTTCCTCGCGCCCCAGATGTCCCGATTCCCCGGCGTGCGGATTGAGCCCGGCTACGAGGATGCGGGGATGCGGGATCCCGAAGCGCTGCTCAAGATCGCGATGCAGTATGCGCAGCGTCGCATCGAGGTGTTGCCGCGTGATGCGCCGGGCGACACCCTCGAGTGGAACATGGGTTGTCGCAAGAGCGACACGCATGTCGGTGCCGACGAGCATCATTACGGCCTGCGGTGTCCCCGTGCGCGCGGCGAGAAATTCGGTGTGGCCGGTGAACGCAAACCCGGCATCGTTGATTACCCCTTTGTGCACCGGGGCGGTGGCCATCGCGTCGAATGTGCCCGCGACGCAGCCATCGGCAGCGACCTCCAGCGTGCGCAGCACATAGCCGCTGTTTGCGCGGTCGAGCGTGCCCGGGACCGCGGGTACCGCGAGCGGCACATCGCACACCGCGTAGCCGGTCTCGCCCCTGTCCGGCTCCGCTGCCGCAAACTCGGTCGCGTCGAACGGCAGGTTGAGCAGGCGGGCGCGCTCGGCAAGCAGCGTTCTGTCGGCGATGATCACGATGCGCGCCGCAAGCTTGTGCTGCACGAGCATTACGCACAGATCCGGCCCGATCCCGGCGGGCTCGCCGGCCGTGACCGCAACGGTGGGAAGGGTCGTCGTCAAGTTCGCCGTCTTTCGCGCAACAGAAGGGATTCCCGGCACGCTATTTTTCCTCCAGGCGGTACTCGATGAAGGCGCGGTCGCGCAACTGCCGTATCCATTCCTGGTAGGCTTCATCGGACTTGCGCGCGCGCAACGCCTGGCGCGCGAGCAGCCGTTGGCGCTCCTTGGTCATGTCCTCGTTGCGGCGCGCAAGCACCTGGATGAGATGCCAGCCGAACGGCGTTTGCACCGGATCGCTGGCCTGCCCGGGCTTCAGCACGTTCATCGCGCGCTCGAATTCCGGCACCGTGTCTCCCGGCGAGAGCCAGCCGAGGTCGCCCCCGCGCGCCGCGCTCGCGTCCTCCGAATGCACGCGCGCGAGTTCCGCGAAGTCGGCGTTGTTCTCGAGCCGCTCCTTGAGCTTGAGCAGGCGGTTGCGCGCTTCGCTCTCGGAGACGAGTTCGTTGGTCTTGATCAGGATGTGCCGCACGTGCATCTGCTGCACGATCACCGGCGTATCCACCCCGCGCTTGTCGTTGAGCTTCAGAATGTGGAAGCCGTTGGAGCTGCGCAGGATGTCGCTCACTCCTCCGACGCGCATGTCCTTTACGGTGTCGAGGAACAGCGCCGGCAACCGCGCCGCTTCGCGCCAGCCGATGGCGCCGCCCTGCATCGCGTCGGGGGCGTCGGAAAAGGACGCCGCGACCTGGCGGAAGTCCGCGCCGCCCTGGAGCTGTGCGAGCGCCTGCTCGGCGCGGACGCGCCGCGTCTGAATCTGCTCCGGGGTCGCGTTCTCCGGGACCACCACCAGGATGTGCGACAGGTTGTATTCGTCGCTCTTGCTCCCCCGCGCCTCCTCGGTCTTGAGGAAGTTGTCCACCTCGCTGTCGGTGATCACGATCCTGTTGTCCACTTCGCGCTCGCGCAGCCGCGCCATCACGATTTGGCTGCGCACGTCCTCGCGGAACCTGCCGAAGCTGATGCCGTCCTTTTCCAGCGTCGCGCGCAGCACTGCGAGCGACATCTTGTTGTCCTCCGCGATGCGCGTGATCGCGGCGTCGAGTTGGCCGTCGTCGACCCGCAGGCCGGTCTCCTTCGCGTACTGCAGCTGCACGTGCTCGGTGATCATGCGGTCGAGCACCTGCTTCTCGAGCACCGGGCGCGGGGGCAGCGGCGTGCCCTGGCCCGTGAGCTGCTGCACGGCCATCTTGACGCGCTCCTGCAGGTCCTGCTGCGTGATGACCTCGTTGTTGACCACCGCGATGATGCGGTCGACGAGCAGCACCTGGCGCGGTTTCTGCGCCCACGCGCCGTGGACTGCCGCGGCGAGCGCGAGCGCAAGCAAGGCGCGAACCGCGTGACGAAGCCTGAAATTGCGCATGCCGATGTGGGAAGCGGACTGCAGAACGGTCTCAACGTACCGGGATGAAAAACGGGTCGTGCGAGCGGGCGGGCCGTGGGTCCTGCCTGACGTACCCGGCGATGTTCTCCCGCAGAGCATCAAACGGATTTGACCCGATGCGCGACACGCCGTTCAATTCGAGCTGCAGGAAGATCGAGGTGACGGCCTCCTGGGTGGCGGTGGTGACGCGGTGACCGACCACGCGGAACGCCCAGCAGCCGGCATTGTATTCGAGGCCGGCGAGCGCTTCCAGCACCTTGTTGTCGCGTATCGAATAGTTCCAGCGCGCGAGCCCGGTCCATTGGTTTCTGAGCGGCCACTGGGTCGAGATATCGACCTGCTTCAGCACGTCGCGCGTGTAGCGGTAGCCCAGGTTGAGCACCTGTCCCGGCTGCGGCTGGTAACGCACTCCGCCGGAGAGCCTTTGGGTGCGCGAGAAGTCCGTGTTGTACTGCCACCCGCCTTCGGCGACCCAGTTGCGCAGCACGGTGCCGCTCACCGTGGCCAGGAGGTCCGAGCTCGTGCTGGTGCGGGCCGGGACGCCGGGCAGTGTCACCTGCTGCGGTTTGAAGTAATAACGCTGGGCGACCCCGAGCCGCAGGTGCTCGGCGCCGTCGTTCGGGTTGATGAAGCGCGAGGTGACGCCGAGCGTGACCTGGTTGGCGTCGTTGATGCGGTCGTTACCACCGAACTGGTTTTCGGAATAGATGGTCGCGAAGTTGATGTCCTGCAGCCCGCTCTCGAAGTTGGGTAGCTGGCTCTGCTCGCGGAACGGAATGTAAACATAATAGATCTTCGGCTCGAGCGTCTGCACAAAACGCTGGCCGGTGAAGGCTGTGTCGCGCTCGAAGATGAGGCCCCCCTCGGTTGTGAAGATCGGTAAGGTCCGGGTCTGGTCGCGGAGGGCGGTGCTCGAAGGATCCAACGCGTAGCGCGTCACATGCAGCCCGAGCTTGGGCGTTACATAGGCGTACGAAGTCTGCAACGGCAAGCTCAGGCTGGGATAGGCCACGACGCGCTTGCCGCGCACCAGCGTCGGGTGACTGAAGTCCACGTAGTTGCCGGTGAAGTCGAAGTCGGCGGCGAGCACGTTTTGCCTCGACGCCGTCAATATGAGTTGCGGCAACCGGCTGTGCGGCGGGGTAATCGGCACCAGCGGGTCGGTTTGCAGCGTCTGCCAGCGCTGTACCAGCATGCTCAGACCCCAGGTGCCATCGGTCCACCACGTGCCGCCACGCGCCAGCGTGCCTTCGCGCGGCAATACGGTCTGCGAGGTGAACGCGACCTGGGTCGTGAGATCGGTGAAATAGGTGTCGTCGGATACTTTTTGGATGTTGAGCAGGCCAAACCAGCCGTAGGGCAGATTGTGCTGGTGCCTCAAGAACAGCGCGTGGCGGTCGATGCCGCCGCGCACCCGGTCGTTGGGCAGGACCTCGAGGCGCGCTTCGCCAAAGAGGTCCGGCTCGAGATAACGGAGCTCAGTGTTGACCAGCACCCCACGCTTGGCGATAAAACGCGGCGTGAACGTCGCGTCGCGGTTGGGCGCGATGTTCCAGTAATAGGGCACCGCGAGCTCGGCGCCGCTCTTGCCGGTGCTGCTGAAGCTCGGGGTAAGGAATCCCGACTTCCGCTGCTGGTGCAGCGAGAAGCTCAGGTACGGCGAGTAGAAAATCGGCTTGCCCATGAACAGCACGCTCGCGTCGCGCGCGGTCCCGACGTCGCGGTCCTTGTCGATGAGCAGATCCCGCGCGCGAATGAACCAGTCGTTATTGGGCGCCTCGCAGGTCGTATAGTCGGCGTTCTGCGCGCGGTAGAGGTTATGGCCCTCGAACAGCAGCCGTTCCGCCGTTCCGCGCGCGTTCTGCTCGTAGAGGTAGTAGCGCGGGCTTTCCATGAACCCGCGCTCGGTCTCCAGGTTGAGCTTGAGCCGCGGCCCCTCCACGACGTCGCCGCGTTGTTCGATCCGCACGTTGCCGGCCGCGGTGACCTCGTCTTCCGGTTTGTCGTAGCGCAACCAGTCGGCGAAGATCGCCTGGCCGCGCCGGCGCAGCCGCGCGTCGCCCTCGGCTTCGGTCTCCTTGTCGGTGTGCCCGCGGATCTGGTCGGCGTCGACGAAGACGGGGGTCTTTTCCTTGCTATCGGGCGGGACCGGGATGAGCGCCGACTGGCCCTTGAGCTTGAGGCCGGTATCGGCCCCCGCCGCTGCGAGCGGCATCGCGCATACGAGTGCCAGCGCGAACGGTGTCAGGGGGTTCTTGTGCATTGTACGGGGCTGCGGGAAGCAGGATGCTAAAATCGCATAATTTTCCGCTTTAGGCAATCGGACCCCGTGACGCGTGCAGACGAAATGCGCGCCTGGCTGGAAGCCCGCTTCGCGCCCGGTTCCTACACGTTCGCGCCGGCGTCGGAAGACGCGAGCTTTCGCCGCTATTTCCGGGTTTGCAGCGCGGGACTGTCGTGGATCGCGATGGACGCGCCGCCGGAAAAAGAGGACTGCCGGCCGTTCGTGCGCATCGCCGGGCTGCTGCGCACTGCCGGTGTCAATGCCCCGGAAATCGTGGCCGAGGACCTCGAGCGCGGGTTTCTGCTGCTCACCGACTTCGGCACCACGAGCTACCTCGAGGCGCTCCGCAGCGGGAACGCCGACGAGCTGTTCCGCGATGCGACCGATGCGCTGGTGCGCTGGCAGCTCGCGAGCCGCCCGGGGGTGCTCGCGCCCTATGACGAGGCGCTGCTCAGGCGCGAGCTCGGCCTGTTTCCCGAGTGGTACATCGCGCGCCACCTCGGCATCCAGCTCGACGCCAATCAGCAGCGGGAGCTGGACGGAGTCTTCACGCTGGTGGTCGGAAACAACCTCGCTCAGCCGCGGGTCTACGTGCACCGCGATTACATGCCGCGCAACCTGATGGTGACCACGCCCAACCCCGGCGTGCTCGATTTTCAGGATGCGGTGTTCGGCCCGATCACCTACGACGTGGTCTCGCTGTTTCGCGACGCATTCCTGAGCTGGGAGGAGGAACGCGTGCTCGACTGGACTGTGCGCTACTGGGAGAAGGCGAGGCGCGCGGGGCTCCCGGTGAACGGCGATTTCGGTGTGTTTTACCGCGACTTCGAGTGGATGGGGTTGCAGCGCCACCTCAAGGTGCTCGGAATTTTCGCGCGTATCCATTACCGCGACGGCAAGTCCGGCTACCTGGACGATACGCCCCGTTTCCTGCGCTACGTGCGCGTCGTGGCGCAACGCTACGCCGCCCTCGCCCCGCTGCTGACGCTGCTCGATCACCTCGAGAACAGGCGGTCGGCGGTCGGCTACACTTTCTGACGCGACCCCGTGAAAGCGATGATCCTGGCGGCCGGGCGCGGCGAGCGCATGCGCCCGTTGAGCGATCAGGCGCCCAAGCCGCTGCTCGAGCTCGCCGGCAAACCGCTCATCGTGTGGCACGTCGAAAACCTGGTGCGCGCTGGCTTTTGCGACCTCGTGATCAACGTGTCCCATCTCGCAGGCAAGATCGAGGCGGCGCTCGGCGATGGCGGGCGGTTCGGCGCGCGCATCGTTTACTCTCGCGAGGCGCAGGCGCTGGAAGCGGCTGGCGGCATCGCGCAGGCTCTGCCGTTGCTGGGCGAAGCACCGTTCGCGGTGGTGAACGGTGACATCTACACCGACTACGATTTTGCGCGGCTCGCGGTGCACGGGACGGCGCTCGCACGGAACGAGAACTGCGCCCATCTCGTGCTGGTGGATAACCCCGCGCATCACCCGCAGGGCGATTTCGCGCTGGACGCGGGGATGGTCGCAGCCGATGGCGCGCGGCGCCTTACGTTCAGCGGCGTGGCGGTGTACCAGCCCGGGCTTTTTCAGCGGGTGCCGCGCGGCGCGAAGGCGCAGCTCGCGCCGCTGCTGCGGCAAGCGATCGCGGAACGGCGCGTGAGCGGGGAACATCACGCGGGCCTGTGGTTCGACGTCGGCACGCCCGGACGCCTGCGAGAGTTACAGCAGCGATTGGAGCGCTAGCGTTCGGCCCGCGGGCGACGCGCGACAAAGGATTATAATTCACCGGCTACTCAACGGTATCCCGTAATGTACGAAACGTCGAAGGTTCATGGCGAGCGGCGCTTGAGGCTGGCGCGCGCGATGGGACGCGGCGTGGCTATCGTGCCCACTGCGCCTGAGCGAGCGCGCAGTCGCGACTCGCACTATCCGTACCGCTTCGACAGCTACTTCCACTACCTCACCGGCTTCGGAGAGCCGGAGGCCGTTCTCGTGCTGGTCGCCGGAGCACACGCCGCGAGTACGCTGTTCTGCCGCGAAAAAGACCAGGAGCGCGAGATCTGGGATGGATTCCGCTACGGCCCGCAGGCGGCGCGCGCGACCTGTGGCGTCGATGCGGCGTATCCCGTCTCACGACTCGACGAGCTGATGCCTGGGCTCATCGCCGACCAACCCGCGCTGTTCTACCCGCTGGGTGCGGACGAGCTGTGGGATAGCCGGATCGTCGGGTGGCTCAACGCGGTGCGCGGCCAGGCGCGCAGCGGTGTCGCCGCGCCGGCCGTGATCCAGGATGTGCGCGCGCTGCTCGACGAGATGCGGCTCATCAAGGGCGCCGACGAGCTCGCGCTGATGCGCCGCGCTGCGGCGATATCCGCCGCAGCTCACCAGCGTGCAATGCGCGTGGTGCGGCCGGGGCTGGCGGAGTACGAGATCGAAGCCGAGTTGCTGCATGAATTCCGGCGCAGCGGCGCCCAGGCGCCGGCGTACGCACCGATCGTGGCGAGCGGCGCCAGCGCCTGCGTGCTGCACTACGTGCAGAACGATGGTGTGCTGAACGCCGGGGAGCTGCTGCTGATCGACGCCGGCTGCGAGCTCGAGGGCTATGCGTCCGACCTCACGCGGACTTTTCCGGTGAATGGAAGGTTCAGCGCGGTGCAGAAGGACCTCTACGAGTTGGTGCTCGCGGCGCAGGCCGCGGCGATCGCAGAGGTGAAGCCCGGCAATGCCTGGATCCGGCCGCACGAAGCCGCAGTGAGCGTGCTGGCGCAGGGGTTCATCGATTTCGGGCTGCTCGCGGGCAGCCTCGAGCAGGTGATCGAGACCGAAGCCTACAAGCGTTTTTACATGCACCGCACGGGCCACTGGCTGGGGCTGGACGTGCACGACGCCGGTGACTACAAGCGCGAGGGGAAGTGGCGCGCGCTCGAACCCGGCATGGTGCTCACGGTGGAGCCGGGGTGCTACATTCGCCCGGGAGAGGGCGTGCCGGAGCGCTTCTGGAACATCGGTATCCGCGTCGAAGACGATGTGGTGGTGACGGTAAGCGGTTGCGAAGTGCTCACCGGCGCAGCCCCGAAAACGGTCGCCGGGATCGAGGCGCTGATGCGCGGTGGACATGGCTGACAGCGCGGACGTCGTCATCGTCGGCGCCGGCCCCGTAGGCGCATCGCTCGCGCTTGCGCTGCGCGCGAGCGAGCTTTCCGTGGCGGTGGTCGAGGCCCGCGCGCCGGAAACAACGCCCACCGACCCCCGACCGCTGGCGCTGTCGCACGGAAGCCGGCTGATTCTCGGGCGCCTCGGCGTGTGGGGCAGGCTCGAACCCAGGACGCCGATCGAAGCGATACACGTGTCGCAGCAGGGCGGCTTTGGGCGCGTCACCCTTACGGCGCACGAGGCGGGGCTGCCTGCGCTCGGGTTTGTGGTGAGTTACGCGGCGCTCGCCGGCGAACTCGGGCGCGCGCTGCGCGCGAGTGCGGGGCGCTACGAGACATCCGCGAGGGTGGTCCGCGTGCACGGCTCGCCGTCCGCGGTAACGGTCGAGTTCGAACGCTCGGGAACGATCCATGCGATCAGCGCCAAGCTGCTCGTCGTCGCGGACGGAGGCGCCGTCGAAGGCATTGCCCGGGTGAAAACCCACGACTACCGCCAGGTCGCGCTCACCGCCGTCGCCACGGCCGAGTTGCCGCATCGCAACGTCGCGTACGAGCGTTTCACCCCGGAGGGCCCGCTCGCGCTGCTGCCGTACGGAGAGAACCTCGCGGTCATCTGGAGCTGTAATCCCGCTGCCGCGCAGCGCCTGTGCCAGATGCACGAACGCGAATTTCTCTGCGAGTTGCATCGCCATTTCGGCGACCGGCTCGGCCGCCTTACCGCGGCCGGCAGTCGCATCCGGTATCCTCTGGTGCTGCGCTACGCGAGCGAGGTCGTGTCGGAGCGTGTGGTGCTCGTCGGCAACGCCGCCCAGACGCTGCATCCGGTGGCCGGCCAGGGGTTCAATCTGGGCCTGCGCGATGCCTGGGAGCTTGCGGGCGAGCTCGTGCGGTGCCCGCCGGGCGAGACCGGTTCCGGCGCAATGCTCGCCGCTTATCGCGCGCGCCGCCTCCTCGATCGCAAGGGCGGAACGTGGTTTACCGATGCCCTGGTGCGCGTTTTCTCCAACGACATCCCGCCGCTCAGGCTCGCGCGCGGCGTGGGGCTCGCTGCGCTCGACTGCGCTCCGCCGGCGAAACGTTTTCTGGTACGCCGCATGACGTTCGGAGCGAGGGGTTAGTAGGTCTTAACATTCCTTGTGCGTTTCGCCCCGTGCGCCTCGCGTGCTTGATCGCCGCGCTCAAGTCGTTGATCGAAAACACGCGATTTGATTGCTTTCCTTGTCGCGACACAAAGATTACAATGGTCGCCCTTTCCCAAAAAAATTCTGCACGCGTCCAAAGACGGCCGTCGATGCGAATCGGACCATATCAGCTCACGAACAACCTGATCGTTGCGCCGATGGCCGGCGTCACCGATCGCGCGTTCCGGCAGCTGTGCAAGAAGATGGGCGCCGGCATGGCGGTGTCCGAAATGGTGTCGAGCAACTCGCTGCTGCGGGGTTCGGAGAAAACCCGCCGCCGCGCCGATCATGAAGGGGAGGTCGAGCCGATCTCCGTGCAGATCGCGGGAGCCGATCCCGCGATGCTCGCCGAGGCGGCAAGATACAACGTCGACCAGGGCGCGCAGATCATCGACATCAACATGGGCTGTCCCGCAAAAAAAGTGTGCAACGTGATGGCCGGCTCGGCTTTGCTGAAGGACGAGGGGCTGGTTGCGCGTATCCTCGACGCGGTGGTCGGGGCGGTCGACGTCCCGGTGACGCTCAAGATCCGCACGGGCTGGGACCGGCAGCACAAGAACGCGCTGCGTGTGGCGAGAATCGCCGAGAATGCCGGCGTGCAGGCGCTCGCGATCCACGGCCGCACGCGGGCGTGCGGCTTCAGCGGCGAGGCGGAATACGAGACCATCACTGCGGTGAAGGCGGAAGTCGGCATCCCGGTGGTCGCCAACGGCGACATCGGCGACCCGGAGCAAGCCAAGCGGGTGCTCGATTACACGAAGGCCGACGCGGTGATGATCGGACGCGCGGCACAGGGCCGTCCGTGGATGTTCCGCGAGGCCGGCCACTACCTCGCCACCGGGGAGAAGCTGCCGCCGCCGGAAGTCGAGGAAATCAGGCGCGTGCTGAGCGCACACCTTCACGATCTCTACGGCCTCTATGGGGAACGCACCGGAGTGCGTATTGCACGCAAACACATCTCGTGGTACACGAAGGGGCTCTTCGGCTCCGCGGCGTTCCGGCACGCGCTGAACCAGCTGCAGACTTCGGCCGAGCAGGTCGCGGCGGCAGAAGAGTTCTTTGTGCGGCTCGGGGATCGGGGACGACGTCTAAACTACACAGAGGAACTGGCCGCATGATGAACGAGAACGAAATGGCCCGCTTCGTGCGCAAGGCGATCGATGGGTATTTCAAGGATCTGGACGGCGAGAAGCCGAGCCGCGTCTACGACATGGTGATCAACTGCGTAGAGAAACCGCTGCTCGAGACGGTGCTGTATCGCGTCCACGGTAACCAGACGCATGCCGCCGAAGTGCTTGGTATCAACCGCAACACCCTGCGCAAGAAAATGAAAGCGCACGGGATCAAGCTCTAGGATTCAGTGATCGGGATTCGGCGAGCATTTCCACGGTGGACGCGGGCGCGGTGTGCTGAATCCTGAATCCCGGATCCTGTCTTTCGCATGACGGTCATCAAACAGGCGCTGATCAGCGTCTCCGACAAGACGGGTGTCGTTGAATTCGCGACCGGGCTCGCGCGCTTCGGCGTGGCCATCCTCTCCACCGGGGGTACCGCGAAGCTGCTCAGGGAGGCCGGCGTGCGCGTGGCCGAGGTCGGCGATTACACGGGGTTCCCGGAAATGCTCGACGGGCGGGTGAAAACGCTACATCCCAGGATACACGCCGGGATACTCGCGCGACGCGACATTCCCGCGCACGTGGCAGCGCTCGCGGCGGCCGGAATTCCGATGACCGATCTCGTCGCCGTGAATCTCTATCCTTTCAGCCACACGGTGGCCAAGCCCGGCTGCGCGCTTGAGGAGGCGATCGAGAACATCGACATCGGGGGGCCGACGCTGCTGCGGGCCGGGGCGAAGAACTATGCGCACGTCGCGGTCGTGACCGACCCCTCCGACTATCCCGGGATCTTGAGGGAAATGAACTCGGCGAACGGCGCCGTGGGACTCGACACGCGCTTTCGGCTCGCGCAGAAGGCGTTTTCGCATACCGCCGCCTACGACGGGGCGATCAGCAACTATCTCACCGCGCGCGACGCGGAGGGCAAGCAGGAGGCTTTCCCGCGACGGCTCAGCCTGCAGTTCGAGCGCGTACAGCGGCTGCGCTACGGCGAGAACCCGCACCAGTATGCGGCCTTCTACCGCGACCTTGAGCCCGCTCCCGGCAGCCTCGGCGACTACACCCAGCTCCAGGGCAAGGAGCTTTCGTATAACAACATCGCGGACGCCGACGCAGCGTGGGAATGCGTGAAGAGCTTCGAGCAGCCCGCGTGCGTCATCATCAAGCACGCCAACCCGTGTGGCGTCGCGGTCGGTGCCGGCCCTCTCGAGGCGTATCGCAAGGCGTTCGCGACCGACCCGGTGTCCGCGTTCGGCGGCATCATCGCATTCAACCGCGATCTCGACGGCGAAACGGCGGAAGCGGTAGCGCAGCAGTTCGTCGAGGTGCTGATTGCGCCGCAGGTCGGGGAGCAGGCGGCGGCGCAGCTCGCGCAAAAGCCCAATATCCGGGTGCTCACCGTCGCGCTCGCGCGGGAGGTGAACCAGTTTGACCTGAAGCGCGTCGGCGGCGGGCTGCTGGTGCAGACGCCCGACAACATGAACGTGACCGCGCGGCAACTCAGGGCCGTCACCCGGGTCAAGCCAACCGCGCAGCAGCTCGAGAATCTTCTGTTCGCGTGGCGGGTGGCGAAGTTCGTGAAGTCCAACGCGATCGTGTTCTGCGGCGGCGGGCAGACGCTGGGCGTGGGCGCCGGTCAGATGAGCCGCGTCGACTCCGCGCGCATCGCCGCGGTCAAGGCGGCGAATGCCGGCCTGACGCTTGCCGGGTCGGTAGTGGCGTCCGACGCCTTTTTTCCGTTCCGCGACGGCGTGGATGTGGTCGCGCAGGCCGGCGCCAGGGCGGTCATTCAGCCGGGCGGGAGCCTGCGTGACGAGGAAGTGATCGCCGCCGCCGACGAGCACGGCATTGCGATGGTGTTTACCGGCGTGCGTCACTTCCGGCATTGAAGGGTGAATGCGTGAAGGGTGAAGGGGAAATGCCCGGCGTCTGGATTCCGCTTTTCATCCTTTACTTCCCACCCTTCACCCTTCACCCTTCACCCTTCACGCTCGCATGAAAGTTCTCGTCATTGGCTCGGGCGGGCGCGAGCACGCGCTGGCGTGGAGGATTGCGCAGTCGCCACGCGCCTCGCGCGTGCTGGTCGCGCCGGGCAACGCCGGCACCGCGCTCGAGGACGGGATCGCCAACCTTGCGCTGACCGCAATCTCTGATCTCGTGGCGTTCGTCAGGCGGGAGAGCGTCGTGCTGACGGTGGTCGGGCCGGAAGCGCCGCTCGCGGAGGGCATCGTCGACGTTTTCCAGGCGGCCGGGCTCAGAATCTTCGGCCCCACGCGGCGCGCGGCACAGCTCGAGAGCTCGAAGGGCTTTGCCAAGAGTTTCATGGCGCGCCACGGCATTCCGACCGCGGCGTATGCGACGTTCAGCGACGCCCCCGGGGCGCACCGCTACGTCGAGCGGCACGGCGCGCCTGTCGTGATCAAGGCCGACGGGCTCGCCGCCGGCAAGGGGGTGGTGGTGGCGATGGACGCGGCGCAAGCGCACGAAGCGATAGACATGATGCTCGTCGAGCACAAGATGGGTACGGCGGGCACCCGCGTGGTGATCGAAGACTACCTCGAGGGCGAGGAAGCGAGCTTTATCGTGATGTCGGACGGCAGGCACGCGCTGCCGCTCGCGACCAGCCAGGACCACAAGCGCCTGGGCGACGGCGACCGCGGTCCCAACACCGGCGGGATGGGTGCCTACTCGCCGGCACCGGTGGTGACGCCGCGCGTTCACGCCAAGGCCATGCGCGAAGTAATCCAGCCGGCGATCGCCGGTATGGCGGCGGAAGGTGCGCCGTATGTGGGCTTTCTCTACGCCGGGATGATGATCACGGCAAGCGGAGAGGTCAAGGTGCTCGAATTCAACTGCCGTCTCGGCGACCCCGAGACCCAGCCGATCATGCTGAGGTTGAAAAGCGACCTCGTCGCCCTGATCGAGGACGCGCTTGCGGGAAGGCTCGACGCCGCCGAGGCGCAGTGGGACACCCGCGTCGCGCTGGGAGTGGTGCTGGCGGCGCGCGGCTATCCCGAGGCGCCGCGCAAGGGCGACGTGATCGCCGGGCTGCCGGCGCCGGCCGAGGACTTTCACGTGTTTCACGCCGGCACCGCGCTACGCGACGGGAAGGTCGTGACCAGCGGCGGACGCGTGCTCACCGTGACCGCGCTCGGGCACAACGTGAAAACCGCGCAGCGCCGCGCCTACGAGATTGCGAACAGCATCCACTTCGCGGGCATGCAGTTGCGGCGCGATATCGGCCATCGCGCGCTCTCGGCCAACAGAAGACAGGAACCCGGGCGCCTCCGACAGGAACGTGACGCCGATCCCACATGAACGCAGGTTTTGACCGCGGCGCCGAGGACGTCGGCAATCTCGTCGCGCTCGACCACGTGAATCTCGCGGTGCCCGAACAGCGCGCCGGGATGCTGTTCTATGTCTCGGCGATGGGGTTCACGCGCGACCCGTTTCTCATGGTGGACGACGAGAACATGTGGATCAACGTCGGGCGGCAGCAGTTGCACCTGCCTGCCGGCGCGCCGCAGCTGCTGCGCGGTGCAATCGGAATCGTGGTGCCTGACCTTGCGGCGCCGAGGGCGCGTCTCGACGCGGCGCGCGCGAAGCTCCCGGGAACCGCGTTCGGTGCCGCCGAGGAAGCGGGGACGCTCGTCGCGACCTGCCCGTGGGGCAACCGGCTGCGCTGCCACGCACCGGGGCCGCGTTTTCCCGGCATGACGCTCGGCATCGCC
>JACQGO010000120.1 GCA_016199485.1 Betaproteobacteria bacterium
GAACACCGAGAGAATCCTCTTCTACCCCGGCCCACCTCCTCGCTTCTCAAGGTTGAGGGCAAAAAACTCTGTGACCTCTGTGTGCTCTGTGGCTTAACTTTTCAGGTTTTTGAGACCGGTTCTAGTGTCCGCTGCTCCACCACCGAACTCCCTCAGTCCAGGGTGACTTTTGCATCCCTCACCGCTTTTCCCCACTTGCCGAGCTCGCTCTTGATGAAAGCGGCGAACGCGTCGGGGGCGTTGGCGATGACCTCTGCGCCCTCGCTGGTCAGGCGCTCCTTGAGTTCCTTCGAGCGGATGATCCTCACGATTTCCCGGTTCAGCCGGTCGACGATAGTCCTCGGCGTGGACGCCGGCGCCACCATGCCGTACCAGTTGACTACCTCGTAGCCCGGCACACCGCTCTCGGCGATCGTGGGCAGCTCCGGCGCCACCGAGGAGCGCTTCGCGCTCGAGACGCCGAGTCCCCTGAGCTTCCTCGAGCGCACGTGCGGCAGCGTGGACACCATCGGGCCGAAAGTGAGCTGCACCTGGCCCGCAATCGCGTCGAACATCGCCGGTCCCGCGCCCTTGTACGGCACGTGGACCATGTCGATGCCGGTCGCCGTCTTGAAAATCTCGCCGGCGAGATGATTGGTCGCGCCGTTGCCCGCGGAGGAGAAGTGCAGCGTTTCCGGTTTCGCCTTCGCGAGCGCGATGAACTCCTTCACGCTTTTCGCCGGCACGCTCGGGTGCACCGAAAGGATGTAGGGCGCCGATGCCACGAGCGTGATCGGCGCGAAGTCGCGCACCGGGTCGAACGGCAGCTTCTTGAAGAGCGCCGGGTTGATCGCCAGCGCGGAAGTCGATCCCATGCCTATCGTGTAACCGTCCGGTTGCGCCTTGGCCACGGTGTCGGTCCCGATGATCCCGCCTGCGCCGCCGCGGTTATCGACCACCACCGGCTGGCCGAGTGCCTCGGTCAGCCGCAGCGCGATCGCCCGTGCGACGATGTCGTTGCCTCCCCCCGGCGCAAACGGGACCACGAGCCGCAGGGGCCTCGCCGGGTAGGCCTGCGCGGAGATAGCGCTGCCCGGCGCCCACGCCGCCGCGCAAACGGCGAGGCACGCCGTCAACAAAGCAAGATTCCTACGCATTTTCCATCCTCTCAACCAAACTGCTCGCAAGCACGCTCACGCGAATGCCGCCTACTCGACGCACGCGAAGCCGTCGTGCTGCGCCGCGAACTGCAGCACCGTCTGCGCGCACACCCTCGGATAGATGATGTAGAACATGAAGGAATCGGTCTCCATGTTCACGATGCTCAGCCGCTTCACGTGGGAACGCAGCAGCTCGACCTGCTCGGGACGCGAGCGCGGATAGATGCCGAGCACCGGAGCCTCTATGCGCGGCAGGAATTCCGTCTTGTCGTACGTCGCGCACAGCTTCGAGAACGTGATCAGCGTCTCGAGATCGGTGCGGGCGAGGGTGTCGTTGTACCAGTCGAGGAACCCGGGCGAGGCATCGCGCGGAAAGCGCGAGATCTTGTTGGTCTCCTCGGCCCACTTCCTGATGCCGTGTTTGCGCAGCGCCTCCATCCAGGAGGTCTCGCCGAGCGCGTAGTTGTCCTGCACTTTCCGGTGCAGGAACACCGGCGCCGAGACGAGGTTGAGCGTGCGGATGCGTTCCGGGTGCTCCGCCGCGACCCGCATGCCGAGCGTGCCGCCGAACGCCTCGCCGCAATAATGCACGCGCTCGGCGCCCGTCGCATCGATCACGGCGACGATGTCCTCGACGAGGTCCGCAAAGCTGTATCCCCCCGAGGCGTCGAATCCCTCCCGCGACCGGCCGAAACCTCGCATGTCGGGGCGCACCACGCGGTAGTAGCGGCTCAGATACGGCACCCACCGGTACCAGAACACGGAACTGCGCCCGAAACCGTGCTGCAGCAGCAGGTACGGCGCGTTGCGCCAGGGGTCCGTGTAGTCGTCCACCTCGTAGTAGAGGTCGGGACCGCCGGGTCGTTTCAGGTAAGGCATGCGCGGAAAACTCCCCCGTGGAAAATTCAGGCGCGCGGCACGGGATCGCCCCTTGCTCCCGGCACCGATCAGCTCATCGAGCCCGCCGCGTTGACCCCCGCGATCCGGCCGCAGATCGCCGATTTGCCGAGCGAAGTGCCGGTCATGTAGGCGATGCCGTGGAAGCCGCCCGTGAGTTCGCCCGCGGCGTAGAGTCCCGCGATCGGCTCGCCGAACACGTCGAGCACGCGCATCCCGGTGTCCACCGTCAGGCCGCAGTAGGTCGCGATGATCGCGCTCGTGGAAGGATACGCGTAGAACGGCGCGCGTTCGATCCTCACCAGCTTGCCGTAGCTCATCGAGAGGCCCGTCCGGCCGAAACGCTCGTCGCGGCCCTGGTCCGCGAAGCCGTTGTACTCGTTCACCGTGGCGACAAGCTTCTCGCCCGGCACGCCGACCTTGCCCGCGAGCTCCTTCAGGTTCTCGCCCCTGATCAGCAGGCCCTGCGTCAGGCGCTTCTGGTAGTCGAACATCGGCACGCCCGCGACCGCCTGGTCCATGATGCTCTGGTCGAAGATCTGGTAGCCGACCGCTGAGGACTGCTGCAGCACGGCGTCGCCGAGCAGCTTGTACGAGATCGACTCGTTGACGAAACGCTCGCCGTTCTGGTTGACCGCGATCGCCCCCTTGTACACCGCCATCAGCGCGGTGTGCTCCTCGGCTCCCGCCTTGGGATGATTGCCGAACGTGCCCTTGACGTAGCCCATGTCGCGGAAGCCCGCGCCGAGCTGCCACGCCATCTTGAGCCCGTCCCCGGTGTTGCCCGGCCCGCCGACGCGGATCGCCTTCGCCTGCGCCGGCACGAAGCGCTGCAACAGGTCGGCATTGCGCGAGAAACCGCCCGAAGCGAGCACGACCGCTCGGCGGCAGACAAGCTCGGTCTGCTTGCCGTCGATCTGCGCAAGCACTCCCGGAACCCGCGACGACCCGGCATCCTGCCGCAGCCGCAGCGCGACAGCCGAATTGAGCAAGCGGAAATTCCTGGACCCCCGGGCGTGCTGCATCAGCAGGCGGATCATGTCGCGCGGCCTCGCCGGGTGCACGCGCGGGGCGGACTGCCCCGAGGAGACCTGGATCGGCCCGAACTCCACGCCGCGTTCCCGCAGCCAGCGGTAGGTGTCGAGCTGCCGGTCGGCGTAGAGCCGCACCAGCTTCTCGTCGTTTTCGTGTCCGCCGACCTCGCGCATGTCCTTGAACAGCAGCTCGCTCGAGTCCTCGATGCCCGCCTTCTGCTGAAGATCGGTGCCGGCAAACGCCATCGAGCCGCCGCTCAACATCGTGCTGCCGCCCACTTCCGCCTGCTTCTCGAGCAGCAGCACCTCGGCGCCGGCCTGCGCCGCCTCGATCGCGGCGCAAAAGCCCGCCAGTCCCGCGCCGACGACGATGACATCTGCTTCGTGCGTTGCATTCATCGCGCTCTTCCCCTTGTGCGCGCCTTCACCGACGGGTAGACGTCGCCGTAGTACTTGCGGAGCTCGGCGATCTGGTCCCGCGGAGGCGGCGCGTACTGCAGGCGCTTGCTCGTGAAGCGGCCGTCCATGATCCGGTTCAGCCTCACGGCCATCTCGCCCATCTTCACCAGCGCGACGATGCCGTTCAGGATCGGGGTGCCCTTGGCTGCCTCGTGCACGCCGGCATCCGCCAGCAGCGCCATCACCACGCCGCCGGCGGCGATGACCACCTCCGCGCCCTGCTCCACGTTCGCGTCGGCCGCCTTGAGAAACTGCCGGACGATCTCCCGGCGCGCCCGCTTGTCGGTGAAGCCCGCGGCGAGGTTCAGGAGGCGGTCGACCTTCATCCGGTTGACCGCGGCGAGCCGGTCCTCGAGGCGGTAGCGCGTCACGTTCTCGACGATCCGCGGCGTGAACTTCTCGTTGATCGTCACGAGCGAGAAGTTCGCCCCCATCATGCACGCGAGGTGCAGCGACGTTTCGCACAGACCCAGCACGGGAAAATCCGCGATCTCGCGGCACTCGCGCAGTCCCGGATCGGCGATGTTGCCGATGAGGAAGGCATCGAAGCCGCGGCGCATCGCGGTCTGCACGTTCTCCATCACCTCGCCGGTCTCGAGATACTCGAGATAGCGGTACTGGTCGCCGATCCCGCCGATCCTGGTGATGCCGTGAACCTCGATCTCGGTTCCCGGGTCCTTCACCCGGTCGAGGATCTTCCGCAAAGTCTTGCTGTAGGCGCCCCACGCCTTCTGGCGGGACATGCTCTGGTACCACAGCTTCACGCGCGCCGTGCCTCCCTGCTCAACGATGCACAAACCGGCCGCGCCGCGTAACCGCGACACAGCTTCCCCTGATGCGGACGCCCGTTCTCAACCACCCCACATTCCGCCGTTCACGTCCAGGATCTCCGCGGTGATGAAACCCGCGGATTCCGACGCGAGGAACACGCACGCCTGCGCGACTTCGTCCGCGGTTCCCATCCGCCCCACGGGGATGAGGCTGCGCAACTGCTCCGGGAAATCCGCGGTCATGGCAGAGGCCACGGGGCCCGGCGCCACGGCATTCACGGTGATTCCGTCGCCCGCCAGTTCCCGCGCCAGGAATACCGTCAACGCATGCACGCCGGCTTTCGATACCCCGTATGCGACGTTGGCGGCCCTGGACAGCTCGGACCGGTCGAGCCACGGCCTCGCGTTGCCGCCGCTCTTGCCCACCACCGAACCGATGTTGATGATGCGGCCGTAGCGCCGCCCGCGCATCACGGGAATCACCGCCTGGCAGCACAGGAACGTGCCCTTGAGATTGACCTCGAGCACCCGGTCCCACTCGGCTTCCGGCAGTTCCTCGGCCGACCCGAACGAGACTGTCCCTGCGACGCTCACCAGTATATCCACCTTGCCGAGCGCGGTGACCGCGCTTTGCACCATGTCCCTCACTTGCCCGTGCCTGGTGACATCGGTGGGGACGTCGATCGCGCGTCGCCCCAGCGCGCGGCACTCGGCAACGAGGTGCGGCACGGGCCCCAAATCGGCGAGGCACAGGTCCGCTCCTTCCGCCGCGAACGCCCTCGCCACCGCGCTGCCGATGCCCCCGCCGGCGCCGGTGACGATGGCCACGCGTCCTTCGAGCTTCATCGGCGATCGACCCCCGGGCAGTACGCGGAAGCAAACGTCAAGAATCCCGGACGCCTATCCACGCTCGCCGGAGGCGCCCGCCGCGGGACACAGGTGGTCCATCCCGTAGAAGGTGACCAGTTCCTTGACGCGCTCGCGCGGCGGCATCTCCATGAAATAACCGCGCCGCGCGGGAGCCACGCCGCTCGAGCGTCGCAGATCGACCATCGCCTCGGCCATCTTGATCGTCGCCCCGAGCGCATCGAGCACCGGAACGTCGTCCACGCGGTGAACGCCGTTCCTCGCGAGCAGCACGCACAACGGCGCTTCGCCGGGGATGATGACGTCGACCCCGTCGCGGATCATCGCGCGCGCCGCGGCGTGGAACCGCTCGAGCAGGCTTTCCGCGTTGTTGAATCCCTTCAGCACGTCGTTGAACGCGAAACCGACGTAGCGCGCACCCCCGAACCGGCCCGACAGGCCGATCCTCTCGGCGTTCTGCTGGATGAGCGGCCTCATTTCCTCGATGAACATCAGCACTCCCATGCGCTCGCCGAGCATGCTCGCGGTGAGCATCGAGCTCTCCCCGTACCCCACCACCGGGATATCGATCACGCTGCGTGTCTCGCGCAGCGCCGGCTCGGGCAACGTCATGATCGCATACGCGTCGTAGCGCTCCTCCTCCGCCGCGATCCCGCGCAGGACAAACTGCTGGCCGTGGAGGTACTGCAAATACGCGTAGCGGATGTCGTTGCCGGGATAGTTGGTGCGGTAGGTCTGCGCGTGCATGCCGTGCATCACCACCTGCGTGTCCGCCCGGGC
>JACQGO010000131.1 GCA_016199485.1 Betaproteobacteria bacterium
ACGCATGATGCGCGCAATTCTGTCGGCACCAACGAAAAATGCGGTGTCCTGATTGAGAAAGCGCGTCCAGTGTTTTTCGTCGCTCAAAGGCGGCGTCTGGTCAGCAACCAGCGCGAGCACGCGCGCCGCACCGCGGCGCCTGAGCACGGCAGCCACGAAATCTTTGACCGGTATCGGGTTGCCGCCGAAACGCGAACGCATCTCCAGGATAAAGTGGTCAATGGCGGCGACGCGCAGCGGCTTGTAGACCGCATCCACGCGAATCCCGGGTTCAAGACAGCCCGCGAGCAGCAGCCATTCCCAGTTGCAGTGGTGTGACGCAAGCATGATTACCGAATGGCCGGCCTGCGTGAATCGCGCCAGCGCGTCGATGTTCAGAATCCGCACGCGCCGGCGCAACTCCTGCTCACCGATTATCGACCCCTTCAATATCTCGGCTATCATATTGCAGGCATTGCGGTACGCCTGACGCGCAATCAGTTCCAGCTCCGCCGCGGATTTGTCCGGGAACGAATTTCGGAGATTGGACAACGACAGCTCCCTGCGGAAGCGCCAGATATGGTAAACAAACCCATACAGGCCATCGGTAAGCGCATACAGCACGCCCAACGGCAGGCGGGATAATAGTTTGAGGAAAAACACGCGGGGACTCTTAATCCGTTATGGCACGAACTGGCGTGCGGAGTCTAAGCCATGGAATCGTGCCTAGCCTAAGCGACTTGGCGGCGCCAGGCAAGCGAATCGGCACACCGCACGACATGCGGCCGCCCGCTCTCGAGCGCATCGCACTTCCGGATCCGGCAATCGAAGTCTGGCTGGCACGCTTCGATGCGGACGCCGATCAAGTCGGGCCGCGCGTGATCGATTTCACCGCGGCAACGCAACGGGTATCGGACTGGGCTTTGCACGCCGCGGATCTGGGCGACGACTACGTCGCGACGGTGGCGGCGTATCGCGGTGAGTCGCTAGTGCGAAAATAAAATCAAGCATGAGGCATCGCCAGCGCAAATAGGGGGAGTGTGGCGTAGACTTATCGCGTAAGATTTATGTAAACGCGCAGAGAACAGCACCACCCAAATGGGTAATTTTAACTTTAGGAGTCTTGCCATGAAAACGCGCGAGCTCATTCAAGGTTTGGCAGCAGGCGCCATAGGCGTCACTTTGGCGTCCGGCGCATTCGCGATTGACTCGATGTCTATGTCTCACCAGCGCGACACCAACGCCCCTCTTGGAACGTCAGCACAGGGAGCACTAACTGCCCGCGTCGTCAAGCTGGGCCCCGGGTCAAAGTATCTGAATGTCTACCGCAACGAGATTGTCACCATCGTCAACGGCGAGAAGGCGTTTACGTGGAAGTTCGATACGCTGGGCGAGCCTTCGTTCGGGTTAGCGAAGATCGCACCGCGGGACTTCGGCGCCGATCACGTCCACGTCTACGTATCTCTCGACCCGATCGATAAGTCCTGGTAATCCAGAAAACAAAAACGGCCTGCATCGCTGCAAGCCGTTGATTTGTTTGGTTGCGGGGAAAGGATTTGAACCTTTGACCTTCGGGTTATGAGCCCGACGAGCTGCCAGACTGCTCCACCCCGCGTCCAATTAAGCAGAGAATTATAGCAAGCGGGGTTTTCGCAAGTCAAACTTTCTGCGCCGCCACGGCGCGCCGGTGGCACCGTACACCGCTTCCGGGCAAAAAGCCCTGATTTTCAAGGCGCCGCGCGGCATCCCCTGACCCATTGACTGCCGCGATGCTCGCGGCCCCGCGGCGCGATATCTGACAGGAATCGGCGGCCCTCAATGGCTGCCGAAGACGAGGGGCTTGCCGCGGCGCAGGAATTGCGCCACGCGCTCCATGCTGACGTAGAAAGTCGGCGTCACATAGAGCGTCAGGAACTGCGAGAACAACAGCCCGCCCACCACCGCGACGCCTAGCGGGCGGCGGGTCTCGGCGCCCGCACCGTAGCCGAGCGCGATCGGCAGCGTCGCGAATATCGCCGCCATGGTGGTCATCATGATGGGGCGGAAACGCACGAGGCACGCTTCGACGATCGCCTCCTGCGGCGGCAACCCCATTTCACGCTGCATCGTCAACGCGAAGTCCACCATGATGATCCCGTTCTTCTTCACGAGCCCCACCAGCAGGATGATGCCGACGAAGCTGAAAATATTCAGTTCCATGCCGAACGCGAGCAGCATCACGAGCGCGCCGAAGCCGGCGAACGGCAGCGCGGTGAGGATGGTGAGCGGATGGCCGTAGTGCTCGTAGAGGATCGCGAGGATCATGTAGATCACGAGTATCGTGATCGCGAGCAGCAGCGGCAGCGTGCGGAACGACTCCTGGAACGCCTTGGCGCTGCCGGTGAACGTGGTGTTCACGCCTGCCGGCAAGACCTCCCGCGCGGCCTCCTGCACCGCCGCGATCGCCTCCCCGATCGATACGCCGGGCGCGAGATTGAAGGAGACCGTCACCGAGGGCAGCTGCCCGTAATGGCTCACCGACACCGGTCCCACGCCCTGCTTGATTTCGGCGACGCTGGTAAGCGGCACCATCGCGCCGCTCGTGCTCTGCACGTACACCGCGTTGAGCGCGTTGACGTCCGCCTGGAAGCGCCGGTCGAGCTCCATGTTGACCGCAAACTGGTCCAGAGAAGTGTAGATCGTGCTGATCTGCCTTCCGCCGAAGGCGTTGAACAGCGCCGCCTCCACCTGTTGCGGCGTCACAGCGAGCGCCGCGGCGCGGTCGCGCAGGATGTTGACGCGGATCTCCGGATTGCGCAGCTCGAGCGAACTCGACACGTCCCGAACGAGCGGCAGTTCACGCAGCCGCGCCTCCAGCTCCTCGGTCGGGCGGAAGAGCGCTCCCAGCTCGCTCGCAGTGAGCACAAGCTGGTAGTCGGAAGTGCTGATAATCGCCTCCACGCGGATCGACGGCGGATTGGTGGGGAACACCCTCACGCCCTCGACTACCCGCAGCATGCGCCGCAGGTCCTGTATGACCTGGTCCGCGCTCTGGCTGCGCTCGCTTCTCGGCTTGAGCCGCACGATGATGCGGCCGACGTTATCGCCTATCACGCCGCCCACGCCCTGTCCGGCCGTGGACATGTACGCGTCCACCGCCGGGTGCCTGGCGATGATTGCGGCTACCGCCTGCTGCTTCTTCAACAGGTCGGCGAACGCGATTCCCTCCTGGGTGCGCGTGTTGACCAGGACGAGGCCGGTGTCCTGCCGCGGCACGAAACCCTTCTGCACCCATGCCGCGACGACAAAGGTGAACGCCAGGATCAGCCCCGAAAACGCGAGCATCCATCCTCTGCGCGTCATGGTCCAGCGCAGCGAGCGCCCGTACCCATCGCGCAAAGCCTCGAACCAGCGCTCGAAGGCGTCAAACACCCGGTTATGCTCGTGGCCCGGCCGCAGGAACAGGCTGCACAGCATCGGCGTAAGCGACAGCGAGACGGCACCGGAAATCAGCACGGCGACGCCCACCGTAACCGCGAATTCCCTGAACAGGCGTCCGATCATCCCCTGCATGAAAAGGATGGGAATGAACACCGCGGACAACGACACGGTCATCGACAGAACGGTGAACCCGATCTCCTTCGCGCCTTCGAGCGCCGCCTGCATGCGCGACTTGCCCATCTCCATGTGGCGGGTGATGTTCTCGAGTACCACGATCGCGTCGTCGACCACGAACCCCACCGCGAGCGTGAGCGCCATCAACGACAGGTTGTTGAGGCTGAATCCCATCAGGTACATCGCCCCGAAGGTGCCGAGCACGGAGGTCGGCAGGATGAGCGCGGTGATCAGGGTCGAGGTGAAATTGCGCAGGAAAAGCAGGATCACCAGCACCACCAGCACGATCGACAGCGTCAGCGTGAGGTTCACTTCGTGGATGGACTCGCGGATAAACGCCGAGCGGTCGCTCAGGATGTGCAGGCTCGCGCCCTGCGGCAGCTCGCGCTGGATCTCGGGCATCAGCTTCCGCAGCCGGTCCACCACTTCCACCGTATTGGAGCCGGGCTGGCGGTACACGGCGAGGTTGATGGCGCGCCCCTCCTTGTACCACGACATCACGCGCTCGTTCTCGACCCCGTCCACCGCGCGTCCGATGTCGGTGAAGCGCACCGGCTGGCCATCGCGGTAGGCGACGATGAGGTTGTTGAAGTCCGCGGCCCGCTCCAGTCCACCGCTCGACTTCACGGTATAGTTGCGCTGCTTGCCGTGCAGGGTTCCCGACGGCAGATTGCTGTTCGCGCTCTGGATCGCCGCGACCACCTTGTCGAGCCCGAGGTTGCGCTTGGCGAGCTGTTCGGGATCGACGTAGAGCCGCACCGCGTACTTCTGCGATCCGAACACCAGCACCTGCGCCACGCCTTCCATCATCGAGAAGCGTTGCGCGACGTGCGTGTCGGCAAATTCGTCGAGCGCCGGCATCGGCACGTTCTCCGCGGTGAGCGCGAGGTACAACACCGGGAAATCGGCGGGATTCACCTTGCGCAGGAACGGCGGCTCCGCGTCGTCGGGCAGCCTGCGCATCGCCTGCGCGATCGCGGTCTGCACGTCCTGCGCCGCGGCGTCGATGTCGCGGAAGAGATTGAACTGCAGCGTGATGCGCGTGCGCCCGGTCTGGCTTACCGAGCTCATCGACTCGACGCCCGAGATCTGCGAGAACTGGCGCTCGAGAGGCGTGGCGACCGTGTTCGCCATCACTTCCGGATTGGCGCCCGGCAACTGCGCCGTGACGTTGATCACCGGGTAGTCGACGTTCGGCAGCTCGTTGACGGGCAGCGTGTTGAACGCGAGCCACCCGAAGAACGTCATCGACGCGATCAGGACCGTGGTCGCCACCGGGCGTTCGATGAAAATGCGCGACAGGTTCATTACCGATCTCCGGCGTCGGCGTTCTGCGCGTCCACCGCTTTCTTTCTTTCCCCTTTGCCCTTGTCTCCCCTGCCCTTCCTGCCTTCGCCGCGCGGCGCTTCGGCGCCCGCGACCTGCACCGCCGCGCCCGGCGCCAGCGCCTGCGGGAATTCGGTGATTACGGTCTCACCGCCCTTCAGTCCCGCCGCGACCACCACCAGCTCGCCGACCTGCCGCGCCGGGGTAACCGGCTGCACTCTCGCCCGCCCGTCTTCCACGAGGTACACGTATGGCCCCTGCTGGCCCGGCTGCACCGCCCTCTCGGGCACGACCACCGACTCCGGATCGACGCGCAAGACCACGCGCACGCCGACGAACTGGCCCGGCCATAGCAGGTCCTTGTCATTGGCGACGCGGGCCTTGAGCAGCACCGCGCCGGTCTGCGGGTTGATCGCGTTGT
The DNA here is from genome assembly GCA_016199485.1 of Betaproteobacteria bacterium. Lineage (GTDB taxonomy): Bacteria > Pseudomonadota > Gammaproteobacteria > Burkholderiales > SG8-41 > JACQGO01. Next base: position 5,321 of record JACQGO010000131.1, read on the forward strand.
CGATGAAAACGAGCTTGCCCTCGGCGAGCTTCGTTCCGCCCTTTTCCGCGAGGATCTCGACCCGCATGTCCTTGCCGTCCTTGTGGCGGCGCACCTCCTCAAGGTCCTTCTGCGGAACGCTGAATGCGGCCAGGATCGGGTGCATGCTGTTGATCACGACCAGAGGCTGGCCGCCGGCCGTCGAGCCGCTCACCACGTTGCCGGGCTTGATCGAAAGGCTGCCGGTGCGACCGGAGATCGGCGCGAGGATGCGCGTGTACGAGAGTTGCAGTCGCGCCTGCTCGAGCGCGGCCTTGTTCGCCTCGACGGTCGCCTCGAACGACTTGGTCGAGGTCGTCGCGACGTCATACTCCTGCTTTGTGATGTAATCCTGCTTGACCAGCGGCTCGAGCCGCGCTTGCTGCGCCCGCGCCTGGGCAAGCTGCGCCTCGTCCCGCGCGAGCGCTGCCCGCGACTGGTTGTAGCTCGCCTGGAACGGCCGCGGATCGATGCGGAACAAAAGCTGCCCGCTCTTCACGTTGTCCCCTTCGCGGAACAGCACGGCCTCGAGCACCCCGCTCACCTGCGGGCGCACCTGCACGCTCTGCTCCGGTTCCACCGATCCCACCGCCTCGAGAATGACCGGCATCGGCTGCACCCCGATTTGCTCGGTCCGCACCAGGACGGGGCCGCCGCGCGCGCCCTTTCCGGCATCCCCCTTCGCCCGTTTGCCCTCCGCGCGCCCCTTGTCCGCGACAGTCGCGTTGGTTGACTTGAGATACCAGAAGCCAGCCCCGCCGGCCGCCAAGGCGAGAATCACGGCCGCGAGCACTGTCCGTTTCATGGCGTCTTTCTCGAAATCACGGAGGAATCAGGGGCGCCCAACGCAAAGCCAAGGCGTGCCAGAGCAGTATACCAGTCGAGCTGCGACTGGATCGCCTGCACGCGCGCGTTGGTCTCGTCGACCTGGGCGGTGATCATGTCGAGCAGCGAACCGACCCCTGCGCGGTACCGCGCCACCGCCGCAGCGGCGGATTGCGTGGCGCTCCTCACCAGGCTCTCGCTGCTCGCAATCCCCGTGGTGGCCGTCTGAACATCGAAATAGGCCTGCCAGACATCGGTTTCGGCCTGCCCGTAGAGCTGATCGCGCACGCTCTCCGCGAGCTCAGCCTGCGCCTGCGCACGCCGCACGTTGTAGGTGTCGCGGAAGCCGGTGAAAAGCGGAATGCGCAGGTTAAACACGAAACCGTAGGTCTCAACCTCGGAGCGACTGTCGGTGAAGAAGGTCCGCCCGTAACTCGGCGCGAACTCGAGCGAGGGCCGTCCTGCGGCCGTCACCGCGTTCACCGTGGCGCGCGCCGCGCGCGCCCGCGCCTCGGCCGCGACGAGGTCCGGGCGGTTTGCCTTCGCCTGTCTCAGCAGCGCGTCCACCGAGCGCGTGATCTCGGTGACGGGTACGCGGCCCGGCAGCGGTTGCAGCGTGAGCGGATAGTCGACCGGGAGCCCCACGGCGTTATTGAGCAGCCCGCGCGATTTTGCCAGTTCCCCCTCGTTGCGCTGCAACGTGAGCCGGGCCTGCCCTACCGCGGTTTCAGCGCGGTAGACGTCCCCGATCGTGGCAAGACCCGACTCGCGGCGTTTTTGCGCGGCATCGAGGCCGGTTTCAAAATTCTTCAGCGCCTCGCGGCTCGCCGTCACCAACTGCTGCAAGCCGAGATAGCGGTAGTATGCCTGCTCCACCTGCACCGCCACTTCCTGCAGCACGCGATTCTGCAACAGGTTGGAGGCGAGCAGACGGTAGCGCGCCGCCTCGACTTCCGCGGCGCGCGCGCCAAAATCGAACAGGATATAGCTGAGGCTGATCGTCGGGCCGTAGCGGTTCTGCAGCGGTATCGCCGTGCCCGACTGCGCCGCGACCCCCTGGTTGCGGTTGAAGTTGACGAGCGCGCTCACCTGCGGCAGCTCATCCGCTTTTTCCACCCCGAGCCCCGCCGCATCCGCGCGCGCCTGCGCCCACGCTTGCCGCGCCCTGGGATTGATGCGCAGCGCGAGGTCCGTCAGTTGCGCAAGAGATAACGGGCCCGCGAACTCGCCCGTCAGCGGAAGCGGGAGCACCGGGGCCGCGACCGGCGGCAAGGGCTCCTCCGCCACCCAGCGCTGGTGAGGCGCCGGAGCAGTCATCCGTTCGACGTTGAATGGATCCCTGCCTGTCAGCGATGATGCCGCCAGACCTTCAGGCGCAAGGACCGCTAAGCCGAGTATGCTCCAAACCGATAGAAAGACTCGCCCACGGCGAACGAAATCACCCATCCTCTGGTAGCCCTGTCATTATTAAATGGGGCGCCGGTATCATAGCATTCTGCCTCGTTTACGAGGCTCGGTTACATTCTCTTACAAGTCAGTCCACGCGCCGCGTCCAAGGAGAAGTGTTCCCCGCAAGTGGAACGAAGCAAAATTTCTTATTGATTAATAAAATATATGGATATCGCCACCCGGCCTTCCGTGCTACTCTTAGCCGCCGCAACCCTCAATAAGCCACTGTAGGAAGGTCGTTTTGTGCCGAAACTGGTAAGTCCCCACGGAAAAGGCCCCCTAAGACCCCTGCTGCTCGAAGGTAAACCGCGCAACGAAGAACTTGCCCGCGCGCGCACCCTGCCCAGGATCAGGGTGAGCTCGCGCGAAAAAGGCGACCTCATCATGCTGGGCATCGGCGGCTTCACCCCGCTCGAGGGCTTCATGACGCGCGCGGACTGGGAAGACGTGTGCGACGGCTACCGGATGGCGAACGGGCTGTTCTGGCCGATACCGATCACTCTGTCGACCGACGAGGTCGTCGCCGACGGCATCAGGACCGGGGCCGAGGTAGCGCTCGTCGATCCCGATTCCGACGACATCGTCGCGACGATGCGCGTCACGGAGAAGTATCGCGTAGACAAGGCGCACGAGTGCGTCTCGGTATTCAGGACCACCGACCTGGAACACCCCGGTGTCAAGATGGTCATGGAACAGGGCGATGTCAACCTCGCCGGCCCGGTCAAAGTCCTCACCAACGGAGGGTTCAAGGCGAAGTACGGCGATCTGTTCATGACGCCCGCCGAGACGCGCGCGGCGTTCGAGGCGCTCGGGTGGTCGAAGGTGGCGGCATGCCAGTTGCGCAACCCGATGCACCGTTCGCACGAGTACCTCGCCAAAGTCGCGATCGAGACCTGCGACGGGGTGCTGATCCACTCGCTGCTCGGCAATCTCAAGCCCGGCGATATTCCGGCGGAGGTGCGCGTGAAAGCGATCAACACCCTGATCGAGAAGTATTTCCGCAAGGGCACGGTGATGCACGCGGGCTATCCGCTCGATATGCGCTACGCGGGTCCGCGCGAGGCGCTGCTCCACGCGCTGTTCCGCCAGAACTACGGCTGCTCGCACCAGATCGTCGGGCGAGACCACGCCGGGGTCGGCAGCTATTACGGGCCGTTCGACGCCCACAAGATCTTCGACGAGGTTCCCAGGGACGCGCTGGAGACGCAGCCGCTCAAGATTGACTGGACTTTCTGGTGCTACAAGTGCGGCGGGATGTCTTCCGACAGCACATGCCCGCACGAGCAGGCAGACCGCCTGCTGCTGTCTGGCACGAAGCTGCGTATAATGCTCTCGGAAGGCACCCCGGTGCCCGAGGAATTCAG
>JACQGO010000132.1 GCA_016199485.1 Betaproteobacteria bacterium
ACCGCCTCACGATTAAGCCTACATTTGAACAGAATAACCGGGCCCCTGCGCCCACGAGGTGATCGCAACGACTCGAAGCATCGCGCAGGGGTGGTTTCTCACCGTTTTGCATGGAGGCGGTTTTGCGAAAGGAGTTTGTCGGACCCAAGTCCGACAAACTCCTAGGGACCGAACGCTACCCCCGGCAAGCGATCGCCAATAGTCTTTTCGGAACGCAAGACCGGTAAGGAAAACCAAAATGTTGATCGTCGACTCGCAAGTACATCTCTGGGCCGCGGACTCGCCCGAGCGGCCGTGGCCGAAGGGAACCAGGCCGCACAGACCCGTCCCGCTGGGGCCGGAGCAAATGCTGCGCGAGATGGACGGCGCCGGCGTCGATCGCGTAGTGATCGTCCCGCCGTTGTGGGAGGGGCGCCGCAACGACCTCGCTCTCGCGGCCGCGCAGGCATATCCGGACCGGTTTTCCGTCATGGGCCGTCTCGACCCGGCGGCGCCAAGCTCTTGCGGTACTCTGAAGGCGTGGCGTCAGCAGCCCGGCATGTTAGGTCTGCGTCTCTCCTTTCGAGGGACCGCCCTTTCGCCGTTGCTTACGGAAGGGCACTGTGAATGGATATGGGAGGAAGCGGAAAAAGCCGGTGTGCCGATCTATGTGCTGGTGCCGCATCGGCTGGTGCATGTCATCGACGACGTCGCGCAGCGCTATCCGCGACTCAAGATCGTGATGGATCACCTCTCGCTTACGGGCCTGAAGAAAGACGAGGAGGCGTTTCGCGAGTTCGACAAGCTGCTCCCCATCGCGAAGCGGCCCAACGTCGCGGCGAAGGTGAGCGCGCTGCCGTTCTTCTCGACGGACAAGTACCCATACCGCTCGCTGCACGGTTACATCCGTCAGGCGTATGATGCATTCGGCCCGAGGCGCCTGTTCTGGGGAACCGATCTCTCGCGCTCGCCCATCCCGTACCGCCAGCACGTTACGATGTTCACGGAAGAGATTCCATGGCTCAGCAGCGAAGACAAGGAATGGATCATGGGCCGCGGCGTGTGCGAGTGGCTGGGGTGAAAGCTGCCGTAGCTTACCGGCACCCGCTTCAAGAACCTGCGACCCAAATGGAAGCCGAACCATCGGATCTTCGCCGGTCTTTGGCTCACTACCCGAACAGGAAGGCCAATCAGTCCTCGCCGATGTAGTCGGGCTCAGGCGAGCCCTTGAGCTCCACCACGTTGCCCTCGGGATCGGTCACGTAGATCGAGGGACCGAAGCCCTCGGCGCCGTAACGTATCTTCGCTTTTCCGGGAACCGCTCCCTGCGCAACGAGGTACGCCAGCAGCGCGTCCCGGTCGAACGGCTCGACGCGCAGGCAGAAGTGGTCCATGTTGCGCCCTTCGCCGCCCGGCGCGGCGCCGCCCCGGCGGCCGATCTCGCCCGCAACGGACACGAGATCGATCAGCGACCGCCCCGCGCGCAGCTGCACCATGCCCAGCTCTTCCCGCGTGCGCTCGACCCTGCAGCCGAGCGCGTCGCAGTAGAAGCGCACCATGCGGTCCAGGTCGCGCACCCGCAGTACGACGTGGTCGATGCCGAGGAGGCGGATCATGCGCAGCCTTTCCTCACGCTCAAGAAAGCAATGCCACCGCGCCCGGATTCCGGGGGCGATGGCACGGGCCGGGCCGGCCGGCAGCAGCGACCGCCGCTACTTATCGATGCCGCCGATGCACAGGTACTTGACCTCGAGAAACTCCTCGATGCCGTACTTCGATCCCTCGCGGCCAATGCCGGATTCCTTCACGCCGCCGAACGGCGCGACCTCGTTGGAGATGATGCCGGCGTTGATCCCCACCATGCCGTACTCGAGCGCTTCCGCGACGCGCCAGATGCGGCCGATGTCGCGGCTGTAGAAGTACGAGGCGAGCCCGTACTGCGTATCGTTGGCGAGCCGGATCAGCTCTTCCTCGGTCTTGAAGCGGAACAGGGGCGCGACCGGGCCGAACGTCTCCTCGTGGGTGATCTTCATGTCGGGCCGGACCTCGGCGAGCACCGTCGGTTCGAAGAACGTGCCGCCCTTGGCGTGACGCTTGCCGCCGGTGACGATACGCGCACCCTTCTCCACTGCATCGTTGATATGGTCCTCGACCTTCTCCACCGCCTTCGCGTCGATCAGCGGTCCCTGCACGACGCCCTCTTCGAGCCCGTTGCCGACCTTCATCTCGCTCACCTTCCCGGCGAGCTTTCCGGCGAACGCCTCGTAGACGCCGTCCTGCACCAGCAACCGGTTGGCGCATACGCACGTCTGGCCGGTGTTGCGGTACTTCGAGGCGAGCGCGCCTTCCACCGCCGCATCGAGGTCGGCGTCATCGAACACGATGAACGGCGCGTTGCCGCCCAGCTCGAGCGACACCTTCTTCACCGTGCCCGCGCACTGCGCCATCAGCTGCTTCCCGACCTCGGTCGAGCCGGTAAAAGTGAATTTGCGCACCAAGGGATTCGCGGTAAGTTCCCTGCCGATCGGCCCGGATGCCCCGGTTACCACCGAGATGACGCCCTTGGGAATTCCCGCCCGCTCCGCGAGCACGCACAGCGCGAGCGCGGAGTACGGCGTCGCCGAAGCCGGCTTGATCACCATGGTGCACCCGGCGGCGAGCGCGGGGCCCGCCTTGCGCGTGATCATCGCGTTCGGGAAGTTCCACGGCGTCACCGCGGCGCACACGCCGACCGGCTGCTTGATCACCACGATGCGCTTGTCGGCCTGGTGCTGCGGTATCGTCTCGCCGTAGGTGCGCTTGCCCTCCTCCGCGAACCACTCGATGAAGGAGGCGCCGTAGGCGACTTCGCCGCGCGATTCGGCGAGCGGCTTGCCCTGCTCGACCGTCATCAGCACCGCGAGATCCTCCTGGTTTTCCATCATCAGGGTGAACCACTTGCGCAGGATGTTTGCGCGCTCCTTCGCGGTCCTCGCGCGCCATCCCGGCCACGCCGCGTTGGCCGTCTCGATCGCGCGCCGCGTCTCGGCGACGCCCATGTTCGGCACCGTTCCGATCTGCTGACCGTCCGCCGGGTTGTGCACGGCGAGCGTCGCCTTGTTGTCGGCGTCGACCCACTCGCCGTTGATGTAGCACTGCTGGCGGAACAGGCTCATGTCCTTGAGGCTCACTGCGGGTTTCACTTTCTGTAGCATGGCGGTTCCTTGCTTCGATCTGTCGAATCGGCGGAAAACCGACGGGTTGGCGCGGAAAGATGCGCGCTTTCAGTATAGCAGAGCGGGCAGCCGCCGGGTACGTCGCGAAAATGCGACAACTGCGCCGGCCACGTCAACAGATCGCGCGAAAGCACTTGACCGGCCCTACGTTCAGGCATATAAAAACCGGACGAAGCACGCAAGGGGAGTCGCAGCGGGCCGCCGCTGGGACTGACCATCAACCAGTCATGGGGAGTCAGCCGATGAAGTCCTTATTCAGCAAGCTCGTGAGTCAGTTGCTCGTCGTTTGCATGATCGCGCTTCCGTTCTCGACGCAGGCCGCGCTGGTCGGCACCGACCAGGTGGTGGCAAGCGCGCAGGCCCAGGCGAACCGCGACAAGGTGCGCGACTTCCTCAGCCGCGGCGATGTGCAGAAGCATTTCGAGACGCTCGGTCTGAGCCCCGCGACCGCCAAGGACCGCGTCAACGCGCTCACCGACCAGGAAATCCAGCAGATCGCCGGCAAGATCGATACGCTGCCGGCCGGCGCGAGCAGCAGCGGCACCGCGTGGGCGGTGCTGATCGTGGTGGCCATCGTCATCTGGCTGGTATGGAAATAAGCTGACGGAACAATGCTGCAAGCGTTTCGAGCCCGCCTCGCGGCGGGCTTTGTTTTTCTGGCGCTCGGCGGCTGCGCCACGATCGCGCCCATGAGCACGGCGCTCAAGGACGCCCCGCCGCCCGAGCTGCCGCGCAAGGTCGAGCTGACCGGGGTGCCGTTCTACCCGCAGGAGGACTATTACTGCGGTCCCGCGGCACTGGCGATGGCGCTCAACGCCGCCGGCGCCGGCGTCAAGGTGGAGCAGATGGTCAAGCAGGTGTACCTGCCGGAGCGCCGGGGCAGCCTGCAGGTGGAAATGCTCGCGGCGGCGCGCCGTAACGGCATGGTCGCGTACCAGATCGAGCCGCGGCTCGACCACATCCTGCGGGAAGTGGCCGCCGGCACACCGGTCATCGTGCTGGAAAACTACGGCTACGGCTGGTTTCCCTACTGGCATTACTCGGTGGTCGTCGGCTACGACCTCGAGCGCTTCGAGTTCATCCGCCGCTCGGGCTTCAACGAGCGCCAGAACATGCCGCTGCCCGTGTTCGAGCACGTGTGGCAGAAAGACGGGCACTGGGCGATGGTTGCGGTACCGCCGGACAGACTCCCCGCGACCGCGATCGAGACACGCTATTCGAGCGCGATCGTGGCGCTGGAAAAAACCGGGCAGTTGAAGACCGCGCATACCGCTTACGCGACGATGCTCAAGCGCTGGCCGCAGAGCCTGATCGCGATGATGGGATTGGGCAACACCGCTTACGCGCTGGGCAACCTCGAAGGGGCGGAGGCCGCGTTCCGCAGGGCCACGCAGGCGCATCCGGGCTCCGCGGCGGCGCTCAACAACCTCGCGCAGACGCTCGCCGACCGCGGCAGGCTCGCGGATGCGCTCGCCGCGGCAGAGCGCGCCGTGAAGCTGGGCGGGCCGCTGCTCGCGACTTCGCGGGCGACGCTCGAGGAGATCCGCAGGAAGCAGCGCCCCGCAAATTGATGCCGCATCGAATGCGCGATGCGTGGCGGCATCCAAGGCAGCCGAATTGTGTGCAGGTGTGACTTTGTTGGCACTTGCGCGGTGCCCGGCCGCCTGGCAGGCGTTCCCACACAGGACACCGGAGAATCACGGACCCACCTGCCTCGAAGCCCGGTGCAAAGCAGCGTTTTGCTTATGCCAATTGCTTGATATAATGCCTGGCATTGCCCAAGAAGAACGGTCCCGGCCTCGATGATCTTGTTTGCTCGCCTGCGCACGCTCGGTATCTGCGCCCTTCTGATCGCCGCGCTCAGTGGCTGTGCCACCACAGGCCACCCGAAAGATCCGCTCGAGCCGATCAACCGCGGCATCTACCAATTCAACGACGCGTTCGATACCGTACTGCTGAAACCTGCGGCCGAAGTCTACAAAGGCGTGCTGCCGGAGGTCGTGCGCACCGGCGTCAGTAATTTCTTCGCGAACATCGGCGACATCCTGATCGCGCTCAACAATCTGCTGCAGGGAAAAATCCCGCACGCCGTCTCCGACGCGGGACGCGTTGCGATCAACACTACGGTCGGGCTGCTGGGGCTGATCGATGTCGCAACCGAGGTCGGGCTCGAAAAACACAACGAGGACTTCGGGCAGACGCTCGGTTTCTGGGGGATCGGCGATTATCCCTATCTCGTGCTGCCGTTCTTCGGCCCGAGCAATCTGCGCGACGCGGTGGGCACGGTCGCGGACATCAAGTACGACCCCATCGTGAGACACATGAATCCGGTCGATGAGCGCAACCGGGTGCTCGCGCTGCGCGCGGTGAACCGGCGCGCCGAGCTCCTCGAAACAAGCAAGATCCTGGAGACCGCAGCGCTCGATCCGTACGAGTTCCTGCGCGACGCCTACATCCAGCGGCGGCGCAATCTCGTCTACGACGGCAATCCCCCGCCGGAGAACGACATCGACGAGAACGGAGACAAACAAAAACCACGGGGCGGCACGCGCAATGCTCCGGCGATATCCGGGGCGCCTTACCCATCGGCTTCAGATCACCCTCTCGGCGATGGTGCCAGAGTGGTAAGCGGCGCAGAACTTACGCCCGCGCAGGCAGAATACCTGCGTCGCGAAGCCGCGCGTGCCAATGCAGGACGCGAACGCCGCTCCGAGCCGGCCGCCGCGGCGCCGCGCGCGGCGCCTCCCGGGGCAGGCGATTCCGCCACCACGCGAGTAGTACGCCTCTGGCTGCCCTCCTCCTCGCGGTAGTCCGGAACGCAATTACAGACCGGCGTGCCCCCTTTGGCCATGAATTAGTCTGGCACAGCGGGCTCCGCTCAAACAGCATCATCGCTTGACCGCCGCGAATCCCTTCCCAGGTCCGCTCGCACGCTTGTCCAAGGGAATGCCCGTCAGGCCCCAGGCAAGGTCCTTACACACGTAGAAAACGACATCCTCGTCTGCGGTCGCGCCGGAAGAGTGCACGACTCCAGCAGGAAAATATACGACCGAGCCCGCCGGCACAAGCATTTCCGGCTCGTCTCCGATTTTCACCCGCAGGGTACCCTTGAGCACGAAATTGAACTGGTCGTTCGGATGGTGGTGCGGGCGCGAGCCCATTCCCGCTTTTTCGTGCGCGAGTCCAACCATGATCTTCTTTCCCTCAACCACTACTGCGCGCGTGTCTGCATAGTAGTTGCGTGCTTTCTTCGTGCCCCCCGCACGAGTGGGATCGAGCTCGGCGAAACGGAATACATATACGCCGTTGGCACCCGCGCGGTAGGCTCCGGGGGTCTTGGTTCCCGCGCGGACCGGTTTCGGGCCCGCGCCTCGGACTTTCGGCGATGCCCGCAGAAGCTTCAGCGCGATCGGGAACCTGATCTTGTTGCTCTTGCCGGGCTTATCCGTGTTGGAATGTTTGATCGCTTTTTCAGCGGTGGCCATGCGGCTCTCCTTACGTGGTGGTCGGAGCAGGCAATAACGCGGTGATTGCTCGCGTTCGGAATACTCATACCGACGCAGTGGAATGGCTCACGCGCCATCTTGTCGCCAGCCTGATGGCGCGATGTTTGGCAGATCCACTGGACTACTTCGGATTCATCGGAAATCTAAACCAGCGCATATAGGGTGTCAATCGTTGACCAAAATAGCTGCGTCATTCTCTGACGCCCCGCGTCCAGTTGAGCCTCAATCGTGCGTTTGACGCAGGTTGCCATGAGGGATAGCATGAATCTGCGCTCGGCGACGATCCACATTGCGAATATCTTGTCGATAGAGCGCCTCATCGATAACGAAAGGAGGGCACTATGATCCCGGTCCGAGTCCTCGCTTTACTGGCACCGCTCATCTTCTTCGCTCACACGCTTCCCGCGCGGGCTGAGGTAAGCGAGGTCCGAATTGCAATCGGAACAGGTTTCGGCTTCCTCCCGCTCATGGTGATGCAGCATGAAAGACTCATCGAAAAGCACGCCAGGGCGGCAGGACTCGGGGATGTGAAGGTAAGCTGGACCGTGCTGGCAGGAGGAGCAGCGCAAAACGACGCGTTGCTTGCCGGCAAGATTGATTTTGCGACCAGTGGAGTCTCGACATTTCTGACGCTGTGGGCAAAAACCAAGGGCAACGTCGAAGCCAAAGGCATCGCCGCGATCGGGTCGATGCCGATCTACCTCAACACCCGTAATCCCAAGGTCACGACGATACGGGACTTCACCGATTCGGACCGGATCGCCGTGCCAGCAGTGAAAGTGTCACCACAGGCCATGCTTCTGCAAATGGCTGCAGCAAAGGAGTTTGGGGAAGCGAACTATGCCAGGCTTGACCCCTTGACCGTGTCCATGTCCCAAGTAGACGCCATGACGGCGTTGCTTTCGGGCAGCGGCATTACTGCACATTTCGCGAATCCGCCGATCCAGTTCTGGGAACTGGAGCAGCCGGGAATCCGACGCGTGCTCAACTCTTATGATGTTCTGGGTGGGCCGGCGACTTTCATCATGGCATGGACCACGAGCAGGTTCCGCGCAAACAACCCCAAGGCATATGCGTCCTTTATGGCCGCGCTGGAGGAAGCCTCGCAACTGATCAATCGCGACAAGAAGGCCGCGGCGGAAATCTACCGCAAAGTCTCCAACGACAGGACCCCGACTGACAAAGTGCTGAAGATCCTCGATCACCCTGAGATGCACTACACGACGGTTCCTCAGAACATTTTGAAGTTCGCTGAGTTCATGCATAAGGTGGGATCGATCAAGATCAAGCCCGCTTCCTGGAAGGAGTTGTTCTTTCCGGAGGCCCATGGCATGCCAGGCAGCTGACCCGACCACTCGGCGACGTGTATGCCAGCGACCAGGGACTTGCGCCCCGGGCAGGTCACAGGCGCTCTCGCCGAGTACGTCGCGGCGCTTCGTTATGAGGAGGTCCTGGCCCGGGCACTTGTAACTACGAAACGAACCCTGCTCGATACGATCATGGTCGCCTGGGCTGGATCGAGCGCTCCGGGCGTCGAGTCAACGCTGGAGCTTCTCACCAACGAGGGCGGTATTGCCGAAAGCAGCGCTTGGGCGTATGGCTTGCGTCTGCCGGTCTGCTCCGCGGCGTTTCTCAACGCATTGTGCGCCGCGGCTCTTGATTACGACAGTCACTACCACGGCGTTCATGTCGATGGCGTCGTACTTCCTGCGGCACTGGCCGTGGCCGAGCACGAACATTCGAGCGGACGAGACTTTCTCACTGCGCTTGTTGCGGGGCATGAAGTCACCTGCCGTCTCGCTGAAGCGGTAAAGGGCAGGCATCGCGGTTGGTACTACACCTCGATCTTCGGCGCATTCGGCGCGGCGGCGGCCGCCGCAAAGCTCCTGAGACTCGACGCGGCCACCATGCTACACGCGTTCGGTCTGGCACTGAGCCAGGCTTCCGGCACACAACAGAGCGCGACCGAACGCACGCTCGCAATGCGCTTCCAGGCAGCGTTCGCCGCGCGGGCCGGTGCGTTATCCGCCATGCTGTCCGCGCGCGGGGTAACAGCGCCTGCGCAATCCATGGAGGGGCGTTTCGGCTTGTTCAGCCTCTACCAGTCCGGTGACCTCGCGCGTGTTCGGAATGGGCTGGGAACACGCTACGCGAGCGCAGAAATGTCCCTCAAGAAATATCCGTGCTGCGCGTGCAGCCATGCGGCAATAGAGGGAGCTTTGTCTTTGGCGCGCGAGCACGAGATCCGTCCGGAGCAATTCGTTTCTGCACGTGTTTTCATTTCGCCAGCGATGCGCCGACTCGTGGGCGGACCTTTTGCTCCAGGCGATGCACCCCAGGTTGCCGCCCAGTTCAGCGTTCAATACGGCGTGGCTTGTGCGCTGTTCAGGAAGAGATTCGGAATACTCGACATCCGCGATGACGTTGTGCTCGAGCCCGAAATGCAGGCGTTCGCGAAACGGATCACGGTGGCGGTCGAAAAGAGTCTAACCGGCAAGTTCGCGCCGGCGCGGGTCGAAATCCGTCTCCGCGACCGTGGCGTAATCAAGAAAATGATCAAGCACATGCCAGGCACCCTCCGGGCCCCGCTGAGCCACAAGGCGATTGAAGCAAAATATCACGAATGCGCAAGGTCCGGAGTTCTCCCGATGAGCGAAGGTCAGCGGCTGCGTCTCGTGCGGAGGATCCACAAGTTAGAGCACCTGAGCGACGTGGCAGAACTCCCGCCCAGAATCACAGGCAATGTCCCTTACATGCGCTACCAACCCCTGCTCGGGACGCACAACCGAAGTTGACTTGAGTCGTGTGTGGGACGAAAATGCTCAAAGCGATCGGGACTTGAACGAAGAGGGGCGTGCCTCGATTAACGACCCGATCGACGCGAACGGGGGAATGCTGAACTCTCGCTGTGA
>JACQGO010000133.1 GCA_016199485.1 Betaproteobacteria bacterium
CCGGAGGCGAGCATGATTTTTCCCTTCGCGAACTTGCCGATCCGGATTTTCGGGCCCTGCAGGTCGATCAGCACGCCGACGGTGCGGCCAGCCGAACGCGCGAGCGCGCGCACCATCTCCACGCGCTGCGCATGCTCTTCAGCCGTCCCGTGGGAAAAGTTCATGCGCACGACGTCGAGCCCGGCATCGATCATGCGCGCCAGAGTCCTCGCGTCGCTCGACGCGGGCCCGAGCGTCGCAACGATTTTCGTCCTGCGCAACACGATTCTGTTCCGGGTTCTGCGTTCAGGAATCTGGGTCGTCGGCTCGAAGGGTACCAGAAATTCGCCGCACCCGGTTTGACACGGAACGCCGGACGCGGAACCGCCGCGCTACCGCGCGGCTGCGCGCTGTTCGAGGATTTCGATCGCCGGCAGCTTCTTACCCTCGAGGAACTCGAGGAACGCGCCGCCGCCGGTGGAGATGTAGGAGATCCTGGCGGTCACGCCGTATTTCGCCACCGCCGCGAGCGTGTCGCCGCCGCCGGCGATGGAGAACGCCGTGGAGTCGGCGACCGCGCGGGCGATCGCCCGGGTGCCTTCGCCAAACTGGTCGATTTCGAAAACTCCCACCGGCCCGTTCCACACGATGGTTCCGGCGTTTTGCAGCGCCGCGGCGAACGCGGCCGCGGTCTGCGGCCCGATGTCAAGGACCATGTCGTCGTCCGCCACCGCGGCGGCGCTTTTTACCTCGGCATGCGCTGCGGGCGACATCTGCTTGGCGCATACCACGTCGACCGGCACCGGCACCGCGCCGCCCTTCGCTTCGATGATCTCGATGATTCTCTTCGCCTCGCCGGCGAGGTCCGGTTCGGCGAGTGACCTGCCTATCCGCGCGCCCGTCGCCAGCATGAAGGTGTTCGCGATTCCCCCGCCGACGATCAGTTGATCCACCTTCTCGGCCAGCGCAGCGAGGATGGTGAGCTTGGTCGAGACCTTCGAGCCCCCGACGATCGCGACGAGGGGGCGCGCCGGTTGCTCGAGCGCCCGCGACAATGCCTCGACCTCCGCTGCCATCAGCGGTCCCGCGCACGCCACTTTCGCATACTTGGCGATGCCGTGCGTGGTCGCCTCCGCGCGGTGCGCGGTCCCGAATGCATCGTTGACATAGACGTCGCACAGCCCCGCCATCTTCCGGGCGAGGGCGTCGTCGTTCTTCTTCTCGCCCTTGTTGAAACGGCAGTTCTCGAGCAGCACCACCTCCTCGGCCGGCACCTCCACGCCGTCGAGCCACTCACGCTTGAGCGCTACCTCTCTGCCGAGCAGCTTCGAGAGATGTCTCGCCACCGGCGCGAGCGACTCGCTTTCTTCGAACACGCCCTCCTTGGGGCGGCCCAGGTGCGACACCAGCATCACCCGCGCGCGCTGCGTAAGCGCGCGCCTGATCCCCGGCAATGCGGCGCGGATGCGCGTGTCGTCTGCCACCGCACCGTCTTTCAGCGGAACATTGAAGTCCACGCGCATCAGGACCCGCTTCCCGCGCAGGTCGAGGTCGGTCATCTTGAGGAAGCTCATTTTGTTCACGGTGAAAAGCGAAACGTGATTCGACTACCGTGCATTCATCAGGGCGACCGTGACATCGAGCATCCTGTTGCTGAAACCCCACTCGTTGTCATACCAGGCGAGGGCTTTGACCAGCGTGCCGCCGGTCACCTTGGTGAGCGTCGCATCGAAAATGCTCGACGCCGCACTGTGGTTGAAGTCGACGGATACCAGCGGCGCCTTGCTGTACTCGAGCACGCCTTTGAGGTCCCCTTCCGCTGCGCCCTTCATCACCGCGTTCACTTCGTCCACCGAGGTGGCACGCCTGGCAGCGAACGTCAGATCGACGAGCGAAACGTTGATGGTCGGCACCCGCACCGCGAAACCGTCGAGCTTGCCGTTGAGTTCCGGCAGCACCAGCCCCACCGCCGCCGCGGCCCCGGTCTTGGTCGGGATCATCGACATGGCGGCCGCGCGCGCGCGCCGCAGGTCCTCGTGGTAGACATCGGTGAGCACCTGGTCGTTGGTGTAGGCGTGAACCGTGGTCATCAGCCCTTGCACCACGCCGATCTTCTCGTGCAGCGCCTTGACCATCGGCGCGAGACAGTTCGTCGTGCACGAGGCGTTCGAAATCACCGCGTGGCTCGATTTCAACGTCCGGTGATTGACGCCGTAGACCACCGTCGCGTCGATGTCCTTGCCGCCGGGCGCGGAGATGATCACCTTCTTCGCGCCCGCCTTGATATGCGCGGACGCCTTCTCCTTGCTGGTGAAAAGCCCCGTGCACTCGAGCACGACATCCACGCCGAGCGCACCCCACGGCAGCTCCGCCGGATTGCGCACCGCGAGCACCTTGATGCGCTCGCCGTTGACCACGATCGCGTCGCCGTCGACTTCGACGCGCCCCGGGAACCTGCCGTGCGCGGTGTCGTAGCGCGTGAGGTGCGCGTTGATCTCGGCGTCGCCGAGGTCGTTGACCGCGACGATCTCGATATCGTGCTTCTTGCCGCCCTCATGGTGCGCGCGCAGGATGTTGCGGCCGATGCGGCCATAACCGTTGATCGCGACTTTGATTGCCATCGGATTCCTCCCGGACGAAAAAGCGTTATCTTACCGCTCGAGCCCGCGGCAAGCGAAAACAGTAGTTTAGGCCGGCCCTCAGCGCGAGATCACGCGCTTCACCGCGTTTGCCACGTTGACCGCGGTAAACCCGAAATACCTGAAAAGCTCTGCGCCCGGGGCCGACTCGCCGAAGCGGTCGATCCCGACCACCGCCCCGTCGAGCCCGACGTACTTGCGCCAGTAGTCACTCGCGCCCGCCTCCACCGCGACGCGCGGCACGCCGCGCGCAAGCACGCCCGCGCGGTAAGCCTCGTCCTGGCGGTCGAACACGCTGGTCGAGGGCATCGACACCACCCGCGCCGCGATCCCCTCTTCGGCGAGCAACCTCTGTGCACCGAGCGCAAGCTGGACCTCGGAACCGGTGGCGATCAGCACGCAGCGCGGACTCCCGCCTGCCGCCTCGGAGAGTACGTAACCACCGCGCGGGATCGCGGCAATCTGCCGCGCCTCGCGCTTCTGGAACGGCACATTCTGGCGCGTGAGCAGCAGGCTCGTCGGCCCGTCCTTGCGCTCGATCGCGGCCACCCACGCCGCGGCAGATTCCACCGCGTCGCACGGTCGCCACACGTCCATGTTGGGTATGAGCCGCAAGCTCGCGGCGTGCTCGACCGGCTGGTGCGTAGGACCGTCCTCGCCGAGCCCGATCGAATCGTGGGTCAGCACGTAGATCGCGCGGATTTTCATCAGCGCCGAGAGCCGCAACGCGCTGCGCGCGTAGTCCGAAAAAACCAGGAAGGTGGCGCCGTACGGGATGAGGGCGCCGTGCAGGCTGATCCCGTTCACGATCGCCGCCATCGCGAGCTCGCGCACGCCGAAATAGATGTAGTTGCCGCCGTCGACCTTGCTCACCGGGCGTGATCCGGACCACACCGTGAGATTCGACCAGGCGAGATCAGCCGAGCCGCCGACGAGCTCCGGAAGCACCGGCGCGAGCCCTTCGATCGCATTCTGCGAAGCCTTGCGCGTCGCGATCGTCTCCGCCGCTTCATCGACCTTGGCGACAAAGGCGTCGCGGTGCGCGCGCCAGTTCGCCGGCAACTCGCCCGCGATGCGGCGCCTGAGCTCCACGGCGAGGTCGGGACAGGCCGCCTCGTAGGCGATGAACTTCCTGTTCCATTTCGCTTCCAGCGCCGCGCCCCGGGCGCGCGCATCCCACCGCTCGTAGACGTGCCGCGGGATCTCAAACGGCCCGTAGTTCCAGTTCAGGCTGCCGCGCGTCGCGGCGACCTCGGTTTCGCCCAGCGGCGCGCCGTGCGCCTCGTGCGTGCCGGCCTTGTTCGGCGCACCCTTTGCGATGACGGTCTTGCAGCAGATCAGCGACGGGCGCGCCGTCTCCGCCTTCGCAGCGATGAGCGCGCGTTCCACGGCGTCGAAGTCATGGCCGTCGACGTTCGGCACCACGTGCCAGCCGCAGGCCTCGAAGCGCCTCGGCGTGTCGTCGGTGAACCAGCCGCTCACTTTCCCGTCGATCGAGATGCCGTTGTCGTCGTAGATCGCGATCAGCTTGCCGAGCCCCAGCGTGCCGGCGAGCGAGCACGCCTCTTGCGAAATGCCTTCCATCAGGCAGCCGTCGCCGACGAACACGTAGGTGTGGTGGTTGATGATCTCAAAACCGTCGCGGTTGAACTCGGTGGCGAGGATCTTCTCCGCGAGCGCCATCCCCACCGCGTTGGCGAGCCCCTGGCCGAGCGGGCCGGTCGTGGTCTCGACGCCCGGCGCACAGCCGTACTCGGGATGTCCCGGCGTCCTCGAGTGCAGCTGCCGGAAGCGCTTCAGCTCCTCGAGCGGCAGGTCGTAGCCGGTGAGATGGAGCAGCGCGTAGAGCAGCATCGAACCGTGGCCGTTGGAGAGCACGAAGCGGTCGCGGTCGAACCATTTGGGGTTGGCGGGATTGTGCCGCAGGTGATGGTTCCACAGCACCTCCGCGATCTCCGCCATGCCCATCGGCATGCCGGGGTGCCCGGAACCGGCTTTTTGCACGGCGTCCATGGCCAGCGCGCGCAACGCGTCGGCCAGTTCGACTCGGGAACTCATCGAGTGGTCCTTGACGGGAATATCACGACTCGGGGAGGGCATCATTATCATCCAAACCGCCCGCTTTGACTACCTGAACACGGCGCGAAGCGGCAGTGCGCGCTTCGCCACGCCGTTCATTCCTCGTCTTTGCGCGTGAGCTTGACGCCGAGCTGCTTCAGCTTGCGGTAGAGGTGCGTGCGCTCGAGGCCGACGGTTTCGGCGACCCGGCTCATGTTCCCGCCCTCCCTCGCGATGTGGTGCTCGAAATAGACGCGCTCGAACGCGTCGCGCGCCTCTCGCAGCGGAAGGTCGAGCGGCAGGTCGAGCGCGGGCGGCGCCGGCTGCCGCACCGGGGCCGACAGCGCCTGGTTCACCTCCTCGGGGGTGACCTGCTCGGACGACGCAGTGAGCGCGAGGCCCCTCACCACGCTCTCGAGCTGCGCCAGGTTGCCCGGCCAGTCGTAGTTGCGCAACGCGTTCAGCGCCGCGGTGGTGAACTGCCGGGGCGGGGACTGCTTGGTCTCGACCAGCCGCAGCAGCATGAGGTTTGCCAGGTCCGGGACATCCTCGCAGTGCTCACGCAGGCTCGGCACGCGGATGGTGACGCCGGTGAGCACGCTGTAGAGCCGCGCGTCGAACGCTCCTTGCGCCACCAGCTCGGGCAGCGAGCGGCAGGCGGCGGAGACGAGCCGCACGTTGAACTTGTCGAGTTTGCCCGCCAGCAGCGCGAGCCCCTTCTGCTCAACGCGCGAGAGCTCGCCGACGTCGTACAGGAACAGCGTGCCGTCGCGCGCCTGGCCGAGAAGCTCGAGCGGCTTCTCTGCGAGCTGATTGTGATTGTCAGGCGCGACCCACGGTGTGTTGCGCTGGTGCAGAAAACGCGCGCACAGCTCCGCGCCGCAGCCCGGCTCGCCGACGAGCAGCACCGGCGCCTTCAGCCCCATCGCGCGCTCGAGGCGCTGCTTGAGCTCGGCGATCGCTGGCGCACGCCCCAGGCTCGGGAGCGCGAGCGCCGGCTGCGGCTGTTGCTCGCCGTGCTTCAACGCGCGCCCCACCGTGGTGAGCAGCTTCTGCAGCGCGATCGGCTTCTCCAGAAAGTCATACGCGCCGAGCCGCGTCGCCTCGACCGCCGTGTCGATCGTGCCGTGGCCGGACATCATCACCACCGGCATCGTGAGCAACCCCGCGGCGGCCCACTCCTTGAGCAGCGTGATGCCGTCGGTGTCGGGCATCCAGATGTCGAGCAGCACCAAGTCGGGGCGCGCGCGGGTGCGGAACGCGCGCGCCTCGCTCGCGTTTTGCGCCAGCCGCACCTGGTACCCCTCGTCCGAGAGGATTTCCGAGAGCAGCTCCCGGATGCCTACTTCATCGTCAACGACCAGAATCTGATGCATATCCCACCAACGCGCGGGCGCGGCTCGCCCTTGCGCGGCCGCGCCGCGCGCTATCGATTTTAGCCGAACCCCGCGTCCACCTGCACCCCCTATACCTCGGCCGCGCTCCTGCTGACGACGCCCTGCGTCGCCGCAATCGGCAGCGTAACGGTAACCCGCGCGCCGTGCGGCGCGACATTCTCGATGCGCGCGTTCCCGTGGTGCTCTTCCACGATTTTCTTCACGATGGAAAGCCCGAGCCCCGTGCCCTTCGGCTTGGTTGTGACGTAAGGCTCGAATGCGCGCTTCATCAGTTGCTCGGGAAACCCGCTGCCATTGTCGGTGATGGAGAGCTGCAACGCATCGCCCGCGGCTTCGGTGCGGACCACGATCGCCGGGGCCGCGGCCTCCACCAGCGCGTCCTGCGCGTTCTGCAGCAGATTGTGGATGACCTGCCGCAGTTGCGCGGCATCGCCCACGGTCTGCGGAAGCTCGTGCCCAAGTTCGAGCCTGATGCTCGAGCCGAGCGACTCATAGAGCGTGAGCACCTCGCGTACCAGGACGTTGAGGTCGAGCGCGCGCATCGCCGGCTCCGGCGTGCGCGCATACTGGCTGAAAGCATCGACCATGCGCTTGAGCGCCGTGACCTGGTTGACGATGGTCTGCGTCGAGCGTGCGAGAATTTCCGCCTCCCCCGGCGTGAGTTTGGGCGCGAGCTTCAGCTGCAGCCGCTCCGCGGAGAGCTGTATCGGGGTGAGCGGATTCTTGATCTCGTGGGCAAGGCGCCGCGCCACCTCGGCCCACGCGGCGTCGCGCTGCGCCTGGAGCAGGTGCGTCACATCGTCGAACACCACAACGTAGCCCGCTTCGGCGCCGGCCGGCAGCCGCGTGCCGCGGATCAGCAATACCTGAGGGCCGCGTGCATCGGTGCGCTCGACCTGCTTTTCCCATTCCTTGTCGGCGGCGGCGAACCCCGTGCCGATCGCGTGGGCGAACTCGGCGAGCTGCCGCGCACCCTCTGCCCAGTGCGCCAGCCCGCGATCGATGAGCGGCGTGAGGTCGACCCCGAGGATGTTTCCCGCGCTGCGGTTCGCCGCGCGCAGCCTGAGCTCGGCGTCGAACGCGAGCACGCCCGTCGACAGGTTCGCGAGTATGCTCTCGAGGTAGGCCTTGGCCTGCGCGACCTGCGCCTGGTTGCGCTCGGCCTGCGCGCGTGCCTCCCCGAGCTGCTGCGTCATGCGGTTGAACGACTGGGTGAGCATGCCGAGCTCGTCGCCGCTCGCGACCTGCTCGCGCTGGCTGAAGTCGCCGCTCGCCACCGCGCGCGTGCCTTCGGCGAGGATGTTGAGCGGCGCCGAAAGCCGGTCGGAGAGCAGGAACGCGAGCGCCAGCGCCGAGAGCAGCGCGAGCAGCAGGGTGAGGGTAAGGGTGAGCCCGAACAGCCGCTTCAGGCCCAGGCGCGAGAGCGTGAGCTCCTGGTACTCGCGGTAGCCGGCCTGCACCAGCTCCGCGTCGTGCGCGAGCTGCGACGGCACCGGATGCAGCAGCTGCAGCACGCGCGGTTCCTCGGACAGGCTCAGCACGTTGACCGGCACCAGCACGCGCAGGAACAGCCCCCTGTCAGGAACCGCTTCGATTGCACTGTAGGGCTGCTGCAGCCTGAGCTGGCGCAGCGCGAGCGCGCCCGGCAGGTCCGGCATGAGCCCGACGCGCTCGCTGCCGGAGAAAACGATGAGCTTGCCGCGCTGGCTGAATAGCGCCGCCTCCTGCACGCCCGCCTGCTCGCGCGCCGCGTTGAGCGCCGCGAGGTGCTCGGAGAGCGGCCGCACTGATAGCGAGACGGCCATTGCCTCGGCTTTCTTGGTGAGGTCCTTCAGCATGTTGTCGAGCGCGCCGCGCCCGAGGTTCAGGCCCCCCTCGAGCGCCTTGTCCACGTGCACGTCGAACCACGACTCGATGCTCTTTGCCAGGAACTGCACCGACACCGCGTAGACCACCGCGCCGGGCAGCACCGCGACCAGCGCGAACAGCAGCACCAGCCGCAGCGTGAGCTTGGAGCCGAACACGCGGGCCTTGAGCTTGCGCCGCAGCGTGACCAGCTGGAACACGACGAGCGCTGCGAGCCCCACGGTGAGCGCGCCGTTGAGCGCAAGCAGCAGCGGGTAATGCCGCGCGAACAGCGCGGTGTTGGCGCTCGCCGTAGCGAGCAAATAGAGCGCCACTGCGCTCAGGCCAGAGCACAGGATGAGGAGATACTTCACCGCAGCGCTGGTGAGCGCGGAACGGTGCCGGGCAGGCGCTTGCTTCATGGCGTCACCGTCCAGCGGTACCAGTCGGATCCGATGTTCCATTCACGCGAGCCGAACGCGCTGATCTGGAACGGCTTGGGCAGCCGCGAGACGTCGAGCCGCATGCGCAGCGCCGCGGTGTACGCGGTGTCCCTCTTGAGCACGCCGGCCTCCGCTACGGGGCGGCTTCGCACCCGGCTGATGAAATACAGCGCCTCGGCGAGCGTGTTGAAATTGCTGGAGAGCGCGCCGATACCGACGCGGTACTGGCGCGTCAGGGGGTGGAAGGACAGCCGGTAGTGGTGCTCCGAGTTGGCGATCGTCTCGTTGAACCAGTACCAGCGCGGACGGATCAGCTCGAATTCCTGCACGAAGTGGAGCGCCACGCCTTTCTTGAGCACGTCCTCCAGCGTGGCATTGAGCGCGACGTCAAAATCAGCTTCCAGATAATAGCCGTCTTCGGCCATCGCGAGGCGCGCCTGCTTCACCTCGATGCCCTCAGCGCGCGCGGCGAGCGGCAGCGCGATGAGCAGCCACAGCGCGGCCACCATACGGAAGAGGTCACCTCTTCTGCAGCAGCGCATAGAAAAAACCATCATGCTGTTCGTCCGGAAGCAGTTGACCCGTCGGCCGCTCCTTGTGCGCTTCGAAACCGGACAGGTCGAGGAGCCTCGCGTCGCGGTGCCGCTCCACGAACTGGGCGACCTGTTGCCGGTTTTCCTCACCGAACACCGAGCACGTCGCGTACAGCAATTTACCACCACCCACGAGCAACTGCCATAACGCTTCCAGCATCGCGCGTTGGGTTGCCGCGAACTGCGCGATGTCGCTTTCGCGTCGCAGCCACTTGATATCCGGATGGCGGCGCACCACGCCGGAGGCCGAGCACGGCACATCGGCGAGAATCCGATCGTAGGGCCGCCCGTCCCACCAGTCGCACCCGCGGGCGTCGCCGCACCCGATGCGCGCATCGAGCTTGAGCCGCGCGAGGTTCGCGCGCACGCGCTCCAGCCGTGTCGCATCGCTGTCGAGCGCCGTGAGCTCGACCGCCGCGAGCTCCAGGATGTGCGCGGTCTTGCCGCCGGGCGCGGCGCAGGCATCGAGCACGCGCATGCCGTCGCGCACCTCGAGCAGCGGCGCCGCAAGCTGCGCCGCGGCGTCCTGCACCGACACCAGGCCTTCGCTGAACCCGGGTATGCGCTCGATCGGGAGCGGGGTGGCGAGCGTGAGCGCGGACTCCCCGCTCACGCTCGCCCCGATGCCCCGCGCCGCGAGCAGCGCCCGATACCCCTCGCGCGCGATCGCCCGGCGATTCACGCGCAGGGTGAGCGGGGGGTGCGTGTTGCCGGCCTCGAGAATCGCGCGGAAGGTTTCTGGATATTCGCGCTTCAGCTTGTCGATCCACCACCGCGGATACGAGTAGCGCGCCGCCTCATCCCGGTCGACGCGCGCGAGCAGCGTCTCGCGGCGGCGCAGGAAGTTGCGCAGCACCGCGTTGACGAGCCCCTTGGCCGCCGCGCGCCGCACCCGCGCGCAGCCCGCCACCGCGTGGTCAACGACCGCATAATGCGCGCTCTTGCCGTATGCGAGCTGATAGAGCGCAACGAGCAGCAGGTGCCGTATCGCGGCGTCGGAGAGCGGGTTGTCAAGCAGGGCGCCGAGGATCGCCTCGAGCCGCGCGAGAAACCGCAGCGTGCCGTAGGCGAGATCCTGGATCGCTGCGCGCTCGCGCGCCGTGAGCCGGGGCTGCCGGGTAACGAGCGCCGGCAGCACCTCGCCCAAGCTGCGGCCCGCGCGGACTTCGCCGACCGCCTGCGCTGCAAGCCGCTGAATCTCGACCACGTCAGTCGCCGAAGCGCTCGCCCGGCGCAAGGGGAAAGCCCGCGAGGAACGCCGCCGCCGCCATCCGCTTCCCGCCGGGCCGCTGCAGTTCCGTCAGCCACAGCCCGTCCTGCCCGCACGCGACGAGCACGCCGCGCGGCGCGATTTCCATTATCGCGCCGGGCGCCGCAGCGGCGCGCCGCTCCACTTGCGCGCCCCAGATCTTTACCGTCGTGTTCTTGATCCGCGACTGCGCGACCGGGTACGGATTGAAAGCGCGCACCCTGCGTTCGATCACTGTCGCGGGTTCACACCAGTCGATATCCGCTTCGCGCTTCGCGACCTTCTCCGCGTAGGTGGCGCGCGCCTCGTCCTGCGGTCGCGGCTGCGGGTTTTCCGCGAGCGCGCGCACGATGAGTCTTGCGCCGAGCCGCGCGAGCTTGTCGTGCAGCGTCTGCGCGGTGTCGGCCGCGTCGATCGCGATCCGCTGCTGCAACAGGATAGGACCGGTGTCCAGCCCCTCGTCCATCTGCACGATCGTGATGCCGGTCTCGGTATCCCCCGCAAGCAGCGCGCGCTGGATCGGCGCTGCCCCGCGCCAGCGCGGCAACAGCGAAGCATGAATGTTGATGCACCCGCGCCGCGGAATCGCGAGCACGGCCTCTGGCAGGATCAGCCCGTACGCCGCGACCACCATCGCCTCCGCCCCGGCTCGTTGTAGCACCTCCTGTATCGCCTCGCTTCTCAGCGTCGCCGGCTGCAGGATCGGCAGCAGATGGCCGAGCGCGAGCGCTTTCACCGCGCTCGCCTGCGGCTTCATGCCACGTCCGGCCGGACGGTCCGGCCGGGTGAGGACGAGCACGATCTCATACCCCGCAGCGATCAGCGCTCCGAGCGCCGCAGCAGCGAATTCGGGAGTGCCGGCAAAGATGATCTTCATACGTTCGCGCGCCCTCGTCCGCCCCGCGCGCTGAACGCGCTGAAGCGTCCCGGGAGAGGGAACCGTTCACATCGCGCGCCGTTGCTGCTTCTTCAGCTTCGCGAGGATGCGCCGCTGCTTCAGGCGCGAGAGATGCTCGACGAACACGACGCCCTTCAGATGATCCATTTCGTGCTGCACACACGCCGCAAGCAGCCCCTCGGTTTCGAGCGTAAACGTTTGTCCTTGGGCGTCGAGCGCGCGCACCTTGACGCGCTCGGCGCGCCGCACTTTCTCAAATATCCCGGGTACCGACAGGCACCCCTCTTCGCACTCTTCGCTGCCGCTCGCTTCGAGTATCTCAGGGTTGATGAACACATTGAGCCGGTCTCGTGTCTCGGAGATGTCGATCACGATCACCTGCTGGTATACATCGACCTGGGTTGCAGCGAGCCCGATTCCCGGCGCGGCGTACATGGTTTCGGCCATGTCGTTGATTAGGCGTCGGATCTCGTCGTTCACGGCGCCCACCCTGCCGGCCGCCTTGTGCAGCCGCGGATCGGGGTATCGCAGTATCGGCAGGAGAGCCATAAAAAAGCTTGCGGATTTAAATGACTAGATGCAGAATTTAAACCAATTCGTCACGTCAGATCCCGCTGCGGCCGCTGGGAGGGGTCTGTCGCGCGAGCCAGACAGCTATAGGGGTGCCCCATGGTGAAGCTGATTATATCGCTGATTTTATTGTTGAGTCCCTTCGCTACGGCGTTCGCCGCGGGTGACGGCGAGATCAAAGATTCAGCGCCCGATCGGTACATCGTGGTCGAGGGCGACACGTTGTGGAGCATCGCGGGACGGTTTCTCAAGGAACCGTGGCGCTGGCCCGAGCTTTGGAAGATGAACCAAGAGCAGATCAAGAATCCGCACCGCATCTATCCTGGCGACGTGATCGTGCTCGACCGCTCCGCACAGGAAGCAAGGTTGCGTTTGCTCAAGACCGAAACGGTGAAACTCTCGCCCAAGGTGCGCGCCGAGCCGCGTCCGCCCAAGCCGGTCCCGACGATCCCGGCCGCGGCGATCGAGCCGTTCTTGAGCCGGCCGCTGGTGATCGAAGCGAACCGCCTCGACACCGCGCCTCGCATCGTTGCCACCGAGGAGAGCAGGGTGGCGATCGCTGCGGGCAGCACCGCCTATGCGGAGGGCATTACCAAGGACAAGGGCGAATTCTGGCAGGTCTTCCGCCGCGGCGAGGCGCTCGTCGACCCCGACAACAACGAGACCCTCGGTTACGAGGCGGTTTATCTGGGCGAGGCGCGCGTGACGCGCTTCGGCGACGTCGCGACGCTCGAGATCCTGAGGTCACCGCAGGAAATCTATGTGGGCGACCGGCTGGTTCCGGCACCCAAAGAGGTCCCGTTCATGAACTACATGCCGCGCGCGCCCCAAAAACCCGTCGCGGGCCGCATCGTATCGGCGTACGGAGGCCTACGGGAGATCGGCCCCAACTCGATCGTCGCGCTCTCCAGAGGCAGCCGTGACGGGCTGGAAGCCGGTCATGTGCTTGCGATCCATCGCAGCCAGCGCGGCGCGCGCTATACCTACCGCACCGAGCCGCTCTACGGACGCACCGGCCTGGGGGGCGAGGCCCCGCTCGACTATCGCAGCGAGTCGCTCGACCCGCGCAACACGCCGCTCTACTCGCGAAGCAAGGCCGCGGCGGTGCCCGCCGTGGATCTACCCGACGAGCGCTATGGCTTGGTGATGGTATTTCGCACTTTCGACCGGGCCTCTTTCGCGCTCGTGATGCAGGCGTCCCGCCCGGTGCACGTGCTCGACGTGGTCACCAATCCGTAAGCTGCGCCGCTTCACCCCTACCACGGCGGCGGGCGCGGGGCGTTCCTTCCCCCCGCGTCGCGGCGCACTCCGCGACGAGCACACGTGACGGTCGAGCGTCATCTCGAAGATTGGCTCGCGCTGTGCCTGACGCCGGGGCTCGGCGACGCTGCGTTGCGCAGGCTGCTCGTGCGCTTCGGCGAGCCCGCCCACATCTTCGCTGCGGGCCACGCAGCGCTCGCTCAACACGTGCCGACGGAAGTGGCCGCGCGCATACGCGACGGGGGCGCGCGCGAACGCCTCGCGCCGGTCCGCGCGTGGCTCGCGGATCCGGCGAACGGGATTGTGACACTGGCTGATCACGGCTACCCGCAACGGCTGCTCGAGATTCCCGACCCGCCGCCGCTGCTCTATGTCAAAGGTCGCCGCGAGCTCTTGAACCACCCGGCGCTCGCCATCGTCGGCAGCCGCAGCGCGACCCCTCAGGGCATCGCCAACGCGGAAGCGTTTGGGCGCGCGCTGAGCGACGCCGGGCTCACGATCGTAAGCGGGCTCGCGCTCGGCGTCGACGCCGCCGCACACCACGGCGGCCTTGCCGGCGCATCGAGCAGCATCGCTGTACTCGGCACCGGCCCTGACATCGTTTACCCGGCACGCAACCGCGGGCTTGCGCGCGAGCTTGCCGAACACGGCTGCATGATCTCGGAGTTCCCGCTCGGCACGCCGGCGCTCGGCAGCAATTTTCCGCGTCGCAACCGCATGATCAGCGGGCTCGCCCGAGGATGCCTGGTGGTCGAGGCGGCGTCCTCCAGCGGCTCGCTGATCACCGCGCGGCTCGCGGCGGAGCAGGGCAGGGAGGTGTTTGCGATTCCCGGCTCGATACACTCGCCGCTTGCAAAGGGCTGCCACATGTTGATCAAACAGGGAGCAAAGCTCGTGGAGAGTGCGAGCGACGTGCTCGAAGAGCTCGCGCTGCCGCCCGCGCCCGCCGCGCCGGGAACGGACGAGACCGCGCATTCCCCGGAGGCGCGGCGTGTCCTCGAGTGCATGGGCTTCGATCCGTGCGACGTCGACACCCTGTGCGCGAGAAGCGGTTTTGCCGCCGAGGCGGTCACCAGCGCGCTCCTGCAACTCGAACTCTCCCACGCGGTCGACGCGCTGCCCGGTGGACGCTATCAACGCCGCCGCTGAGCGCGGCCTGTTTCGCCGCCCCCGCAGCCACTGCAAACGCTTGATTCCTTGACCCTCGCCGCGGGGGCCGTCGCGCTGCGCCGGCGCCGCGTGGCGTATCACGCTTGCCTTACGACGGGTTTGTTCTTTATCATTCTGCGCTCCGTTTGATACGGCGCCACCGGTGGTGCGTGGCGCCGGGTTCGGTCTCACACGCCCCGTGACCAAGCAACTCATCATCGCCGAGAAACCGTCCGTCGCAGCCGACATCTCGCGCGCGCTGCGCGGCTTCGTGAAGCGCGGCGACTATTACGAGAACGAGCATTACGTGCTCTCCTCGGCGATCGGCCATCTGCTCGAGCTCGCTGCGCCCGAAGAGCACGAGGTCAAACGCGGGAAGTGGAAGCTCGAAAACCTGCCAATCATTCCACCGCATTTCGACCTGAAGCCCATAGAAAAGACCGAGGTGCGGTTGAGGCTGCTCGCGCAGCTCATCAAGCGCAAGGACGTCACGGGGCTGATCAACGCCTGCGACGCCGGGCGCGAAGGCGAGCTTATCTTCCGCCACATCGTGCGGCACACCGGCACCGCGAAGCCGATCGAACGCCTGTGGCTGCAGTCGATGACGGCGGCGGCAATCCGCGAAGGTTTCGCGAAGCTGCGCGGCGACCGCGAGATGCTGCCGCTCGCCGACGCCGCGGTGTGCCGGTCCGAGGCCGACTGGCTGGTCGGGATCAATGCGACGCGCGCGATGACCGCGTTCAACTCTCAGGAAGGCGGTTTCTACAAGACCCCCGCCGGCCGGGTGCAGACTCCCACGCTCGCGATCCTGGTCGAACGCGAACAGCGCATCAAGAGCTTCGTGCCGCGCGAGTTCTGGGAAGTACGCGGGACGTTCGCGGTGGCCGCCGGCGAATACGAAGGGCGGTGGTTCGACGAGAAGTTCGCAAAGGACAAACAAAGCGAGGACGGCGACGCACGGCCGGAGCGCATCTGGGATGAGGCGCGCGCCGTGGCGATCCGCGCCAAGTGCCTCGGCAAGCCCGGCGAGATCACCGAAGAGCGCAAGCGCGCGACGCAGCTTTCGCCGTTGCTGTTCGACCTCACGAGCCTTCAGCGCGCCGCGAACCAGCGCTTCGGGTACTCGGCCAGAATGACGCTCTCGCTCGCGCAGGCGCTCTACGAAAAACACAAGGCGCTCACCTACCCGCGCACCGATTCGCGCTGGTTGCCCGAGGACTACGTCGGCACCGTGAAGAGCACGCTCGGCAGCCTGCTCGGCGGGCCACGCGGCAAGTCAGCGAGAGCGGCCGCTGACTCCGCTTGTCCCTACGCGAGCTTCGCCCGCAAGGTGCTCGAAAGCGGGTGGGTGCGCCCGAACAAGCGGATTTTCAACAACGCCCGCGTGTCCGACCACTTCGCGATCATCCCGACGGCGTTCGCACCGAAACATCTCCATGAGGCCGAGACGAAGCTCTATGACCTCGTGGTGCGGCGCTTCCTGGCGGTGTTTTATCCGCCGGCGGAGTACGATGTGACCACCCGCATCACCCGCGTCTCTGGCGAAGCCTTCAAGAGCGAGGGGCGCGTGATGGTGACCCCGGGTTGGCTCGAGGTCTACGGCAGGGATGCCGATGACGCTGAGGCGCAGAGCTTGGCTGCGGTGCGTCCGGGCGAGAGCGCGCGTAGCCGCGCGGTCGAGGTCGTCGCCACCCAGACCAAGCCTCCCGCACGCTTCACCGAGGCCACACTGCTTACGGCAATGGAGGGCGCAGGCAAGCTGGTGGAGGACGAGGAGCTGCGCGAGGCGATGAAGGAGCGCGGCCTCGGCACGCCAGCCACGCGCGCGGTGATCATCGAGAAGCTGCTCGACGAAGAGTACATCGTGCGCAACGGCCGCGAGTTGCAGCCGACGCCGAAGGCTTTCTCCCTGATCGCGCTGCTCCGGGGGCTCGACATTCCGGAGCTTCGATCGCCCGAGCTCACCGGAGACTGGGAATTCAAGCTCAAGCAGATGGAGCACGGCAAGCTCAAGCGCGCGGAGTTCATGCAGCAGATCAAGCACATGACCCGCCGCATTGTCGAACAGGTCAAGAAACACCGGGACCACCCGCTACCGGGAGACTATGCCACGCTTCCGACGCCGTGCCCGAAGTGCGGAGGCGTGGTGAAGGAAGACTACCGCAGGTTCCGGTGCGAGAAATGCGGTTTTGCGGTATGGCGCGTGATCTCCGGGCGGCAGCTCGAGCCTGCGGAGGTCGCAGAACTGCTGGCAAAACGCGCGCTCGGGCCGCTGACCGGCTTCCGCAGCCGCCTTGGAAGGCCGTTCGCCGCTGTGCTGAGGCTCACGCCGGAATTCAAGGTGGAGTTCGACTTCGGGCTGGCGGCGAACGCCGATACCGCCGAAGCCGTGGATTTCTCAGGTAGACAGTCGCTCGGCCTGTGCCCGAAATGCGGGGCGGCGGTATACGAGCACGGGATGGCCTACCTATGCGAGCGCGCCGTCGGCGCCCCCCGGCGCTGCGACTTCCGCTCCGGCAAGATCATCCTCCAGCGTGGGATCGAGCCCGAGCAGATGAGAAAACTGCTCGCCACCGGCAGGACCGACCTGCTGCACCGCTTCATCTCGAAAAAAGGCAGGCCATTCTCCGCGTTCCTGGTACGCAGCAAAGGCGGCACGATCAGCTTCGAGTTCGCCACTCGCGAAGCGAAGGCAGCCGGAGCAAAGACACGCGCGAAGCCCGCACGCCCAAAGAGGCCCGCCGCCTCCTGACGCGGTCGCGCCTCAGATGTCGAGGTTCCTCACCCCGAGCGCGTTGCTTTCGATGAACTGGCGGCGCGGCTCGACCGCGTCGCCCATCAGCGTGGTGAAGATCTCGTCGGCGCTGATCGCGTCCTCGATCTGCGCGCGCAGCAGGCGCCGCGTCTTCGGATCCATCGTGGTCTCCCACAGCTGCTCCGGGTTCATCTCGCCCAGTCCCTTGTAGCGCTGTATCGCGACCCCGCGCCGCACCTCGTCGAGCAGCCAGGTGATTGCCTCGCGGAACTCCTTCACCGGGTGTTGCTGCTCGCCGCGCCGCACGTACGCGCCCTCGCCGAGCAGTCCGTGCAGGACTTCAGCAGTCTTTCTGAGCTGCGCGTAGTCGCCGCTTTGCACGAAGTCCGGATCGAGGTAGGTGTGCCGCAGCACACCGTGCTGCACCCGGCTCGAGACGAGCACGTAGCGCTCGTTCTTCTCGTCGAACCTTGCCTCCAGCGTAACGCCCTCGGAACGCAGCAGAGCCGTGAGGCGGCGCGCGCTCGCCTGTGCCGCCTTCTCCTCGGAGAGGTCGAGCTCCGGCTGTTTGAGGAGGGCGTAGAGCACTGCGGAGTCGACCATGCGGCTCACGCGCTCGATGACAGCCTCCGCGACGAGGTACTGCCTCGCAACGTCCTCGAGCGCATCCCTCCCGAGTGCGACGGCGGTTGCCGACGGGTAGAATTCCGCTTCGGACAGCGCGAGGCGCAGCAGGAACTCCTTCAGCTCGTGGTCGTCTTTGAGATAGCGCTCGTGCTTTCCGTGTTTCACCTTGTAGAGCGGCGGCTGCGCGATATAGATGTGGCTGCGCTCCACGAGCTCGGGCATCTGGCGGTAGAAGAAAGTGAGCAGTAGCGTCCGGATGTGCGAACCGTCGACGTCAGCGTCGGTCATGATGATGATGCGGTGGTACCTCAGCTTCTCCGGTGAGTACTCATCCTTGCCGATGCCGGTGCCCAGCACGTTGATGAGGGTGGTGATTTCCTGCGAGGAAAGCAGTTTATCGAAGCGTGCCTTTTCGACGTTGAGGATCTTCCCCTTGAGCGGCAAAATGGCCTGGAACTTGCGATCCCTGCCCTGTTTGGCCGAGCCCCCGGCCGAGTCGCCTTCGACGATGTAGAGCTCGCACTGCGCGGGGTCGCGCTCTTGGCAGTCGGCGAGCTTGCCTGACAGCCCAAACGAGTCCAGCACCCCCTTGCGCCGCGTCATCTCGCGCGCCTTGCGCGCGGCCTCGCGAGCGCGGGCTGCCTCGACGATCTTGGTGGTAATCGCGCGCGCGTCCGCCGGCTTCTCCAGCAGGAACTCCGCGAGTTTTGCCGCTACGATCTCCTCAACGACCGGCCGCACCTCCGATGAGACCAGCTTCTCCTTGGTCTGCGAGGAAAACTTGGGCTCGGGCACCTTCACCGACAGCACCGCCGTGAGCCCCTCGCGCATGTCATCTCCGGACGTCTCTACCTTGGCTTTCTTCGCGAACTCGTTTGCCTCGATATACTGGTTGAGCGTGCGCGTCATCGCAGCCCGCAGGCCGGTAAGGTGCGTGCCACCGTCGCGCTGCGGGATGTTATTGGTGAAGCACTGGACAGATTCTTGGTACGAATCATTCCACTGCATCGCGACTTCCAGGGTGATGCCGTCCTTCTCGGCCAATGCGTAGAAAATCGTCGGGTGCAGTACGTTCTTGGTGCGGTTCATATACTCCACGAACCCTTTGATGCCCCCGGCGTAGGCAAAGCGCTCCTCCTTGCCGCTGCGCTGGTCCACTAAGGTAATCTTGACCCCATGGCTTAAGAAGGAGAGCTCGCGGAGCCGCTTCGCGAGTATCTCGTAGTGGTACTCCACGTTCCCGAAAATCTCCCTCGCCGCGAGGAAGTGTACCTCGGTCCCGCGCCGCTCGGTCTTGCCGACAGCCTTGAGCGGCGCCACTGCCTCCCCCATGCGGAACTCCATTTGCTGCACCTTGCCGTCGCGCCGGATGATGAGCCGCAGCCACTCGGAGAGCGCATTAACCACCGACACGCCCACGCCGTGTAGCCCGCCCGCGATCCTGTACGAGTTGCTGTCGAACTTCCCGCCAGCGTGGAGCTCGGTCATCACCACCTCGGCAGACGAGCGCTCCTGCTCGTCGTCCGGGTGGACTTCCGTCGGGATTCCGCGCCCGTTGTCCACCACGCTTACCGAGTTATCCGGATGGACGGTAATCGTGATCTCGTTGCAATACCCCGCTAGTGCCTCATCGATCGCATTGTCGAGAACCTCGAATACCATGTGATGCAGGCCTGTACCGTCGCTCGTATCCCCGATATACATGCCCGGGCGCTTGCGTACCGCCTCAAGCCCCTTGAGCACCTTGATACTGCTTGCGTCGTAGTCGTCTGGGGACTTGGGGACGGGAGATCTATCACTCATCAACCTGTACTGCCTTCCTCTATCGCGCTATTACGGTGGCTAGATGCGCATCGGCATCACGACGTACCGGAAGTCTGCTCTATCCGGGGTTGTTACCACCATGCTGCTGTTCGCGTCACCGAACGCGCAATCAACAGTAGCGCTGTGTAGGTTGTTCAGCACGTCCAGCAGGTAGTTGATGTTGAAACCGACATCGAGCGGCTCACCGTCGTAGATAATTTCTAGCTCCTCCTGTGCCTCCTCTTGGTCGTTGTTCGTGCATGATACCCGGAGGCTGTTCGCTGTAAGTACCCATCGCACTCCCCGGAACTTCTCGTTCGATAGTATTACTGCCCGCTGTAATGCTTGTAGCAGCAACTCGCGCGGTACCGAGAAGTGCTTTTGGTAATTGGGTGGTATCACCCGCGCATAGTCCGGAAACTTGCCATCGATGACCTTTGTTACCATCACGACTCCCGTGAAGGTAAAACGCACTTGGTTTGCGAAAAGCTCTACTACAACCTCTTCCTCACCATCACCGAGGAGCTTCATGAGTTCCAGCACCGCCTTCCGTGGGAGGATTACCTCGCGCTTATCCTCCACCCCCGCGAGCCGCTCACTCGCGTAGCTCAACCGGTGCCCGTCGGTAGCCACCACCTTGAGCTCACCGCCCTCCAGCGCGAGCAGCAGCCCGTTTAGATAGTAGCGGATGTCCTGCTGTGCCATTGCATATTGCACCAAGAGCAGTACATCCCGCAGTAACTTCTGCGGTAGCCGTATCGACGCAGTCGGCGTACCTGGTTCCGCCACGCGCGGAAAGTCATCTGGTGGTAGCGTCTGCAGATTGAACCGGCTCCTGCCAGCCCGCACCTGCAAGCGATTGTTTTGCACATCCAGAACCACCTCGGTGTCTTCCGCCAGCGCCCGGAGGATGTCCAGCAACTTACGCGCGGAGACTGTAATACTCTGCTCCTCCACCACAGCCTTTTCGCATGCGCAGCTAGTAGACACCTGGATCTCCAAGTCCGTAGCTACCATGCTGAGTTGATGCTGCCGTCGTTCCAGTAGAACGTTCGATAGTATTGGAAGTGTATGCCGCTTTTCCACGATGCCGGTCACTGCCTGTAGTGGTTTAAGCAGTACGTCGCGCTGGACCTGTATTAGTTTCATAGTTACTTATAAACCATGAGAATAGTTAATAACGACGACGTTTGCTGTGGATAATAGTGAAAGTCATGGCATCACAGTCGGTTAGCATTGTAGGCAGGTATGTATATCCTGTAGAAGGTGCTGTGGATGAGTTGTGGATGCAGATTTGATCGACATGGTTATCAGCGCGTTATCCACAGTTGTCGGGGTTGTTGTACACGGTGTTCATCCTCGCAGTACCTTGAGGAGAGAGTCAAAATCATGCGTAACCTCTCGATTCGTCGCCTTAAGCGCGGTGATCTTGCGGCAGGCGTGTAGCACGGTAGTGTGGTCTCTGCCACCGAAAGCCTCCCCGATGTCCGGGAGGCTGAGGGGAGTGAGCTCCTTGGCTAGAGCCATTGCAATCTGCCGTGGTCGTGCGACGTTACGGCTGCGTTTCTTCGAGTACATTTCGGAGACCCTGATCTTGTAGTACTCGGCGACGGTCTTTTGGATGTTCTCGATTGATACTTGGCGTGTCTGGACCGCAAGGAGGTCTTTAAGTGCCTCGCGGGATAGCTCGACCGAAAGTCCCTGCCCGGAGAAACGTGCGTATGCGAGCACCCGCTTCAGCGCACCCTCAAGCTCACGCACATTGGAGTGAATGTGTCTCGCGATGAAGAACGCCACGGTCTCCTCCAGCATGACTCGTTCAGCTTCAGCTTTCTTGAGCAGGATCGCTACGCGCATTTCGAGTTCAGGTGGTTCTACTGCAACCGTTAACCCCCATCCGAAGCGCGAGATCAGCCGGTTCTCGATCCCGGAGATTTCCTTTGGATATGTATCGCAGGAGATCACCACCTGTTTGTGTGCCTCGACTAGGGCATTGAACGCGTAGAAAAACTCCTCTTGGGTACGGCTCTTACCGCCAAAGAACTGGATGTCATCGACGAGCAGGACATCAAGCGAGTGGTAGTAGCGCTTGAAGTCGTCAAACGCCTTATGCTGATACGCACGCACGACATCCGATACATATTGCTCCGCATGAATGTACCGTATCTTGCTTTCAGCATGCTTGGAATGCACGTAGTTACCGATCGCATGGATAAGATGCGTCTTGCCAAGCCCCACCCCACCGTAAACGAACAGCGGGTTGTACGCGGCGCCAGCGCGCTCTGCCACCTGGATCGCTGCTGCACGGGCAAGCTCATTGGCCTTCCCGGTCACGAAATTCTCGAACGTGAAAGAGGGGTTCAGACGGGATACGTCACGCACACCTGGCCGCACCGCGCTGCCATCGGCAAGCGGCAGCGACGCCTGCAGAGCCCCGCTCTTCTCGGCAAGTGTAAGGCTCACGCGGGCGCCAGCACCAAGACGCTCAGCGGCGAGTTCCTCTATACGAGGCAGGAATCTGTCGCGTATCCACTGCAGCACGAAACGGTTCGGCGCGATGAGCGTCACTGAGCCGCCGTCGATGCGGGCTGCGAGCGGCTTGATCCACGTCTTGAACTGTTGTGCCGGCAGGTCTTTTTCAAACTGCGCCAGGCAAAAACGCCAGAAGCTAGTCATCTTGTGGACGGTCGCAGCGCGCTCGTTTCGGGCAGCGGGAGGGTAATATGCGATTTTAGCGGTTTTGCTGGTGGTAATCCACCGCGTAGCTCAACGCGGGGCGTCTGATGGTGCTTGCTCGCGACGGTTGACACCGGTACTGCGGAGAAGGTGTAATAACAGGCTTTGTCGAACCCGACGGAGGCAAGATCCACATGAAGCGAACTTACCAGCCCTCTGTAACCCGCAGAAAACGCACGCATGGGTACCGCGTGCGCATGAAAACCCGCGCCGGCAGGGCCGTAATACGCGCTCGCCGCGCCAAAGGCCGCGCGCGGCTAGGCGCATAGTTGATTCCGGCGGTGCCACAAGGAGCGGCACGGTTCTCGCTCCCGCAACGCCAGCGCCTACGTCGACGGGGCGAGTTTGGGGCAGCGCTGCGTGCTAAACGCGTGGCCGCGAGCGCCCATTTCGCGGCGTGGGCAAAGCGCAACGGCCTGCGGTATGCACGGCTGGGCGTGGTTGCCGCGAAGCGTATAGCGAAACGCGCGGTGGACAGGAACCGGGCGCGGCGCCTCGTGCGGGAAGCGTTCCGCCGCGCACAGGCAGCATTGGCGGGGCTGGACGTCGTGGTGCAATTGCGCCGGCCGCTGGACCGTCGCGCAAGCGCGGACTGCCGCGAGGAATTGGCGTGCATCGTGGCAGAGATCGATAGATGGCGCGCTTCCTTATAGGCCTCATCCGCGTCTACCAGTGGACGTTAAGCCCGTTCACGGGGCGCGGCTGCCGGCATTATCCCTCATGCTCGGAATACACTGCGCAGGCCTTGGCCAAGTACGGCGCGTTCAGGGGGGCGTGGCTCGGCGCGAAGCGCATACTGCGCTGCCACCCGTGGCATCCCGGGGGCTATGACCCGGTACCCTGACGAAACCACAGATGGACACGCAGCGACTAATCCTGTTTTTCATCTTCGCGTTTTCGGTCTTCCTGCTGCTCGACGCGTGGCAGCGTGACCAACAGCCTGCGCCAGCGGTGGCGCCGGCGAAACCCGGAGCGCAGGAAGGCGCCAAGCCGCCCCAGCCCGCTGGGCCACCCACGCCCGGGGAGAAACTCGCGGCGACACAGGGCGCGGTACCCCCCGCAACCCCGCGCGTCACGCCACAGGGGGCGCTCGTCACGGTGGAGACCGACTACCTTGTTGCCGAGGTCGATACTCATGGCGGGGACCTGCGGCGGCTTGAGCTCAAGCACCATCGCGACACCCTCGACAGGAAAAAACGCTTTGTGCTCTTCGAGCGCGGGCCCGATCACGTCTACGCGGCGCAAGCCGGGCTGATCGGCGGCAACCTTCCGAACCATCGCACCGTCTTCACCCTGGAGCGCACTGCGTACGACTTGCCCGACGGCGCGGATCAAGTCGAAGTGGGGCTCGTCGCCCCAATGGTAGATGGGGTGGTGGTGAGAAAAGTGTTCCGTTTCCACCGCGCGAGCTACCTCATCGACGTCGGCTTTGAGATCGCCAATCGCGGCTCCGCGGCACTTCAGCCTTTTGCGTACTTTCAGCTGTTGCGCGATGGCAAGCCGCCGGCGGGGGACTCGGCGATGGTGCCGACGTATACCGGCGCGGCGATCTATACCGACAAGGAGAAGTTTCAGAAGATTGCCTTCAGCGACCTCGACAAAGGCAAGACGCAGTTTCCGCAGAACAGCCAGGACGGCTGGATCGCAATGCTGCAGCATTACTTCTTCAGCGCGTGGCTGCCGGCCGGAGACACGCCGCGCGAGTTTTACGCGAAGCGCCTCGAGGAGAATCTATACACCGTCGGAATCATCGTGCCGGTGGAGAGTGCGGCGCCGGGGGCGACAACCAAAGTGTACATGCCGCTCTACGCCGGGCCGCAAGAGCAGGATAAACTCGCGAAGCTCGCGCCGGGGCTCGATCTGACAGTCGACTACGGGTGGCTCACGGTGATCGCGGTGCCGCTGTTCTGGGTGCTCGCGTGGCTCCACCATTGGGTAGGAAACTGGGGCGTCGCGATCATCGCGCTTACGGTGATTATCAAGCTCTTGTTTTACCCGCTGTCAGCAGCGAGCTACCGCTCGATGGCGAAAATGCGGGTACTCGCGCCCAAGCTGCAGAAGCTCAAGGAACAGCACGGCGATGACCGCCAGCGGCTGCAGCAAGCGATGATGGAGCTTTACAAGACTGAGAAGATCAACCCGCTGGGCGGGTGTATGCCTATCGTAGTGCAAATACCTGTTTTTATTGCTCTTTATTGGGTCCTGCTGGCGAGCGTGGAACTGCGCCACGCACCCTTTGTGCTGTGGATAGACGACCTCGCCGCACCGGATCCGTACTTCGTGTTGCCGATCCTGATGGGGGCGACAATGATCGTGCAGACATGGCTCAGCCCCGAGCCGCCGGACCCGGTGCAAGCCAAGGTGATGAAGATCATGCCGGTTGTTTTTAGCATCTTCTTTTTCTTCTTCGCGGCGGGGCTCGTGCTGTACTGGCTCGTGAACAACATTCTGTCGATCGCCCAGCAGTGGCAAATCACCCGCGCCTTGGAGCGCGCCGGGCTCGGCGCGTCGCGTAAGGCCTGAAGGGAATGCGTCGCGCCGGCCCCCCGGCAGCGCCGCCACGGAAGCACGGGTAACGCAACGTGGCACTCATGGCGACGGACGTCATCGCGGCAATCGCGACGCCGCCCGGGCGGGGCGGCATCGGGGTGGTGCGGGTTTCCGGATCCAATCTCCGCGGCCTCGTCGAAACCCTCGTCAACAAGCCGTTGCCGCCCCGGCGCGCGGTGCTGTGCGAATTTGCGGGCGCCGATGGCGCAGTGATCGATCAGGGCATCGCGCTCTATTTCGCTGCGCCGCACTCATACACCGGCGAGGACGTGCTCGAGCTGCACGGGCACGGCGGCCCGCTCGTG
The DNA here is from genome assembly GCA_016199485.1 of Betaproteobacteria bacterium. Classification (GTDB taxonomy): domain Bacteria; phylum Pseudomonadota; class Gammaproteobacteria; order Burkholderiales; family SG8-41; genus JACQGO01. The sequence continues at coordinate 24,857 of JACQGO010000133.1, forward strand.
ATGCAGCTCATACTGCGCCGCTGCCTCGAGCTGGGGGCGCGTGTCGCGGAGCCGGGGGAGTTTACCAAACGCGCCTTCCTGAACGACAAGCTCGATCTTGCGCAGGCCGAGAGCATCGCCGACTTGATCGATGCGACCACGGCCGAAGCTGCACGCTGCGCGCTGCGTTCCCTCCAGGGAGAGTTTTCAACCGCGATCCAAGAGCTGGTGAGGGCGCTCACCGACCTACGCTTGCTGGTCGAGGCAACGCTCGACTTTCCGGAGGAGGATATCGAGTTTTTGCAGCAAGCGAATGCGCTCGGCAGGCTGCAGGGAGTGCGCGCAAAGCTCGTGCAACTGCTCGCCGCTTCGCAGCAGGGCAGCCTGCTGCGGGAGGGCATGCATGTCGTGCTCGCGGGCCAGCCCAACGTCGGCAAATCAAGCCTGCTTAACCGGATGGCCGGGGAGGAGCTGGCTATCGTCACGGAGATCCCCGGCACCACCCGCGACGCGATCCGTCAGACGATTAACGTGCACGGCGTGCCGGTGCGCGTGATCGATACCGCAGGGCTGCGCGACCCGCGGGACCCGGTCGAGAAGATCGGGGTCCAGCGCACCTGGCAGGCGATAGAGAAGGCGGATCTTGTCGTCTTGCTCCTCGACTGCACCTGCGGGGAGACGCGAGAGGACCGGGCGATCCTCGAGCGGCTGCCGGCCGCGTTGCCGCGGCTGAAGGTTTTCAACAAGATCGATTTGGTCGACGGCGCGCCGCACCGCGCCGTGCGCGAAGGCTTCGAGGAAGTGTGGCTCTCCGCGAAGACCGGAGCGGGAGTGGAGCTACTGCGCGCGGCGTTGCTTGAGGCGGTTGGTTGGCGCACGGCCGGGGAGGGTTTATTCATGGCGCGGGAGCGCCACCTGAACGCGCTCAGGGTGGCGGCCGGGCATCTCGCGCACGCCGCCGAGAAGGAGCGGCAGCTAGAATTCTTCGCGGAGGAGCTGAGACTTGCTCGGGACGCGCTTTGTGCCATCACCGGCGAGTTCACCTCGGACGATCTGCTGGGAGAAATCTTCTCGCGCTTTTGCATCGGTAAGTGATCGCTACTGCGGAGGCTGCCGATCCGCAGCGGGTGTTCCACGTGAAACATCGCGGGCGCAGGCACGCTGCGGCGCAACAAAACCATCGATACCCTGCGTTTTGCAAGCAACCCGATAAGGCGGACACTCAGCGCATTCCGTGAAGTGAAAAGCAGGCCGCCGGCGTCGAGCGGTTCCACGTGGAACGAACGATCGCGAAGCTGTTCAGATAGCCTGTCGTTTGCGGTATGATTGCGGTTTGACGTGGGAGCGCGCGGGCGTGCATCACCCTGAAAAGTTTGACGTTATTGTCGTAGGCGGAGGGCACGCCGGTACCGAGGCGGCGCTTGCCGCGGCGCGCATCGGGTGCAATACGCTGCTGCTCACGCACAACATCGAAACCCTGGGGCAGATGTCGTGCAACCCGTCAATTGGCGGCATAGGAAAGGGACACCTCGTCAAGGAAATCGACGCGCTAGGCGGCGCGATGGCAGCGGCAACCGACGAGGCCGGCATACAGTTTCGGGTCCTCAATTTACGCAAGGGTCCGGCGGTGCGCGCTACCCGCGCGCAGGCCGACCGCCTGCTGTACAAAAAAGCGATCCGCGGCCGGCTCGAAAACCAGCCCGGCCTGCAGATATTCCAGCAGGCGGTCGACGACCTCTCGCTCGAAGGCGAGCGCGTGACCGGGGTCGTGACCAGCATCGGCATCCGGTTTTCGGCGCGCGCCGTGGTGCTGACCACGGGGACGTTCCTGTCCGGCCTGATCCACGTGGGCTTGAAGAATTATCAGGCGGGGCGTGCGGGAGACCCGCCCGCAGCACGCCTCGCGCACCGGCTGCGTGATCTGAAGCTTCCGGCGGGCAGGCTGAAGACCGGCACGCCCCCGCGCCTCGACGGGCGAACCATCGATTTCTCGGTGATGGCCGAGCAGCCGGGCGACGAGCCAACGCCGGTGTTTTCGTTCCTGGGCACCCGCGAGCAGCACCCACGGCAGGTGCCGTGCTGGATCACGCATACCAACGAGCGCACGCACGAAATCATTCGCGGCGGCCTCGACCGCTCGCCCATCTATACCGGCGTCATAGAAGGGGTGGGCCCGCGCTACTGCCCGTCGATCGAGGACAAGGTGGTGCGCTTCGCGGCGAAGAACTCGCACCAGACCTTCCTCGAGCCGGAAGGGCTGGCGGTCAACGAGTATTATCCCAATGGCATAGCGACCAGTCTCCCGTTCGACGTGCAATATGCGCTGGTGCGTTCGATCAAGGGACTTGAAGGCGCGCACATCACGCGACCCGGGTACGCGATCGAGTACGACTATTTCGATCCGCGCGGCCTGCAGAGCTCGCTCGAAACCAAGGCGATCCACGGACTGTTCTTCGCCGGCCAGATCAACGGCACCACCGGCTACGAAGAGGCGGCCGCCCAGGGGCTGCTCGCGGGCATCAACGCCGCGCTGTTCGTCGCGGAGCGCGAGCCGTGGTGCCCGCGCCGCGATCAGGCCTACATCGGGGTGCTGGTCGACGATTTGATTACGCGCGGGGTGTCCGAGCCCTACCGCATGTTCACGAGCCGCGCCGAATACCGCCTGAGCCTGCGCGAGGACAATGCCGATCTCCGGCTCACCGAGACCGGCCGGCGGCTCGGCGTGGTGGACGACCGGCGCTGGGAGGCGTTCCGTCGCAAGCGCGAGGCGGTCGCGCGCGAGCAGGGGAGGCTCGGGGCGACCTGGCTCAACCCGCGGCTGCTCGCGCCGGAGGACGCGGCGCGGGTGCTCGGGCAGCCGCTCGAACGCGACTGCTCGCTCGCCGAGCTGCTGCGCCGGCCGGATGTCACCTACGCGGCTCTGATGACGCTGCCCGGCGCCGGGCCCGGCGTCGACGATGCCCGGATCGCTGAGCAGGTCGAGACCCAGGCGAAGTACCAGGGGTACATCGAACGCCAGCAGCAAGAGATCGCGCGCCGCGAGCAGTACGAGTATACGCGGCTGCCGCAGGACATCGACTACGCCAGCCTGCGCGGGCTTTCGCTCGAGGTCCGGCAGAAGCTCGATGAGCACCGGCCGGAGACCATAGGCCAAGCGGCGCGCATCTCGGGGGTCACCCCCGCGGCGATCTCGGTGTTGCTCGTGCATTTGAAGAAACGCGGTTTTGCGGGCGCGCGCGCTGGCGCGGCAGGGGACAGGCTCCCGGCGTCGGATTCGACCGTCACGAAGAAGACGGCATGAGCCTCGCCGAGAAGCTCGCGCTCGGGCTCGTCGCGCTCGGGCTGGAGCTTCCTCATCCGACGCGCGAGCGCCTGCTCGAGTACCTCGCGTTGCTCCACAAATGGAACAGCGTCTATAACCTGACTGCAGTGCGCGAAAAGGAGAAGATGGTTGCGCAGCACCTGCTCGATTGCCTCGCGGTCTCCCCGCACCTCGACGGGCGCACGGTGGTCGACGTGGGCAGCGGCGCCGGGCTGCCCGGCATTCCGCTCGCGCTGGCGCGCCCTGAGCGGCGCGTTACGCTGCTCGAAGCGGGTCATAAGAAGGCAGCGTTTCTCCGACAGGCGGTGATCGAGCTCGAGCTCAAGAACGCCACCGTGGTGTGCGATCGGGTGGAGAAATGGCGGCCCGCGGCGCAGTTCGATGTCGTCATCTCGCGTGCGTTCTCCGACCTCGCGGAATTCGTGGCGCTCGCCGGCCACCTGCGCGCGCGCGATGGCGTGATCGCCGCGATGAAAGGCGTTTACCCCTACGAGGAACTCGCGCAGGTACCGCGTGGGTTCGGCGTGCGCGGCGTTATCCCGCTGAAGGTCCCCGGGCTGCGCCGCGAAAGACACCTCGTCCTGCTGCAACCCGGCTAGATCGGGCATGGCCAAGATCCTCGCGATCACAAACCAGAAAGGCGGCGTCGGCAAGACGACCACCGGCGTCAACCTTGCGGCAAGCCTCGCCACGGCGTGCCAACGCGTGCTGCTCGTCGACCTCGATCCGCAGGGCAACGCCACGATGGGAAGCGGCGTCGACAAGCGCGCGCTTTCCACGACCGTGTACCAGGTGCTGCTTGGCGCCAAAGCCGCCGCGGACGTGCGGACGCACGCTGCTGAAGGGGGTTACCACCTGATCCCGGCGAACCGCGAGCTCGCGGGCGCGGAGGTCGAGATGGTCGAGCTCGACCGGCGCGAAATGCGGCTCAAGGAGGCGCTCGCGGCGATCGAGGGCGACTACGATTACGTGCTCATCGACTGTCCCCCGGCGTTGAACCTGCTCACTGTAAACGGTCTTACGGCCGCGCACGCGGTGATGATACCGATGCAGTGCGAGTACTACGCGCTCGAGGGCCTGAGCGACCTCGTGCAGACGATCAAGAGGGTGCGGGTGCATCTCAACCCCGCGCTGCAGATCGAGGGGCTGCTGCGCACCATGTACGACCCGCGCAACACGCTCGCACAGCAGGTGTCCGCGCAGCTTCTCGCGCACTTCGGCGACAAGGTCTACCGCACCGTGATCCCGCGCAACGTGCGGCTCGCGGAAGCGCCGAGCTACGGCGTCCCGGCGCTCAAATTCGACAAGCATTCAAAGGGCGCGCAGGCCTACCTCGCGCTCGCCGGCGAGATGCTGAACAGGGCCGCCCAGCCGGCGTAAGGGAGGACGCGTGGCGAAACTCAAGGGCTTGGGTAGAGGACTGGACGCGTTGCTCGGGACGGACGGGTTGCCGGCTGCGGGTGACGCGCTGCTCAACCTCGGCGTGGAGGCGCTGCAGCCGGGGAGATACCAGCCGCGTGCGCGTATCGAGCAGGCGGCGCTCGCCGAACTCGCCGAATCGATCCGCGCGCAAGGCGTGATGCAGCCCATCCTCGTGCGGCCGCTCGCGACCGGGCGCTACGAGATCGTCGCGGGCGAGCGGCGCTGGCGCGCCGCGCGGCTCGCGGGGCTTGCAACCATTCCTGCGCTGGTGCGCGAGGTGCCGGACAAGCAGGCGCTCGCGATCGCGCTCATCGAGAACATCCAGCGCGAGGACCTCAATCCGCTCGATCAGGCTGCCGGCGTTCAGCGGCTGATCCAGGAGTTCGGCATGACGCACCAGAGCGCCGCGGAAGCGCTCGGCCGCGCGCGCTCGAGCATCACCAACCTGCTGCGCCTGCTCGAACTCGCGCCGCCGGTGCGCGAGCTGCTGCAGCAGGGGCGACTGGAGATGGGACACGCGCGCGCGCTGCTTGCCCTGCCAGCGGCGCGGCAGACCGAGGTCGCGCAGCGGGTTGCGGCGCGCGGCCTGTCGGTGCGCGAGACCGAGCGCCTGGTCGCCCGCGCGCCCGGCAAAAGCGAGACCCTCAAGCGCCCGAAAGCCGATCGCGACGTGCTCCGGCTCGAGGAAGAACTGTCGCAACGGCTCGGCACCACGGTGAGAATCAGGGCCGGCGCAAAGAAAGGCAGCGGCAAGCTCGTCATCAGTTACCGCACCCTCGACCAGCTCGAGGCGATACTTGCCCGCCTGTGATCGGTGCAATCGGCGGATGGCGATAGCAAGGCGAGGGGCTTCTGCACGACTCTGCCGCGCGGCCGCGCGACGCGTTCCCTGGCGTCGCGAAGCGGTACCACACGCGGGCTCACGGCGGTTGCTTGATGCAGGACGATGGCGTAGAATTTGCAGTCTTTTTTTACGGCGGGTTACTGGGAGCGACGCGCGGCGCGAGGGCTGACGAGCTGTGCGAGAAGCCGTCAGAACAGTCATCGTCCTGCAGCTCTGCATCACGGCGGGTGCAGGCGTGGTAGCAGCCCTCGTCGGGGGCGCCGCGTCGGGATGGTCGGCCACGATAGGGGGGGCAGTCGGGATGATCCCAACGCTGGTTTACGCGCTTACCGTGAGGCTCGTCACCGGCGTCAACCCCGCGCGGGTGGTAGGTATCCACCTCGTCGCGGAGTTCCTGAAAATCGCCACAACGCTGGCGCTTTTTGTCGTCGCGACGGTTTTCATGACGGGCGTCCGGTTCGTCCCGCTGTTCGCGACCTTCTGTCTTACTCTCGTCGCATACTGGGGCGCGCTTTACTCGATGGGCAGGGGCGATAGGCATGGTCGTCAATAAGACCGGATCCGAATACATCGTCGAACACCTGACTAACTGGTCGGTGGGCAAAGGGTTCTGGACGCTTCATGTCGACTCGTGGCTGGTCAGCGCCGTCCTCGGCGCGTTGGTGTTCGGGTTAGTCTACCGGGGTGCGCGCAACGCGACTTCCGGGGTCCCGGGGAAGCTGCAGAACTTCGTCGAGCTTCTCTACGAGTTTGTCGAATCGCAGGTCAAGATCGTGTTCCACGGCAAGAGCGAACTGGTGGCCCCGCTTGCCTTCACCATCTTCGTCTGGGTGTTCGCGATGAACGCGATGGACCTGCTGCCGATCGACCTGCTTGCGGTTCTCGGCCTGCACATGAAGGTCGTGCCGACGACCGACCCCAACACCACTTTCGCGATGTCGCTTTCGGTGTTCGTGCTGACGATCTATTACAACCTCAAGGTGAAAGGCGCGGGGGGCTTCCTGCACGAGAGCGCCGCGGTGCCGTTCGGCATCAGGCTCGCCCCGGTCAACATCCTGTTCCGCCTCGTCGAGGACCTGGCGAAGCCGCTTTCGCTGGCGCTGCGGTTGTTCGGCAACATGTACGCGGGCGAGATGGTGTTCATCCTGATCGCGCTGCTGCCGTTCTGGGTCCAGCCGCTTCTGAGCTGGCCGTGGGCGGTGTTCCACATCCTGATCATCACGCTGCAGGCGTACATCTTCATGATGCTGACGATCGTGTATGTCAGCATGGCGCACGAGCAACACTGACGCTACTTCAACGTTTCCTCAACGCTCAGGAGAAAAAATGAAACCGGAGATGCTGACGATATTGGGCAACGTGCACGGCCTGTCGATGGTGGCCGTCTCATTCATGCTCGGTCTCGGCGCGCTCGGCGCGGCGATCGGCGTGGGATTGCTCGGCGGGAAGTTCCTCGAGGGGCTGGCGCGGCAGCCCGAGCTCGGCGGCATGCTGACCGGACGCTTCTTTCTGGTTGCGGGGCTGGTGGACGCGGTGCCGATGATCAGCGCCGCGATGGGGCTGTATGTCCTGTTCGCCGACCCGTTCGGGTTTCTCACCGCGATCAAGACGGCGGCCGGCGGCTGAGCACCCGCGTTCCGGCAAGGAGAACGAACGTGAACATCAATGTATCGCTGATCGGGCAGATGGTCACCTTCATTCTGCTCGTCGCTTTCACGATGAGGTTCGTCTGGCCGCACCTGAGGAAGGCGCTCGACGACCGCGCCCGGACGATCGCCGACGGGCTCGCCGCGGCCGAGCGCGGCAGGCAGGATCTCGAGCTCGCGGCCAGGCGCGCCGCGGACATCCTGCGCGAAGCGAAACAGCAGGCGCAGGAAGTCATCGCGCACGCGGACAGGCGCGCGGCGCAGATCGTCGAAGAAGCCAAGGGTGCTGCCAAGACGGAGGGCGAGCGCATCCTCGCCGGCGCCAAGGCCGAAATCGAGCAGGAAGTTTTCCGCGCCAAGGAAATGCTGCGCGCGCAGGTCGCGCTGCTGGCGGTGGCCGGCGCCGAGAAGATCCTGCGGCGCGAGGTCGACGCCAAGGCGCACGCGGACCTGCTGAACGCCATCCAGGCGCAGCTCTAGGGCGCATCCATGGCGGAAGCAATCACCGTCGCCCGTCCCTACGCCGAGGCGGTGTTCAAGCTCGCGAAGGAGCAACGTGAGCTTGATCGCTGGTCGGCCATGCTGGCGCTCATGGAGACGGTCGCGGCTGACTCCACGATGCGCGCGCTGACCGGCAACCCCGCGGTGAGCGCGCGCGAAGTCGAGAGCCTGTTCCTCGCGGTGTGCGGCGACGGACTCGACGGCGCGGGCAGAAATCTCGTCCAGGTGCTGGTGGAAAACCGGCGCCTCGGCGTCGTTGCCGAGATCCGCCGGGTGTTCGAGCAGCTCAAGGCCGAGCACGAGAGCGTGGTGGAAGCGAAGATCTACTCCGCGTTTCCGCTGAGCGAAGAGCAGCTGAAGCTGCTCACCGGGCGGCTGGAGGCGAAGTACCAGCGCCGGGTCACCGCGCGGGTCGCGGTGGACCCGCAGTTGATCGGCGGCGTGAGGGTCGTGGTCGGCGACCAGGTGCTGGACGCAACGGTGCGCGGGCAACTCGAGGCGATGGCCGCCGCCCTCAGTCGTTAGGAGCAAGAGATGCAACTCAATCCTTCTGAAATCAGCGAACTCATCAAGAGCAAGATCGAAAACCTGGCGGCGACGGTCGAGGCGCGCACGCAGGGCACGGTGATCTCGGTTACCGACGGCATCTGCCGCATTCACGGGCTCGCCGACGTGATGCAGGGCGAAATGATCGAGTTCCCGCGAAGTACCTTCGGGCTCGCGCTCAACCTCGAGCGCGACTCGGTGGGCGCGGTGGTGATGGGCGACTACGAGCACATCACCGAAGGCGACACGGTGAAGACCACCAGCCGCATCCTCGAGGTGCCGGTCGGCGACGGGCTGATCGGCCGCGTGGTGAACGCGCTCGGACGGCCGATCGACGGGAAAGGCCCGGTGAAGGCGGCGGCAAGCGACCCCATCGAGAAAATCGCGCCCGGCGTGATCTGGCGCAAATCGGTGTCCGAACCGGTGCAGACGGGCCTGAAAGCGATCGACTCGATGGTGCCGATCGGCCGCGGGCAGCGCGAGCTCATCATCGGCGACCGCCAGACCGGCAAGACCGCGGTCGCGGTGGACACCATCATCAACCAGCGCGGCAAGGAGCTCATCTGCATCTACGTCGCGATCGGCCAGAAGGCCTCCTCGATCGCAAACGTCGTGCGCAAGCTCGAGGAGCACGGCGCCATGGCCTACACCATCGTGGTCGCGGCCCCGGCCTCCGAGTCCGCGGCGATGCAGTACATCGCGCCCTACGCGGGCTGCACCATGGGCGAATACTTCCGCGACCGCGGCCGCGATGCGCTCATCATCTACGACGACCTCACCAAGCAGGCGTGGGCCTACCGCCAGATCTCGCTGCTGCTGCGCCGGCCGCCCGGGCGCGAGGCGTATCCGGGGGACGTGTTCTATCTCCACTCGCGGCTCCTCGAGCGCGCGGCGCGGGTGAGCGAGGCATATGTCGAGCGCTTCACGCAGGGCGCGGTCAAGGGCAGAACGGGAACGCTCACCGCGCTGCCCATCATCGAGACCCAGGCGGGCGACGTCACCGCGTTCGTGCCGACCAACGTGATCTCGATCACCGACGGGCAGATCTTTCTCGAGACGGACCTGTTCAACGCCGGCATCCGGCCTGCGATCAACGCCGGCATCTCGGTGTCGCGCGTGGGCGGCGCGGCGCAGACCAAGGTGATCAAGAAACTGGGCGGCGGGGTGCGGCTGGCGCTCGCGCAGTACCGCGAGCTCGCCGCGTTCGCGCAGTTCGCCTCGGATCTCGACGAGGCGACCCGCAAGCAGCTCGAGCGCGGCCGCATGGTGACCGAGCTCATGAAGCAGCCGCAGTACTCCCCGCTCTCGGTGGCGGAAATGGCGCTCACGCTGTTCGCAGTCAACCGCGGCTATCTCGACGACGTCGACGTGAAGAGGGCGCTGGCGTTCGAGCAGGCGCTGCGCGCTTTCATCAAAGCCGGCTACGCGCACATCATGGACAGGATCGAGAGCACCAGGGACCTCGACGCCGAGGGCGAGAAGGCGCTCGCCGCGGCGATCGAGGAGTTCAAGAAGGGCGGCGCTTACTAGGAGCCACGCGCATGCCGGGATCGCGCGAGATCCGCAACAAGATCAAGAGCGTGAGAAACACGCAGAAGATCACCAAGGCGATGGAGATGGTCGCCGCGTCCAAGATGCGCAAGGCGCAGGAGCGCATGCGCACGGCGCGGCCCTACGGCGAGAAGATCCGCAACGTCGCGGCCCACATGAGCCACGCGAATCCCGAGTACCGGCACCCGTTCCTCATCGAGCGCGATACGGTGAAACGGGTCGGCGTCATCGTGGTGACTTCCGACAAGGGCCTGTGCGGCGGGCTCAACACCAACGTGCTGCGGCTCGTCCTCGGCAAGGTGAAGGAGTGGGAGGCGGCGGGCGAACAGATCGAGGCGTGCTGCATCGGCAACAAGGGCCTGGGCTTCATGCACCGCCTCGGCGCCAACGTCGTCTCGCAGGTCATCGGGCTCGGCGACACCCCCCGTCTCGACAAACTGATCGGCACGGTGAAGACCATGCTCGACGGCTATATCGAGGACCGTTTCGACCGGCTCATGATCTTCTACACGCGCTTCATCAATACCATGAAGCAGGAGCCGGTGATCGAGCAACTGTTGCCGCTGTCCGGCGCGAGGCTCGGCACGCCGCAGGGCGTGTGGGACTATATCTACGAGCCCGAGGCGAGGCCGGTGATCGACGACGTGCTGCGCCGCTACATCGAGGCGCTGGTGTACCAGGCGGTCGCGGAAAACCTCGCCTCGGAGCAGAGCGCGCGCATGGTGGCGATGAAAGCGGCCTCCGACAACGCGGGCAGCGTGATCGACGAGCTCACGCTGATCTACAACAAGACGCGCCAGGCCTCGATCACCAAGGAGCTTGCGGAGATCGTCGGCGGCGCCGCGGCGGTTTGAAAGACATTCCGGTTTTGACTAGGACAAGACGATGAGCCAGGGAAAGATCGTTCAGTGCATCGGCGCGGTGGTGGACGTCGAATTTCCGCGCGCGGCGATGCCCAGGGTCTACGACGCGCTGGTGATGGAGGAGATCGGGCTTACCCTCGAAGTGCAGCAGCAGCTTGGCGACGGCGTGGTGCGCACCATCGCGCTCGGATCCTCCGACGGGCTGCGGCGCGGCCTGATGGTGAAGAACACCGGGGCGCCGATCTCGGTGCCGGTCGGCCCCAAGACGCTCGGCCGCATCATGGACGTGCTGGGACGCCCGATCGACGAGCTGGGCCCGATCGGGGCGGAACAGACGATGTCGATTCACCGCAAGGCGCCGACCTTCGAGGAACTCGGGGCGAGCACCGAACTGCTCGAGACCGGCCTCAAGGTGATCGACCTGATCTGCCCGTTCGCCAAGGGCGGCAAGATCGGGTTGTTCGGCGGTGCCGGGGTCGGCAAGACGGTCGCCATGATGGAGCTCATCCGCAACATCGCGATCGAGCATTCGGGATACTCGGTGTTCGCCGGCGTGGGCGAGCGCACCCGCGAGGGCAACGACTTCTACCACGAGATGAAGGATTCCAACGTGCTCGACAAGGTGGCGCTGGTCTACGGGCAGATGAACGAGCCGCCCGGCAACCGCCTGCGCGTGGGGCTCACCGGGCTCACCCTCGCCGAGCACTTCCGCGACGAGGGGCGCGACGTGCTGCTGTTCATCGACAACATCTACCGTTACACTCTCGCCGGGGTGGAAGTGTCCGCGCTGCTCGGGCGCATGCCCTCGGCGGTGGGCTACCAGCCGACGCTCGCCGAGGAAATGGGCAGGCTGCAGGAGCGCATCACCTCGACCAAGACCGGCTCGATCACCTCGATCCAGGCGATCTACGTGCCGGCGGACGACCTCACCGACCCCTCCCCCGCCACGACCTTCGGCCACCTCGACGCGACCGTCGTGCTCTCGCGCGACATCGCGGCACTCGGCATCTACCCCGCGGTCGACCCGCTCGACTCCACCTCGCGCCAGCTCGATCCGCTGGTGGTGGGCGAAGAGCACTACAACGTCGCGCGCGCGGTGCAGGCCACGCTGCAGCGCTACAAGGAGCTGCGCGACATCATCGCGATTCTGGGCATGGACGAGCTCTCGCCGGAGGACAAGCTGGCGGTAGCGCGCGCGCGCAAGATCCAGCGGTTTCTCTCGCAGCCGTTCTTCGTCGCGCAGAACTTCACCGGCCAGGAAGGCAAGTTCGTGCCGCTCAAGGAGACGATCAAGGGCTTCAAGGGGATCGTCGACGGCGAGTACGACCAGCTGCCCGAGCAGGCCTTCTACATGGTCGGCTCCATCGATGAGGCGGCGGACAAGGCCAAGAAGCTGCAATAAGGAGCACCCATGGGCGCTACCATGCACGTCGACGTCGTGAGCGCGGAAGAGCAGATCTTCTCCGGGCCCGCGGAATTCCTGGTCGCACCCGGGGAGGCGGGGGAACTGGGGATCTATCCGCGCCATACGCCGCTGCTCACGCGCGTCAAGCCCGGCGCGGTGCGGGTGAAAGTGCCGCTGCAGGAGGAAGAAGAGCTGGTCTGGGTATCGGGCGGCATCCTCGAAGTCCAGCCGGGGGTAGTGACGATACTCGCCGACACCGCGGTGCGCGGGCCGGACCTCGACGAAGCGAAGGCGCAGGAAGCGAAGAAGCGCGCCGAGGAAACGCTGCACAACAGGACCTCCAAGCTCGAAATCGCCAGGGCGCAGGCCGAGCTTGCGGAGGCGGTCGCCCAGCTTGCGGCGATCCAGAAGCTGCGCAAGAAACGATAAAGCCGGACGCCTGGCGGCGCCGGTTTATTTCCGCGAGTTCGAGCGGACGCAGGCGCCGCTCAACTCACGGAAGGCCGGAAGCAGCATCGACTGGCCTTCTTGCACCTAGCGACCATGCACCCGGACCGCGTGGACCTGCTCGTGGTCGGCGGCGGCATCAACGGCGCCGGGATTGCGCGCGACGCAGCCGGCCGCGGGCTTTCGGTGCTGCTGGTCGAGCAGGGCGACCTCGGTTGCGCGACGAGCTCCGCGAGCAGCAAGCTGATCCACGGCGGGCTGCGCTACCTCGAACAGTACGAGTTCCGCCTGGTGCGCGAAGCGCTCGCCGAGCGCGAGGTGCTGCTCAGGTCGGCGCCGCATATCGTGCGGCCGATGCGCTTCGTGATGCCCCACGTACCCGAATTGCGGCCGGCATGGGTGATCAGACTGGGACTGGTGCTCTACGATTATCTCGGGCGCCGCCATGCACTGCCGGGGTCGCACGGGGTCGATCTCGCGCGCAGCCGCTACGGCGCGGGACTCAAGCCGCAGTTCAAGCGCGGCTTTGTCTATTCCGATTGCCAGGTCGACGATGCGCGGCTCGTAGTGCTCACCGCCCGCGCCGCTGCGGATCTCGGGGCAGCCGTAATGCCGCGCACCCGGCTCGTCGCCGCGGAGCGCGCGGAGGGCGTGTGGCGCGCAGAACTGCGGAGCGAGGGCGGCACGCGAATGCAGGTCGAGGCGCGTGCGGTCGCCAATGTTGCCGGGCCGTGGGTAAAAAAAGTGCTCACCGACATTCTTCGTCAGCCGTCCACCGTCGGCCTGCGGCTGGTGCAGGGCAGCCATATCGTAGTGCCGCGGCTCTACGAGGGCGATCACGCGTTCATCCTGCAGAACGACGACCGGCGCGTGATCTTCGCGTGTCCGTACCAAGGGCGCTATACGCTGGTCGGCACCACCGAGGTCACATGCGAAGGCGACCCCGCCCGGTGCGAGGCGAGCGTGCCGGAAATCGAGTATCTGTGCCGCGCGGTGAACCGCTATTTCCTGCGCGAGGTGGGCAGCGCGGACGTCGCGTGGAGTTATTGCGGCATCCGGCCGCTGTTCGACGACGGGTCGGCCAATCCTTCGATGGTGACACGGGACTACATGTTGCGGGTGGACGGCGCCCGGAATGAGGCGCCGGTGCTCTCAGTGTTCGGCGGCAAGATCACGACCCACCGCAGGCTTGCCGAGCACGCGCTCTCGAAGCTCGCGCCGTGGTTTCCCGCAATGGGCGAACCGTGGACCGCGGATGCGTTGCTTCCCGGCGGAGATATCGCGCGCGGCGACGTGCCGCGCTACGTGGACACCGTGGCGCAGGCGTATCCGTTCCTGCCGCGCGCTCTCCTGTGCGAGCTTGCGCGGCGGCACGGCACACGGTGCAGCATGCTGCTCGACGGCGTGACAGGCGTCTCCGGTCTCGGCGAGCACTTCGGCGCCGATCTTTACGCGAAGGAGGTAGACTACCTGGTCGCGCACGAATGGGCCGGGAGCGCCGAGGACGTGCTGTGGCGGCGCACTAAAGCGGGGCTGCGCCTGGACAGCGGACAGCAGGAAGCGGTGAGAACCTATCTTGCGCGCCACGCGGCGGCGCGGTTTGTGGGATAATTTTTCGCATGGAGCAAACGCTGAACGTCGTAATTCTCGCCGCAGGCCAGGGCAAGCGCATGTTCTCGCGGCTGCCCAAGGTGCTGCACCCGCTCGCGGGCAAACCGTTGCTCGCGCACGTGGTGGATACCGCGCGCGCGCTCAAGCCGGCAAGGATCTGCGTGGTGTATGGGCACGGCGGGGAGCAGGTGCCGCGCGCGGTGAATGGCGCCGACCTGCATTACGTGAAACAGGAGCCGCAGCTCGGCACCGGCCATGCGCTCGGGCAGGCGCTGCCTCACCTCGACCCATCCGGGGTGACGCTCGTGCTCTACGGCGACGTGCCGCTGATCCGGGCAGCAACGCTGCGGGCGATGGTCGACGAAGCGGCAAAGCACGTGGTGGTGCTGACCGCCGAGCTCGACGACCCGGCGGGCTACGGGCGCGTGGTGCGCAACCGCAGCGGCGCGGTCGCCGCGATCATCGAGGAAAAGGACGCTACCGAGACGCAGCGTAAGCTTCGCGAGGTGAACACCGGCATCATGGCGCTGCCGGCCGCCAAGCTTGGCAAGTGGCTCACGAAGCTCGACAACGCCAACGCCCAGGGCGAGTACTATCTCACCGACATGGTGAAGCTCGCGCTCGCCGACCGCGTCAGGGTCGTCTCGCGTGCGCCGCAGGAAGCGTGGGAGGCGCTGGGGGTGAACAGCAAAGCGCAGCTTGCGCAACTCGAACGGATCTATCAATGGCAGCGCGCGTCACGACTGCTGGAGGCGGGGGTATCGCTCGCCGACCCGATGCGTCTCGACGTGCGCGGTGAGCTTACCTGCGGCACGGATGTGCATATCGACGTGAACTGCGTGTTCGAGGGCGAGGTAAGGCTCGCCGACCGCGTCGAGATCGGCGCGAACTGCGTGCTGTGCAACACCGAGGTCGGAGCCGGCACCCGCATCGAGCCGTTCACGCTGATCAGCGACGCCAGGATCGGCGCGAACTGCCGCGTCGGACCCTACGCGCGTATCCGGCCCGGGACCCGGCTCGCGGAAGAGGTGCACATCGGCAATTTCGTCGAGGTCAAGGCGAGCGAAATCGGGGCGCGCAGCAAGGCGAACCATCTCGCCTACATCGGGGATTCCGTCGTGGGGCGCGACGTCAACGTCGGCGCTGGCACGATCACCTGCAACTACGACGGCGCCAGCAAGCACCGGACGGTGATCGAGGACGACGTGTTCATCGGCTCCGACACCCAGCTCGTCGCCCCGGTGACGGTACACCGCGGCGCGACGATAGGCGCGGGCAGCACGGTGACCAGAGACGCCCCGCCGGACCAGCTCACGATCTCGCGTGCGAGGCAGGTCTCTATCGCCGGCTGGAAGCGGCCCAAGAAGGGCGGTGAAGGGTGAAGGGTGAAAAGTGAAGGGTGAGAAGCGCAATGCCTTGCTGTGTTTGACCGACGCATGCCGCGTCGGAAGCCTTTTCTTTTTGCCCTTCACCTTTCACCCTTCACCCTTCACCGCAAAGCCATGTGCGGCATAGTCGGCGCGATCGCGCGGCGCAACGTCGTTCCGGTGCTGCTCGAAGGGCTGAGGCGCCTCGAGTATCGCGGCTACGATTCCGCCGGCGTCGCGGTGTTGAACGGCGGCCTGAGGCGCGTGCGTAGCACCGGGCGGGTCGCGGAACTCGCGGCGCTCGTCGACCGCGAGGGCTTGTCGGGGTGCGTCGGCATCGCCCACACGCGCTGGGCGACGCACGGCGCGCCCTCGGAGAAGAACGCCCATCCGCACGTGAGCGGCGGCATCGCGGTGGTGCACAACGGCATCATCGAGAACCACGACGCGATCCGAGGCCGCCTCAAGGCGCAGGGGTACCGCTTCGATTCCGACACCGACACCGAAGTGATCGCCCACCTCATTCACGCCGGGGTGCGCCGGGGCCGCGAGCTGTTCGAAGCGGCCCGCGAGGCGGTCGCCGAGCTCAAGGGCGCCTACGCGATTGCGGTGGTCGCGGAGCAGGAGCCCGGCCGCATGGTGGTAGCGCGCATGGGGGCGCCGCTGCTGCTTGGGTTGGGCGACGGCGAGAACTTCGCCGCTTCCGACGTCTCCGCGCTGCTCCAGGTCACGCAGAAGATGATCTACCTCGAAGAGGGCGACATCGTCGACGTACGCCTGGACGGGTATCGCATCGTCGACCCGCAGGGAAGGGCGGTCGTGCGCGCGGTGCACAGGAGCCAGCTCTCCGCGACGGCGGTGGAGCTGGGGCCGTACCGCCATTTCATGCAGAAGGAGATCTTCGAGCAACCCGGGGCGGTCGCGAACACCCTGGAAATGGTGGTGAATGCGCGGTCGGTGTCTCCGCAACTCTTCGGGGTCGAGGCGGAAGAGGTGCTGCGCGCGATCGACAGCGTGCTGATCCTCGCCTGCGGCACGAGCTTTCACGCGGGCATGGTGGCGCGCTACTGGATCGAGGCTATCGCCGGCATTCCCTGCAACGTCGAGGTCGCAAGCGAGTATCGCTATCGGGTATCGGTGCCCAACCCGAAGGCACTGGTCGTGACGGTCTCGCAGTCAGGCGAAACCGCCGACACCATCGCGGCGCTCGGCCACGCGAAATCCGTGGGACACCGTCACTGCCTGACGATTTGCAACGTGCCGGAGAGCGCTCTGGTGCGGCAGTCGGGGCTGCGCTTTCTGACGCGCGCCGGGCCGGAAATCGGGGTCGCTTCGACGAAGGCGTTCACCACGCAACTCGCCGCGCTGGTGCTGCTTGCGGTGGTGCTCGCGCGGCTGCGGGACAGGCTTGATACAGCGCGCGAGCAGGAGTTGATCGTAGCGCTGCGCCACCTGCCGGCCGCGCTCTCGCACGTGCTGGAGGTCGAGCAGCGGATCAAGGCATGGGCGGAGAAGTTCGCCGAGCGCCGTCATGCGCTGTTCCTCGGTCGCGGCATCCACTATCCGATCGCGATGGAAGGGGCGCTCAAGCTCAAGGAGATTGCCTACATCCACGCCGAGGCCTATCCCGCCGGCGAGCTCAAGCACGGGCCGCTCGCGCTGGTGGACGCGGACATGCCGGTGGTCGCGATCGCGCCCAGGGATGCGCTGCTCGAGAAGCTCAAGTCCAACCTGCAGGAAGTGCGGGCGCGCGGCGGAGAACTCCACGTCATCGCCGACCAGGACACGCGCATCGAGGAAGGCGACGGGGTGCACGTGATCCGGATCACGGACCACGCCGGCGTGTTGAGCCCCATCCTGCACACGATCCCGCTGCAGCTCCTCGCCTATCACGCCGCGCTGCAGCGCGGCACCGATGTTGACAAGCCGCGTAACCTCGCCAAATCGGTCACGGTGGAATAGTTACGATGTCGACTTCCCCGCGGCGGGCACGGGCTCCCGCCACCGCAGCCGTGCTCAGCCCCTGCGCGGCTTGCGCGGCGCGTTGGCGGACAGTATGTCGTAGAGCCGGCGCGGCATGAGCTTGAGCATGCGGGCCGCGAGCGCCATCTGCCACGGGATCACGGCAAACGGCCTGCCGCGCCCGATGATGGCGGCGATTTTCTGCGCGGCCTCGTCTGCGGTCATGAGGAACGGCATGCGGTACGGATTGCCCGCCGTCATCGGGGTCGCGACGAAGCCGGGGCAGATCGTGATGACTTTGACTCCGCTCGCGCGCAGTTCCACGCGCAGGCTCTCCAGGTAGGCGATCGCCGCCGCCTTCGACGCCGAATAGGCACTCGCGCCGGGCAGCCCACGGATGCCCGCCACGCTCGCGATGCCGGCGAGCGTCCCGCCTCCCCTCCCGCGCATCGCCGAAACGAAAGGCTGAAAGGTGTTCGCCATTCCGGTGACGTTGGTGTCGATCACTTCCTGGAAAGCGGCGAGGTCTTCGGCACGCTCCGTGAGCGTCCCGACGCTCACTCCCGCGCTGGCGATTACAACGTCGGGCGGGCCGTGGCGCGCGATGAAATCGGATGCGGCGTGGGCGAGCGCTGCGCCGTCGCGCACGTCAAGGGCGTACACCGCCGCCGGCAAGGGCAGCGTCGCGGCGACATTTTCAAGCCGGTCGCGGCGGCGCGCGATCAGGGCCACGGTGGCCCCGCGCGCGGCGTAGAGCTGCGCGAGCGCCGCGCCGATGCCGCTCGAGGCGCCGGTGATGACTACCCGCCGGGGTGCTCGCATGCGTGGACCGCGCCGGGCGGCGCGGCGAGGGTCATTTTTTTTCGGCGCGCTTCTGCCGCGCGATGCGGATCAAGTCGTCGAGGATCGGGATCATGCCTTCCAGCGTGTCCGACATGTTTCCTGAAGTAAGGTAACGGCCGTCGACCACGATCGTGGGCGTGCCATCGACGTCGTACTGTCTGGTGAGCCGCTTGGCGCGCTGCACCTTATTCTCGACCTCGGGTGACGAATATGCGCCGAGCCACTTCTGGCGGTCTATGCCGTGGCGCACCGCCCACCCCGCCATCACGTCGGGCTTGCTCATGTAGAGCTCCTCGACATGGTAGCCGCGGTAGACCTCCTGATGCAGCCGCTCGACTTCGTTCAGTGCCTCCAACGTGTAATAGATGCGCGCATGGGGTGCCCACGCGTCTTTGAGGATTACAGGAACGCGCCGCAGCTCGACGTCGTCGGGAATGCGCTTGCGCCACCGCTCCAGCGCCGGTTGCAGCTTGTTGCAGTAGGGGCAGCCATACCAGAAGAAGTCGATCACCTCGATCTTGTCGCCGGTCTCGACCGGCTGCTGCGGAATGAGGCGGTAATCCTTGTTGTACCTCGCCTGCTGCGCGCTGCCCGCGGCGGCGAACAGCGCGAGCGCGAGGCAGGCGAGCAGGCGCGAGAGCGTTACGCGGGGGCCGCGCATGCGCTACTTCCCGGCGCGCGCCTTGCGCGCCATGGCGATGACCTGGTCGAGCACCTGGAAATAGCGCTCGTAGTTGATCGTGTTGTTGGGGTTGAGCGTCATCGACGGTGCGGTGAGGTAGCGCCCATCCACGACCACCGCCGGCGTGCCGGGGATGTCATACTTGCCGGTCATGTCGATCGAACGCTGGGTGCGCGCCTGCACCGCAAACGAATTGTAGGTGTCGATGAACTTCTGGCGGTCGACGCCGCGCTTGGCGATCCAGTCGAACAGCACGCGCGTATCGGAGAGCCGCTGCTTCTGCTCGTGGATCGCGGTATACACCTCGTCATGCAGCTTCTCCACGAGGCCCATCGCCTCAATCGCGTAATACGCCTTGGTGAGCGGTATCCATGATTCCTGGAACACCGCCGGCACGCGCTTGAATTCGACATCCGCGGGCTTGCGCTTGAGCCAGGCCCTGAGCGAGGGCTGGAGGTTGTTGCAGTGCGGGCAGCCGTACCAGAAAAACTCGATCACCTCGACCTTCCTGCCGCTGTCGGGCGGCTGCGGCGGCTCGATCAGCCGGTAGTCCCTGTCCTTGACCGGCTGCGCCGCAACGCTCAGGCCCGCCACGATGAGTGCAAGCACGCCGAGCGCGCCGCCAAGGAGGTGTCTTGCCGTCATTCGCATGCTCCCGTTCCGTGTGCTATTGCGCGGCGGCATCGCGCACCCTGATAAGAGCAGTCTCGATGCCGTTTTGTTTCAGCGTCTCGCGCGTGCGGTTCAGCTCCTCGGTGCTGGTGTAGGGCCCCACCCGCACTCGATGCCAGGTCCCTTTGTCGGGTAGCGTGGTGGTCTGTATCGCGGCCTCGATGCCGAGCAGCGCGAGCCGCGCTTTCAGGTTGTCCGCATCGGGCGCGCTCTGAAACGCCCCCGCCTGCAGGAAGAAGGCCTCCTTGCCCTGCGCCGGGCTCCTGCCGGTTGCGTCCTTGAACTGCTGCTCGGTGACGGGTTCCTCGGTTCCGGGCAGGATCTTGTAGAAGTCGAAGCGCGGCTTCGCCTCAACTGTTTTTGTCGCCGGCTCCTCCGCCTTGCCCGCGACATCCTTCGCCGGCTCCGCCTTGGCCGGCGGGGAGACGCGGGTCACGAACGGGCTGGGCATCTTGTTGATGTACCACGCCACCGCGAGCGCAATGCCGAGCCCCGCCACGAGGCCGATCAGCACACCGACCAGGAAAGAGCTGCCGCTTCCGCCGGAGCCGGATTTCCTCGGGGGCTGTTTGTAGTCGCGGGTCATGGCGAGCCGGGATACGCAGGTCGTTATCTTACATTTTTTCCGGAGCCGACACACCCAGCAGGGCGAGCCCGTTGCGCAGCGCCTGGCGCACCGCCGCCGCGAGCGCGAGCCGCGCGAGCCTGAGCGGCTCGTCGTCGACGAGGATGCGCGTTGCGTTGTAGTAGCTGTGAAACTCGCCGGCGAGCTCGCGCAGATAGAACGCGACCACGTGCGGCGAGAGCTCGCGCGCCGCGGCTTCCACTGCCTCCGGGTATTCCATCAGCCGCGTGGCGAGCGCGAGCTCGCCGGCGGCGGCAAGCGGTGAAGTGTCCACGCCGGCGAGCCGCGCCGGGTCTCCGCCCCACTGCTCGAGCACGCTGCACACCCGCGCGTGGGCGTATTGCACGTAGTAGACCGGGTTTTCCGTGCTCTGCGACTTCGCGAGATCGAGGTCGAAGTCGAGGTGCTGGTCGCTCTTGCGCAGCACGTAGAAGAACCGCGCCGCGTCGTTGCCGACCTCCCGGCGCAGCTCGCGCAGCGTGACGAACTCACCGGCGCGCGTGGACATCGGCACCTTCTTGCCGCCGCGGTAGAGTGCGGCGAACTGCACCAGCGCTATGACCAGGCGCCGGGGATCGAGCCCGAAAGCCTCGAGCGCGCCCTTGACGCGCGCGATGTAGCCGTGGTGGTCTGCGCCCCACACGTCGATCACGCGGTCGAATCCGCGCTCGAATTTGTTGAGATGGTAGGCGATGTCGGAAGCAAAATAAGTGTACTCGCCGTTTTCGCGCTGCGCCACGCGGTCCTTCTCGTCGCCGAACCCGGTCGAGCGGAACCATCTCGCGCCGTCCTTCACGTAGACGTGGCCGCGCTCTTCGAGCAGCCTCACCGCGCGCTCGACGAGGCCTGCGTCATAGAGTGATTTCTCGTGGAGCCAGTGGTCGAACGTAACGCCGAACTCCGCGAGGTCGCTGCGGCAATCCTCGAGTTGCTCATTGAGCGCAAACTCGTGGATGTAGGCATAGTCCTCGCCCAGCACGCGCTTGGCGAGCGCGATTAATTCATCCAGCACCTGTTCTTCATCCCGCGCAATCAGCTTGATCTTTAGCCAATCAGCACCGATATCGCGCACGAAGCGATTGCCGTGATCCGAGTGATCCGAGTGTATGGTCTGCGCCATCGCCCGCACGTACTCGCCTTGATACGCGTTGGCGGGGAACGCCGCTGCCCCGATGACGCCGGCAAGCTCGAGATAGCGCACCCACACCGAGAGCGCGAGGATGTCCATCTGGCGTCCGGCGTCGTTGACGTAGTACTCGCGCGACACCGCGTAGCCCGCCGCAGCGAGCACGTTGGCGAGGCTCGCGCCAAACGCCGCGCCGCGTCCGTGCCCGACGTGCAGCGGCCCGGTAGGGTTGGCGGAGACGAATTCGACCTGCACCTTCTGGTCGCGGCCGAGCGCACACCTGCCGAAGTCGGCGCCCGCCGCGAGGATGCGGGGGATGGTTGCGCGCTTGGTGTCGGCGTTGAGGAAGATGTTGATGAACCCGGGGCCCGCGATCTCGGTCTTCGCGACCAGCGGTGAAGCGGGCAATGCCGCAGTGATCTTGGTGGCGACCGCACGCGGTGGCAGGCCGACAAGCTTGCCGAGCTGCAGAGCCACGTTGCACGCGTAGTCGCCGTGACCGGCGTGCTTCGGGCGCTCCAGCACGATGTTCACTTCCCCCGGGGGCAGGCCCGTCTCGTGCAATGCGGCGGCGAGCAACTCGGTGAGATGCAAGCGCGGTTCGGGCAACGGGGGTGCGATCATGGCGGCGGATTGTTTTTTGCGAGCGCGATATTATAGTCGCGGTGCGGCGCGCGCGTAACGTCGATTTCCCCGCCGCGTCCGTCAAAACTCGAGCGGATCGACGTCGAGCATCCAGCGCACCTTGCGCGGCGCGTGCGCTGCGAGCTTGTCGTGCCAGGCCTGCAGGAACCCCTGCAGCCTGCGGCGCGAGCCTGCCTGCACCAGGAGCTGGGCGCGTTCGCGCCCGGCGAGCCGGGACATGGTCGCTTCCACCGGGTCATAGATCGTGACCGCTTGGCGCAGGCCCCTGCCCAGCGCAGCGGCGTCCCCTAGAAACTCGAGCGCGGTGGCGAGGCGCGGCGCCTCCGCGCGCAGCAGCGCCTGGTGCACGAACGGCGGCAGTCCCGCCTGCCTGCGTTCGGCGAGCTGTGCACGCGCAAACGCTGCGTAGTCGTTCTCGCACAGCGCCCGGTACAGGGGGTGGTCAGGAAACTCGGTCTGGACCAACACCTGCCCGCGCACGTCGCTGCGGCCGGCTCGACCGGCGACCTGCATGAGCTGGGCGTAGAGGCGCTCCGCGGCGCGAAAGTCGGTGCTGTAGAGCGTGCTGTCGGCGTTGAGCACACCGACCAGGTTAAGCAGGGGAAAGTCATGGCCCTTCGCCATGATCTGGGTGCCGACCAGGATGTCGACCTCGTGCCCGTGGATCTGCCGCCGCATTGCGTTCCACGCGAGCTTGCGCCGCGTGCTGTCGCTGTCGATACGCAGGATGCGCGCGGGCGGGAAGCGCTGCTTGAGCGCCGCCTCCACGCGCTGGGTGCCCTGCCCGAGCGGCGCGAGCGCGGGGTTGCCGCACTCCGGACAGGCGGGCGGCACGGGTTCTTCGTGGCCGCAATGATGGCAGCGCAGCCGCCCGATTTCGAGATGCAGCACGAGATGCGCCGCGCAGCGATGGCACCCCGAGGTCCACCCGCAGGCACGGCACATCAGCACCGGCGCGTAGCCACGGCGGTTGATGAAGACCAGGCTCTGGTGGCCCTGCGCGAGGCGCTCCTCGATTGCCGCGAGCAGTCGCGCCGACAGCCCGTTGGCGAGCCGCTCGCCGCGCGTATCGACGCACGCGACACGCGGCGGCGGCACACCGATGCGCTCGGTGAGCATCACCAACCGGTAGCGGCCCGAAAGCGCGTTGGAATAGCTTTCGAGCGAAGGGGTCGCCGAGCCGAGCACGACCGGCACACCGCGGAGCCGTGCGCGGAACACGGCGAGATCGCGTGCCGAATAGCGCATGCCCTCGGTCTGCTTGAACGAGGAATCGTGCTCCTCGTCGACGATGATCAATCCGAGGTCGGGCAGCGGCGTGTACACGGCGAGCCGCGTCCCCAGCACCACGCGTGCTTTCCCCGACTGGGCGAGCCGCCAGTGACGCGCCCGCTCGCGCTCGTTCAGTGCGCTGTGCAGGCTCACCACGAGGGCGGCCGGCAGGCGGCTGCGCACCGTCGCTTCGAGCTGCGGGGTAAGCGCGATCTCCGGCACGAGCAGCAAGACCTGCTTTCCGGAGTCGAGCGCCGTGGCGGTGAGCCGCAGGTAAACCTCGGTCTTCCCACTGCCGGTGACGCCGTGCAGCAGCCAGGCCGTGTATCCCCCGAGGCTCGCGCGAATGCTGTCGACCGCTGCCGCCTGCGCGGCGGTGAGTGGCGGGGACGCGGCGGCCGGTGGCGCGGCCACGCCCTCCCGTGGAGCCGGGCACGGGCGCCGTTCCACCCAACCCCGGGCTGCGAGTTCCCTGAGCGCTGCGGGCGCACGCGCCGAGAGCGCCCGCGCCGCCGCCTGGTCCAGGTGGCCGCGCCCGTGCAACGCTGCGAGCACGCGGTGCTTTACCACCGCGCGCCGGGGAAGCGTGGACCAGTCAGCGTTGAGCCCGAACCCGGTGAGAAAAAAGCAGTCGTCTTCCCGGTGAGCCGCGCTGCGCAGCCGGCGCAGAGCCGCCGGCAAGGCGTTCATGATGACCTGGCCCAGCGGGTAATGGTAATAGTCGCTGCAGAATTCGAGTAGCTGCAGGTCGGCGCGCGAGAGCGCCGGCACATCGCGCAGGATGCGCAGCGCTGATTTGAGCCGTGCGGGAGGAACTTCGCTTGCGTCGGCGAGGGCGACGATCACGCCCACCATCACTTTGTTGCCGAAAGGCACTACCACCCGCAATCCGATGTCCTGCACGGCGACGTGCTCGGCGCGGTAGTCGAATAAGGATGTCACGGGCACATCGAGCGCAACGCGTATGATCCTCATCGGAGTCGACACCGTTCTACCGGTTTACGCTCGGTGCCACCGGCCGAAGTCCACGGGAGTCTGCGCGCCGCGGCCAAGATACCTTGGTGCCCAAGGTGAATTCGCGCTCGCGCACAATCTGTGGATAACTCTGTTGATCATTGGGCGCAGCCAGGCGCGAAATCAAGCGTGGATGCCGCTTTCCACGGTAAGCGGACCTGATTCCGCATAGTAAAAACACGCAAGATCAGTGGGTTACAATGGCACAGAGATCGCGCGCCCCTTTTCTTCTCGGCCCCCCTTCCGGAAAGCCTTGTTGTGCATAAGTCTCCGGGGCGGGTTCCCCGCAAAGCCAGTCACGGCGCGGCTTTCCGGTGGTACTCCTTGCTCAGCCCGTGTGCCGCCTCGACGAGCGCGGCGACATGCTCTGGCGGTGCCGCGGGCGAAACGCCGTGTCCCAGATTGAACACGTGCCCGCTGCCGTAGCCGTATGCGGCGAGTATTTTGCGCGCTTCCTCGCGTATCACTGCGGGCGAGGTCAACAAAACCGCGGGATCGAGATTGCCCTGTAGTGCTACATGCTCGCCGACCTGCCGGCGCGCCGCGCCAAGGTCGACCGTCCAGTCCAATCCCACCGCGTCACAGCCGCTCGCGGCGATCTCATCGAGCCACTGCCCACCGCCCCTGGTAAACACGATGTTCGGCACCCGCTCTCCACCGTGGGCGCGCTTGAGTCCCGACAGCACGTGCTCGATGTAGCGCAGCGAGAATTCGCGATACGCCTCGTGGGCGAGCGTTCCACCCCAGGTGTCGAAGATCATGACCGCCTGCGCGCCGTGCTCGATCTGGGCGTTGAGATAGGCGCTGACCGCGCCGGCGTTGGTCTCGAGGATGCGGTGCAATAGCTCCGGCCGCTGGTAGAGCATGCGCTTCACCTCGTGGAAGTCGCCGCTCGACCCGCCTTCGACCATGTAGCACGCGAGCGTGAAAGGGCTGCCGGAGAAGCCGATGAGCGGTACCTCGTTGCCGAGCGCGCGGCGCACCTGCGCCACGGTGTCGAGCACGTAGCGCAGGTGCTCCTCGGGGTCGGGCGCGACGAGATTGCGGACTTCCCACTCGTCGCGCAACGGCCGCTCGAACCTGGGCCCCTCGCCTTCCGTGAAGTAAAGCCCCAGTCCCATCGCGTCGGGGATGACGAGGATGTCGGAGAACACTATGGCCGCATCGAGCGCGAAGCGCGCGAGCGGTTGCAGCGTCACCTCGGCGGCGAGGTCCGGGTTCCTGCACAACGCCAGGAAGCTCCCGGCGCGGGCGCGCGCCTCGTTGTATTCGGGCAGGTAACGCCCGGCCTGGCGCATCAGCCAGATCGGCGTGTAGGGAGTAGGCTGGCGGAGCAGGGCCCGCAGGAGGGTGTCGTTTCTTGGTCGGATCACGGGCGAACAGGCCGGATGGACAGGATTCGAGGGGGGGTAACAGGAAAGGCTATGCAAAAGTTCTTCCTGTTGATCCCGTGAAATCCTGTCGATCCTGTCCGTTCACCGCGGTAGCTCGGACGATCCCATGAGGAACTCGTCGACGGCGCGCGCGCACTGGCGGCCTTCGCGTATCGCCCACACCACCAGTGACTGCCCGCGCCGCATGTCCCCCGCGGCGAACACCTTGGGCGCCGAGGTTGCATAGCAACCCGGCCCCTCGGTTGTGGCTTTCGCGTTGCCGCGCGCGTCTTTCGCCACGTCAAAGCCGTCGAGAATCTCCTGCACCGGTCCGACGAAACCCATCGCGAGCAGCACAAGATCGGCCTTCAGCTCGAATTCCGAGCCCGGCATCTCCGTCATCGTCGTCTGCCCGGTCGCGGGGTCCTGTTCCCAGTTCACGCGTGCTGCGACGAGGCTCTTCACCTTGCCGCCCTTGCCGCGGAACGCTTTGGTCGTCACCGCCCAGTCGCGCTGGCAGCCCTCCTCATGCGAGGCGGAGGTGCGCAGCCGCGCCGGCCAGTACGGCCACACCGGATTGTCATTGACATCCGGCGGCGTCGGCAGCAACTCGAACTGCGTGATCGACTTCGCGCCGTGGCGGTTGGAGGTGCCCACGCAGTCCGAGCCGGTGTCCCCGCCGCCGATGATCACCACGTGCTTGCCCTTCGCGCACAGCTCCGGCACATCCTGGTCTCCGGCGACGCGCCGATTCTGCAGCGGCAGGAAATCCATCGCGAAGTGGATCCCCTCGAGCTCGCGGCCGGGGATCGGCAGATCGCGCGGATGTTCGGCGCCGCCCGCCAACACCACCGCGTCGAACTCTTCGACGAGCCGCTTCGACTCGATCACCGTCACCCCGCCGTTGGCGCGCTCGGGGCGCATTCCCACATAGTGGTTGACCCGGAATTCGACGCCCTCGGCGCGCATCTGGTCGAGCCGCCGGTCGATGATCCACTTCTCGAGCTTGAAGTCAGGGATGCCGTAGCGCAGCAGTCCGCCGACGCGGTCGGTCTTTTCGAACACGACGACGTCATGGCCGACGCGCGCGAGCTGCTGCGCGCAGGCGAGTCCCGCCGGACCGGAGCCGATGATCGCCGTGCGTTTTCCGGTCTTGTGCCCGGGTGCCTGCGCCGTAACCCAGCCCTCCTCCCACGCCTTGTCGATGATTGCGTGCTCGATCGATTTGATCCCCACCGGGTCGTCGATGATGCGCAGCGTGCACGCTTCCTCGCACGGTGCGGGGCACACGCGCCCCGTGAACTCGGGAAAGTTGTTCGTCGAGTGCAGCGTCTCGATCGCGTTTTTCCAGTCCTGGCGGTAGACGAGGTCGTTGAAGTCCGGGATGATGTTGTTGATCGGGCAGCCGTTCATGCAGAACGGAATGCCGCAATCCATGCAGCGAGCCCCCTGGATTTTCGCCTCCTCGTCGCTCAGGTGCAGGACGAACTCGCGGTAGTGCTTCTTGCGTGCGTCCGGCGGTTCGGTCGCTTCGGCGAGACGCTGATATTCCAGAAAACCGGTGATTTTTCCCATGCTGCTTCCTCGCGGCTACGCCGCTGCCCTGCGACCGGCGGCCGCAAGCTCGGCGAGCGCGCGCCGGTATTCCTTGGGAAAGATCTTCACGAAGCGCGCGCGATACTGCCACCAGTTCTCGAGAATCTCGTAGGCGCGCCGGCTGCCGGTGTATCGCGCATGGTTCTCGATCAGCCGCCTGAGGGTCACCTCGTCGGCAAGCCCCGTGTGCCAGAGGTCACGCGACACCTTGGCCTGCTGCTCGGACTCCGAAAGCACCGGCTCGAGATCGACCATCGCCGTGTTGCAGCGCTTCTCGAACCGGCCGTCGAGGTCAAGCACATACGCGATGCCGCCCGACATGCCAGCGGCGAAGTTGCGCCCGGTGTTGCCCAGCACGATGACCGTGCCGCCGGTCATGTACTCGCAGCCGTGGTCGCC
>JACQGO010000124.1 GCA_016199485.1 Betaproteobacteria bacterium
TCACTCGATCTGGATGCCCGTCTGTTTTACGACGCGCGTCCACTTTTCGATCTCGTGCTTGATGTAGCGGGCAAATTCTTCCGGCGGGATACCGCCGACTTCGGAACCTTCGCGGACTAGGCGGTCGCGGATCGCGGGCGAGCGCAGCGCTTCGACGATCTCGGCGTGCAGCTTCGCGAGAATGGGCTTCGGCGTCCTCACAGGCGCGACTACTCCTTGCCACGAGCCGGCTTCGTAGCCGGGTACGCCCGCCTCGGCGAGCGGCGGCGCGTCGGGCCACGACGGCAGCCGCTTCAGGCCGGTCACCGCGAGCACCTTGATCCTGCCGGCGCGCGCGTGTGGAATCATCACTGCGGGCTGCGCAAACGTCATGTGGAGTTGCCCGGCGAGCAGCTCGACCATCACCTGGGCGGCGCCCTTGTACGGCACATGCACCATGTTGAGGCCCGCCATGTGCCCGAACATTTCCATCGCGAGATGCGCGCCCCCGCCCGTTCCCGATGAGCCGAAGTTGATCTGTCCCGGCTTCGCTTTCGCGAGCGCAATGAACTCCTTCGCCGTCGAGACCGGTACGCCCGGGTGCACCGTCAGGAAATACGGATTCGATGCGGTCAGCGTGATCGGCGCATAGTCTTTCAGCGGATCGTAGGGAAGCCTGGGCTTGGTCGCGATGTTGGTCGCGAGCGTGCTGATCGTCCCGAAGAAGATCGTGTAGCCGTCGGGAGCCGCGTCGCGCGCGAGCAGCGCGGCGATGACGCCGCCCCCACCCGGGCGATTGTCGACGATGACCTGCTGGCCGAGGCTCTCGGAGAGCTTCGCTGCGAGAGAGCGCGCCATGATGTCGGTGGCGCCGCCGGGCACGAATCCCACGATGGCACGGATGGGCTTGGTGGGGTACGACTGGCTTGCGGCGTGCAGCGTTCCGGCGGCGAGCGCCGCAAGCACGAGAGGATACATCGCGACACGGAAACCCGATCTTGCGGTGCGCATACAGTCTCCCCTCCCGGATCGTAGAACCGGTATCAAGAACCTGAAAAGTTCAGCCACAGGGCACACAGAGGTCACAGAGTCTTTACCCTCAACCTTGAAAAGCGAGGAGGTGGACCGGCGTAGAAAAGAATTCTCTCGGTGTTCTCTGTGCTCTCTGTGGCTAAAGCCTTTTGAGTTTGATCGGATTTTTGAGATAGCTTCCAGAAAGAGGAGAAAGACATGCGAACTGGAGCCATGCGAATCCTCGCGTGCGCGGTGCTCGCGATCGCCTTGTCCGGCGAGAGCCTCGCGCAGCAGTACCCGACGAAACCGATACGCTTCATCGTGCCGTTCGCGCCGGGCGGGGGCGTCGATCTCATCGGCCGCACCATCGCGCAGAAACTGAACGAAGCGTGGGGTCAGCCGGTCGTCGTCGACAATCGCGGCGGCGGCGGCGGCAACATCGGCACCGACATGGTTGCGAAGGCGCCGCCCGACGGCTACACGCTGCTCATGGGCTACGTCGGGAATCTCGCGATCAATCCCTTCCTGTTCAAGAGGCTGCCCTACGACCCGGTCAGGGATTTCGCGCCAGTGACGCTTGCCGCGACCGCGCCCAACGTGCTGGTCGCGCATCCTTCGGTCGCCGCGCGCTCGGTGAAGGAACTCGTCGCGCTCGCAAAATCCAGGCCCGCGGGCCTCAATTACGCATCCGCCGGCAACGGCACGGTGGGGCACATGGTGGCGGAGCTGTTCAAGACCGATCTCGTGAAATGGCAGAAAGTGGTGAAGGCGTCCGGCGCGCGCGTTGACTGAGCACATCATGCAGGCAAGACATTCATGACGACCATCGCCGCACGACTTGCGGGCACCATCATCGACGCCGCGCGGGCGCCCCTCCCCGCGGAGGCTACGGTGCACGCGGCCGAGCGCGTGGTGCTCGACTCGATTGCTTGCGCGCTGGGGGCGCTCGACTCGCCGCCCGCGCGCGCAACGCGGGCGTGGGCCGCGATGATGGACGGCAAACCGGGTGCGCGGATACTGGGCACCAACGAACGCAGCTCAGTGATCGGTGCCGCGCTCGCCAACTGCACGCTGATCCGCCACCACGACATGAACGACTGCGACTGGTCGAAGGACCCTGCGCACCCGAGCGACAACATCGGCGCCTGCCTCGCGGTCGCCGATGTCGAGCGGGCGCCGGCCGGAGACTTCCTCAAGGCGGTGCTCACCGCCTATGAAATCCAGATGCGCACTACCGAGTTTTCCAGGGTCTCGTTCTTCAAGCAGACGGGATGGGACCACACCACGTTTGTCACGCTGGCGAGCGCCGCGGCGACCGGCGTGCTGCTGCGCCTCGATCATCAACGGCTCGCCCACGCGCTCGCCGTCGCGGCAAGCTATCCCACGCTCGGCGCGCTGCGCGTCGGCCAGATCTCGATGATGAAGGCGGCGAGCGCGGGGCTTGCCGCCTCACGCGGCATCGAGGCGGCCTATCTCGCCGCGCACGGCGTCACCGGCCCGCTCGAGGTCTTCGAAGGGAAACGCGGGCTTGCCGCGCTCGTCGTAGGCGAGTGCGACTGGGATCTGCTGACGGCGCCGGTCACCCAATGGCGGCTGCCGCGAACCTGTCTCAAACAGTATCCCGCCGCATATATCATCCACAGCGCGATCGATGCCACGCTCGCCTTGCGGCGCGAACACGGGTTGCAACCGCAGCGGGTGAAGGAAGTCGTCGTGGCCGGCTTCGGCTGGCTGATCGAAGACATGGTGCACGGCATGGGCGGCCGGTCGCGCTACGACATCGACGCGCGCGAAACCGCCGATCACAGCCTGCCGTATTGCGTCGCGGTGTCGCTGGTCGACGGCGAATACACGCTCGCGCAACTGGAGCAGCCGCGCTGGGAAGCGCCCGCGGTGAAGGAGATGCTGGGCAAGGTGAAGTGCGTGCACGACCCGGCGCTCGACGGCGGTTTCCCCGGCAGGCGGCCGAGCCGCGTCACGGTGACCCTGGCGGACGGCACGACCGTGTCGAAGGAAGTCTCGTTTCCCAGGGGAGATCCCCGCGATCCGCTCACCGACGACGACATCGCGCTCAAGTTCCGGCGCCTGGCGGGCAAAGCGCTCCCGCAGGCGAAACAGGAACAGGCGATTTCCATTGCACTGCGACTGCGGAGCCACGCGCTTCCCGACCTGATCAGCGCGTGCGCTCCGGACGCCCGATGATCACTCGCCTATCGACGCCGTTGCGCAAACCATGCAGCAGACACTAGGATTCATCGGGGTAGGATCGATGGGAGCGCCGGTCGCGCGCAACCTGCTGCGCCGCGGCCATCGCGTCCTCGTGCACGACTTGTCGCAGAGCGCGGTCGAGACGCTCACCGGGGACGGAGCGGAACGTGCGGATACGCCGCGCGCGGTGGCTTCGGCCGCTTCCATCGTGTTCGTCTGCCTGCCTTCGCTCGAAGCGATAGAGGAAGTCGTCTTCGGCCATGGCGGAATTGTCCACGGCAGCGAGATCGACATCTGCGTAAACCTGTCCACCGCCGGGCCGGCGTTCGTGGAGGACCTGGGGCGCAGGCTGGCCGCAGAGGGCATCACGACCCTCGACTGCCCGATCACCGGCGGCGCCTCGGCGGCGCGCGATGCGGCGCTCTCGATCACGGTTTCCGGGCCGCGCGCCGGTTACGAGCGCGTCAAGCCGCTGCTCGATTGCACCGCGTCCCACGTGTTCTACGTCGGGACCGAGCCGGGCCAGGCCCAGGTCATGAAGCTGCTGAACAACATGCTGTCGTTCGCGGCGCTGGTCGCCTCGTGCGAGGCCTTCGTGCTGGGCGTGAAAGCGGGGCTCGATCCCGACGCCATGGTGAAGGTCATCAATACCGGCACCGGCCGCAACTCGGCGACCACGGACAAGCTGCCCAACAACATCCTGCCGCGGACCTTCGACTACGGGGCGAAGCTCGCCATCAGCCACAAGGACATCTCGCTCTGCCTCGAGCAGGCGGAAAAGCTCGGCGTGCCGATGTGGCTCGGCAACGTCGTGAAGCAGATCATAGCCTTCGCGGTCGCGCAGGGAGGCGACCAGCAGGACGTCACCACGCTGATCAAGCACTACGAGAAATGTTGCGGCGTAGAGGTCGCCGGTGCAGCCGCGCGGCGTGGCTCACGAGGCTGACGCCGCCGCGCGTCGCACCCGCGGCGTCTAGGTAGTGGGTCAGTTTGGCTTTACTCCCGGTGCGGCAAACGGCACGCTGCGGATGCCCAAGCCGTCGGCGCTCGTCAACACAAGACTTCGCTTGACGGCTTACCCGCGACGCGCGCCGCCGCACAGGTCGCTGCAGCCAAACTGACCCACTACCAAATTCTGATCGTTGTCGCGGCGGCGATGACTTTGTTCCCGCGTCTTTCTCTTGGCCAGGGCGTGGCCGACTATCCAACCAGGCCGGTGCGGGTAATCGTTGCCTCGGGTCCAGGCAGCACGAGCGACATCGTGGGGCGCCTGGTCGCAGGGAAGCTGAGCGAAAGCCTGAAGCGGCAATTCGTGGTCGATAATCGTCCGGGTGGAGGCAGTACGACAGGCTCCATGCTCGCCGCCAAATCCGCGCCCGATGGCTACACGTTACTGGCGGCCGCGCCTCCCTTCGCATTCGCCCCCGCGTTGCGTCCAGACCTTCCGTATGACCCGGTCAAGGATTTCGCGCCGATTTCGCTGGTGACCAAGGCCCCCCTGTTGCTGGTGGTGCATCCCGCGCTCCCGGTCAGGTCGGTCAAGGAGCTGATCGCGCTCGCGAAGGCAAAGCCGGGCGCACTGGACATGGGCGTGGGCGCCAGCGGCAGCTTCACTCATCTTGCCGCAGCATATTTTGCTTCCGCGGTAAACATAAAGCTCGCGATCATTCCCTAGTCAGCAAACTGAGCGCAGAGATCGCCAAGGCCGTCAAGGCCCCGGATGTCGCCAGAAAACTGGCGGAAGATGGCGGAGAGCCTGTCGGCAGCGCTCCCGAACAATTCCAGCAGCTTATCGCCGTGGAAGTTCCGCGCTGGCGTAAAGTCGTCAAGGATTCAAGCATGCGCGTGGAATAATGCGGCAATTGGCAGACAGCGGGGAGTCAATCGGGTTCTGTCAACTTGACGGCACATGACCCGCTTGCCCGAATTCAGATCATGCAAGCCTCCGAGCCGCAGCCGAGGGCGTCGCTAAGGGGCAGTCCCCTTCGGCAAACTACGCGCGCTCATTCTTCCGCGGGATATCTTCGATGGGCCTGGTCATAGAGGCTGGGCCCATGAGGCGCATGTACTGGCTCTTCCCTACAGACCCTCCCGCTACCACGATGTGGTACCACTCCGGGCTGCCAATGACCGGGAAGAGCATCTCTTGCGGGGCGTCCAAGAGCCAGCGGTACTGAGGTAGCATGACCTGGGGACCCATGGCCCGGATCTTGCTGAGCAGCCACTTTAAGGGGAGGCGCGAATGGTGGTAGAGGTATTCGCGAATGCTTTTCTTAGACCATCCATCATGGGCAATGACCCTGGCACTATCGGGGGCCAAGAGGACGATGCCGTGGTATTCGCTGAAATCCTTGGTGAGCTCCATGTATTCGCCCCCCATGAGGGCTGACCAAGCGCTGTAGCTGGTGAGGAGGCCCTCGGCCGTCTCGTTCTGCACATCGTTCATGTCCACCATGTCTTTGATCCCGAAGACGGTGACCGTGCTCGCCTCACGGGGGAATCCCCGTTCCACGTGGTAAGGCTCCCAAGGGTTCGCTTCCTCGTTCTCCGCCAAGCACATGCCGTACTTAAGAGGCGACCCGATAGTGTCCAGATCGGCCACGTCCGGATAAGCGTGCCCGACGTTCATCATGACAAGTCGGAGGGCGCGGCCGATGGCGGTGTTGACTCGGGAAGGCGCACCCGGGCCCAAGGCGCACCGGCCCGAGTGGATGCCGACCCTCTTTGCCAGGGGCCCGTTGACTACCGCCAGAGGAGCATGAGGACTGGTGCCGCACGCCACCGTCCTCAAGGGAAAGGGCGGGGTGGTCATAGCTTCCACGGCAGCCAGAAGCACGGGCAGGTGTTCGGCGCGACACCCAGCCATGACAGCGTTGATGGCAATCCTCTCTACGGAGGCCATCCCGTCCCCCGGAGCCATGACAGCCACCACTTCGTCAAGGGTGCGGCTGGTGCCTTGGAGCATGGAAGCTACCGCTTCACGGGTGGGAGGGAGAAGGGGGAACCCATCCCCCCACCCCCGCTCCAAGAACGCTTCGTTCATGCGCGAGAAGCAGTCGTAGCGATCCTCGCCGCTGAAGCGTTCCGCCTGAGCGGGGCCCGCTTTTGTCTGGACTCGGCTGCTATTGGATTCCGGGGTGGTGGTAAGCTTCTCCAAGATCTGCCCCAGAACCTGATCGATCTCTTCTTCTACTTCCGTCGCGGGGAGGTCCGTGAGGATCCTGGAGGTCACGACATACTGGAACGAGGGGAGGCCCAAGCTCCGGGCGATCGCCAACGCTTCCCTCTC
Source organism: Betaproteobacteria bacterium (assembly GCA_016199485.1). GTDB lineage: Bacteria > Pseudomonadota > Gammaproteobacteria > Burkholderiales > SG8-41 > JACQGO01. Next base: position 6,491 of record JACQGO010000124.1, read on the forward strand.
AAGCTGCCGGGCGACGATAGCCACTGCGGGGATCCCGGCCCGCTCTATCTCCACTAGGTCATGGACAAGCCACGACGTGCAACCCCCTCAGTCGGCCGTCGAGCCGACCACCACGTCATATCCCTGGAGTAGTTTGCGCAGCACCCCTCGTTGGGGACCCCGCTGCACCGGCAAGAAATCGGCCTCCAGGCCCGCGAAGCGGGACCGGAGGAACTGGCCCACCCGTTGCAGGGCGATATCCCCTCCCCGCTTGTAGTTCCAGTAGAGGCCCACACGCTTTCCCTGAAGACTTGGGGGCCGAGGGACTAGGGTGAGCCTCTCAAGCTGCCCTGCCGTGGGAGCCACCGGGTTCAGTACCTCCAAGACCGTTTCCATTTTTGATTCTTCCTACGAAAGTTGCCGACTGTTTTTTGAAAAGTTCCCAACTATTATTATTATCAGCGCATAATGTAATTTAATCAAGGCGCCGAGGAGAAACATGAACGTACATTTGCCTCGCGCGGTAAACCTGTTTGCAGCACTGGCGATCGGGATAGCGTGTAGCGCGCTCGCGCAGACGTACCCGACCAGGGCGGTCCGGCTGATCGTCGGTTTCCCGCCAGGCGGTACCGTCGACCTTTTGGCTCGCATCACGGCACCGAAGCTCAGTGAGAGATGGGGACAGCAGGCCGTGGTGGACAACCGGCCGGGTGCCGGCAGCACGATTGCGGCCGAGATCGTTGCAAAGGCTAACGCTGACGGCTACACCCTGTTGATGATCACGATGAGCTACGCGGTGAGCGCTGGCCTCTACCAGAATCTCGCCTACCACCCGGTGGACTCTTTCGCCCCCGTGACATTGGTGGGCTCCACCCCCATGATACTGCTCGCGCACCCGTCGTTGCCCGTGAAATCGTTGAGTCAGTTAATCGCGCTGGCGAAAGCGCGTCCCGGCCAGCTCAACTTCGCGTCCGCGGGAGCAGGCTCATTTCCGCATCTCGCCGGGGAGCTGCTCAAGCGCATGGCGGGAATCGATATCGTGCACGTGCCGTACAAAGGCGCCGGGCCGGCGTTCACTGATCTTGTCGGCGGCCACGTGGAGCTGCAGTTCGCATCGTTGCCCGGGTCGCTGCCCTATATAAGGGCCGGTAAGGTGAGGCCGATCGCGGTGACCTCGGCGAAACGCTCGCGGGCGATGCCCGAGGTTCCAACGATCGCGGAGTCGGGGATCGCCGGATACGAACTCACGAATTGGTATGGGTTGCTTGCTCCAGCAGGCACCGACCGAAAAATTGTCGAGCGGCTTAACGGCGACTTCGTCGCGATTCTCCAGATACGCGACGTCGCCGAGGCTTTCGCAAGGGTAGGGGCGGAACCGGTGACCAGCACGCCCCGGGAATTCGAGGTCTATCTCCGCTCTGAAGTCGAAAAGTGGAGCAAGGTGATCAAGGACGCGGGCATCCGTTCCAATTGATTCGGTTTCGCATGCCAAGATTCAGATCAAGCAAGCTTCCGAGCCGCAGCCGAGATTCCGGTCGGCTTCCGCGAGCAGCCGGTCGAACGATTCCGGCACGCGGATTTCGCGCCCGATCACGCGCGGACCGTTACCCTGCAACCAATAGGCGTTGGTCGGATGCCCGCCGCCCGCCA
>JACQGO010000125.1 GCA_016199485.1 Betaproteobacteria bacterium
ACAGCGTGAACCCCAACGGTGACGGGACCGGAGAACCTCAGCACGCGTAGGTCAGGTTGCTTGGGCAACCTGACACCGAGATCGTCCGGGGGATGTCAGGTTACGCGGGTTGCGTAACCTGACCTACGGTTCTGAGCGCAGAGATCGTCCGGGGGATGTCAGGTTACGCGGGTTGCGTAACCTGACCTACGGTTCTGAGCGCAGCGATGCCCGACATCCACCTCCATTTGGCCGCCCGTGTCCGGGATTCTCCGGCCCCGTCATTGTTGGGGTTTACATCGTTCAGCCCAACCTACGTCTGCCACGCGCCCCGGTGGCGCTCCGCCTCCTTTTGGCGCCGGTCGTCGATGCGTCAATACCGTCGCCGCCCAGCAGGCGCAGGAAGTCGCCCGGGGGCACGGGTCTGCTGAAGTAATAGCCCTGAAATTCGTCGCAGCGCAATGCCGTGAGGAACCGGAGCTGGTCGCGGGTCTCGACGCCTTCCGCGACGGTCCTGAGGTTCAGGTTTTTCGCGAGCGCGATCACCGCGCGTACGATCGCGGCGTCGTCCGCGCTCTCGTGAATTTCACGCACGAACGACTTGTCGACCTTGAGCGTGTGCACCGGGAAACGCTTCAGGTAGGACAGGCTCGAATAACCGGTGCCGAAGTCATCCACCGAGAGCTTGACACCCATGTCGTGGAGCCGCCGCAGCGTCGCGATGGTCTGCTCGGAGTGGTGCATGATCATGCTCTCGGTGATCTCGAGCTCGAGGCACCGGGGCGCAAGCCCGCTTGCGGCGAGCGCACGCTGCACGGTTTCGATCAGGTCCCTCTGCCTGAACTGGCGCGGCGAGAGGTTGACGGCGACGGCGAGCGAACGTCCGTCCCGCTGCCACGTTTTGGCTTGCATGCAGGCGCTGGCGAGCACCCATTCTCCGATCGGCACGATCAGCCCGTTTTCCTCCGCGAGCGGGATGAAGTCGGCAGGCGGGACCATGCCGAGCTCGGGATTGCGCCAGCGCAGCAGCGCTTCGGCGCCGACGATTTTTTCGCCCTTAACGGTCACCCTGGGCTGATAGTGCAGCACGAACTCCTGCCGTTCCAGCGCGCGCCGCAGTTGTGCTTCCACGTCGAGGCGCCCCGGCGCCTGCGCGTTCATGTCGGGCGTATAAAACTCGTGGGTATTGCGGCCCTCCGCCTTGGCGTGGTACATCGCGACGTCGGCGGTCTGCAGCAGCGCGTCGATGTCCTCCACGTCGCGCGGATACAGCGTGATCCCGATGCTCGCGGTGACGTAGATTTCCCGTCCGCGGACGACGAAGGGCTCGGACAGGGCGTCCTTGATCTTCTGCGCCACCGTCGCGGCCTGACCGATGTCGGTGATGTTTTCCAGGATGATGGTGAATTCGTCTCCTCCCAGCCGGGCGATGGTGTCCACATCCCGCAGCGACTCCGTCAGCAGTCCCGCCACCGCCCGCAGCACGTCGTCGCCGGTGACGTGCCCCAGGGTGTCGTTGATTTCCTTGAAGCGGTCGAGATCGAGGAACATCAGCGCCAGCATCCTGCCGCTGCGCTTGGCGCGCGCCATGGCGAGCGACAGCCGGTCGCGGAACAGGTTGCGGTTGGGCAGCCCGGTGAGGGAATCGTACTGGGCGAGATACGTGAGCCGCTCCTCGGCCTGCTTGCGGTCGGTGATGTCGCTCATGATGCCGTCGATGCGCTGCGGCCGGCCGCGTTCATCATTGACCACGTGCACGCGGTTTTCGATGGTGCGGACCGCGCCGTCGACGCGCACGATGCGAAACTGCTGGACCAGCGCGCCGCGGTCGAGCAGCTCGCGCATTCCCTTGCGCACCGCGACCTCGTCTTCGGGGTGGACGATGCCGCGCCACGCCCGCGCGCTGCCGAGGAAGTCGCTGACCGGGCGCCCGGAAAGCTTGTGCGCCGCCGGATTGAGATACAGGATCTTCCCGCTGCGCAGGTCCATCGACCACACGACTTCTTCGAGTGCGCCGAGTATGCTGTCGAGCCTGCGTTCGCTGGCGCGCAGCTCGTCGAGCGCCTGCCTGCGCTCCATCACCCGCGCCAGTTGCGAGCCGATCGTGGCGATGGCGTCGAGGAACACCGTCTCAGGCTCGCGCACTTCATCGGCGTAAAACTCGAGGACCGCGGTAACGCGGTCTTGCACCAGCACCGGGAACGCGAACGCGGACTTCAACCCGCATGCAAGCGCCAGGTGGCGCCGGGTAAAGCCTTCGTGGCGGGCGATGTCCGCGATCCAGGTCGGGCACTTGCCGTGAATGGCGAGCGTCATGAAACCGCGGGGATGCACGCCGTAGTGCAGGACCTCGGAGGCCGCCATGAATGCTTGAAAGCGACCGGGGTCGGGAACATGCCAGCGCCAGGTGTTGAGCGCGTGCATGGGATCGTCCGGGTCGAGGGTCAGCGCGTGCGCGATTTGCCACTTGCCGTAGCGGCAGATGTGATCGAGACAGGACTGGATCGCGTCATCCGGTGCGGCGGCTTCGTTGGCGGCAACCGCCAGCGCGGTGAGCAACTGCGTCAGTTCGGCCTTGCGCTGCAGTTCGAGCTCGGCGCGCCTGCGCTCGATCACGCGCGCGAGCTGTGAAGCGACGGTCGGAAGCGCCTCAAGCAGCGCTGCGTCGGGTTCGCGCGCCTCCTCCGCGAAGAACTCGAAGCAGGTGACCACTTCGTCGCGCACGATGACCGGAAACGCGAGGGCGGCCCGGATGCCCAGGTCCCGCGCGTGCGCCAGACGCCCCAACCCTTCGACGGCAGACAGATCGGCGATCCAGCGCGGCTTGTGCTCGATGATGGCGGTGGTGATGAACCCGCCGGGACGCGGGCGCAGGCGCAGATTGTCCGACAGCGTGACAAAGCTGCTGAATCGTTGCTCGTCGTGCAGGTGCCACTGCGAGTGCGTCACGATCCACTCGTCGCGGCGCGGCGCGAGATGCATCACGTGCCCGACGATCCAGCGGCCGTGCTCGCAGATGCGGGCAAGACAGGTTTGCATCGCGGCTTCCGGCGATGCGGCTTCGTTTGCTGCGCGCGCGAGCGACTCCATGAGCGCGGTGATGGCGGCTTTTTGTTGTGCTTCACGCTCGAGCTGCTTCTGGCGCGTGATGTCGCGCATGGTCTCCGCGATATAGACGACACGGCCCTGTCCATCCCTCACCGGAGACAAAGTCATCGCTGTCGCAATGCGCGTTCCATCCTTGCGCAAGTGCGTGGTCTCGAATGGCTCGATGGATTCGCCGTGAACAATGCGCTCGATTCGCGCCCGAATCTGGCCGCGGCGCTCAGGCGGCGCGATGATCGTGATCGGCCGTCCGACGACTTCCGCCGCGCTCCAGCCGAAAATACGCTCGGCGGCGGCGTTCCACGAGAGGATGGCGCCGTCGAGCCCGCGGCTGATGACAGCCTCGCTCGAGGACTCGACGATCGCGGCAAGCCGGCCGCGTGCGTGCTCAGCCGAGGTGCGCTCGATGACGCGCGCCAGCTGCGATGCGGCGCTGGTCATCGCTTCCATCAGCAGTTGATCGGGTTCGCGCGCGTTCTCCGCGAAAAACTCGAGATAGGCAACAGCTTCGTCACGCATGATCACCGGGAACGCGAATGCCGCTTTGATGCCGGCTTGCGCCGCATAAGAAAGGCGGCTTACCCCGGGCATCCGGGAGACGTCCGCGATCCAGGCCGGTTTCTTTTCGCGGAGGACTTTGCCGACGAATCGGGTCCGCCTCCCGGTGTGACCAACCTCGTTCGAATGTTGAATGAACTCTGCGAATCGCTCCGGGTCCGGCGTGTGCCACACCGAGTGCTGCGGGGTGCCCACTACCTGGCCGGGCGTGACGGTGCCCACGTGAGCGAGCACCCATCCACCATGCCTGCAAGTGTGTTCAAGGCAAGCCTGCATCGCGGCTTCGGGCGTCGCCGCCTCGTTCGCCACGCGCGCCAGCGACTCGAGCAGCTGCGCCAGCGCGACCTGTTTGCGCAGTTCCTGCTCGGTGTGTTTGAGCGCGGTGATGTCTTGGGAAATCCCGGCAACGCCGGTGACGTTGCCATCGGCGTCCTTGATCGGGGAGAGGCTCAGCGAAACGTGAATCCGGCGCCCGTCCTTCGTCATGCGCACCGTTTCGTATGGCGGCACCGCCTCGCCCCGGCTCAGCAGCCTCCAGTTCTCGGTGGGCTCGTGGCGCCGCTCCGGGGGCATGATCAGGGAAATGTCGCGTCCGATCGCTTCGGCGGCGGTGTAGCCGTACAGGCGTTCAGCACCGGCATTCCAGGAAAAGATCTTTCCGTCCAGTGCGCGGCTCAGGATCGCGTCCTGCGACGACTCCACGATCGCGGCGAGCCGGCGCACTTCATCCTGGTTGCGGCGCTGCTCGTCGCGGATGCGCTTCTGCTCGAGCGCGCGTTCCACCGCCACACCGAGGCGCGTGAGCCGGTTTTTCAGCACGAAGTCTGCGGCGCCTTCCCTCAGCGCGAGCCCGACGATTTCCTCGTCGATGCTGCCCGAGACGAGAATAAACGGGACGTCCGGCGCGCGATCGCGCAGCAGGCGCAGCGCATCAAGCCCGGTGAATTGCGGCAACTGGTAGTCGGCGAGGACCAGGTCCGGCGGGGGATCGAGGGTCGCGAGGAAACCGCGCTCGCTGTCGCAATGCCGGACTTTGAGCGGCGCAAACCCGGTCGCCTTCAGCTCGCGCACCAGCAGCTCGGCGTCCGCCGCCGAGTCTTCCAGAATCAGCACGTCAAGCGGCAGGGGCATCGCGTTGTTCCGCTCTCAGGCACTGCGTGGCGCGTACAGGCTCACTTGAACGCGCTCACCATCCCAAACAGTCGGCCGGCAAACGGGGCAGCGGGTTCTTCACTTCTTTACTCGACAAACACCTGGATACGACCAAGGCCGGTCAATACTGCCACAAACATAATACTAGCCCACGACTGCTTTGCGTGATAGCGGATGCGCGTGCGCGGAGAGGACCCCCGGGAGAAAAACCGGCTGGATTTCCGGGTCGCGCTGGTTTCCCGCGTGCGCGGCCCGTCCTGCCCAAGCTTGCGCTTTACCCGGCGAGCAGTTGCTCGAGGCTGTCCGGCTGCTGCAGCCGCTTGAGAAACCACGCGAGCGCCTTGCCGCGGTGCGCGGTGCGCCACGCGAGGTGCAGCGGCACGCTCACTTTCGGCTCCTCGGTCGTTTTTGCGACGAGCGTTCCCGCGGCGCCCTCGCGCTCGACGATGAAACGCGGCAGATAGCCCACACCCAGGCCCGAACGCTGCGCGATCAGTTTCGCCTCGAGGTTGTGAACGGTGAGCACTTCCTGGCCGCTCAGGATGCCGGTGGTGCGCGGCGCGAGGTTGCGCGAGCTGTCCGCGGCCGAGACCGCGCGGTAGCCGACGATCTCGGCGCTCGCGAGCGGCTCGGGCAGCGTCGCGAGCGGATGGCCGGGTGCGACCGCAAACACCCACTCGACGCTGCCCATCGGGCGGGTGCTGTAACCGCCGCCGGCGGGACCGTCGCCCGGTGCGCCGATCGCGAGGTCGGCGCGGCCGGAGGCGAGCGCATCCCACGAACCGGCGAGCACCTCGGCGCCGATGCGCAGGCGCGTGCCGCATTGCTGGCGGTAGAATTCCCCGGCCACGCGCAGGATGCCTGCTGCCGGAATGAGGTCGTCATAGGCGATGCGCAGCTCCGCCTCCCAACCGGTCGCGACGCGCTTCACGCGCGCCTCCAGGTCGGCGGCGGCCACGATCAGATGGCGGCCTTCCTTGAGCAGTTCCTGACCGGCGGGGGTGAGCACGGCGTGGTGGCCGCTGCGGTCAAAGAGCTTTACGTCGAGATCCTGTTCGAGCTTCTGCACCGTGTAGGTGATCGCGGAAGGCACGCGGTGCAGTTCGTCGGCCGCCGCGGCGAAGCTGCCCTTGCGGTCGATTGCGTCGAGCACGAGCAGGCCGTCCAGAGATATCCGCATGTTCAGAATTCCTGAGGGATGTCGTAACAATTATTTGCTATCTTTTCCGCGGTTTCAAATTTAGAATCACGCTTTTGCGCTTTTCCGGGCGCGAAGCGTCCGAGTATCGCCATGCAAAAAAAATCAACGATTGAAGCGCTGCTCGCATCGATTGCGGCCTGTGCCGCTGTCCTCACGGCGGCGCCGGGCGTCGCCCAGAATGCCAAGCCGCTGGCGGGGATGCCCGTCAAGGTTGCGCAGGTGCGCATCGGTACCGTCACCACCGAAGTGTCGGCGGTCGGCACGCTGCTCGCGAACGAGTCCGTCATGATCCGTCCGGAGATTGCGGGCCGCGTGGCCGCGATCCATTTCTCCGAAGGGCAGCCGGTCTCGGGCGGCGCGAAGCTCGTGACGCTGGATCAGGCCGAGCTTGCCGCGCAGCTCGCGGGCTCCAGCGCTGACGCGCGGCTCAACTCCGAGCGCGCCAAGCGCGCCGAGGAGCTCTTCCGGAAGAATTTCATCAGCCAGCAGGCGCTCGACGAGGCGCGCGAAGCGCTCAAGAAATCGACCGCGCGCAAAGCCGAGGACGAGGCGCGGCTCGCCAAGACCGAGATCCGTACGCCGTTTTCCGGTGTGCTCGGCCTGCGGCTGGTCAGCGTGGGCGCGTATCTGCGCGCGGGCGAGGACATCGTGCGGCTCGACAACATCGATTCGATGAAGGTCGATTTCCGTGTGCCCGAAGTCTATCTGGCGCGGGTGAGAAAGGACCAGCCGATCACGCTGCGCGTCGATGCCTATCCCAACGAACAGTTCGCGGGCCGCGTGTATGCCATCGAAACAACGGTCGACGAGAAGACGCGCACCGCGCTGCTGCGCGCGCGGGCGCCGAATTCCGGGAGGAGGCTCAAGCCCGGAATGTTTGCGCGCATTGCTCTCACGCTCGGCAGCCGTTCGAACGCGATCCTCGTCCCCGAGCAGGCGGTGGTGCCGCGCGGCGACAGGGTCTTCATTTTCCGTGTCGCGGAGGGCAAGGCGCAGTTGACCGAAGTGCAGCTCGGCAGCCGCACGCCGGGCGAAGCGGAGGTGGTGAAGGGCCTCAAGGCCGGCGACGTCGTCGTGACCGAGGGGCACCAGAAGCTGCGGGACGGCACGCCGGTGATGGTGCTTGCCGACAAGCCGGCGGCAGGCGTTGCGAAATGATGAAATATGTTCCTGCCTGAGCTGTCCATCCGCCGCCCCGTCCTTTCCACCGTGATGAGCCTGATGATCATCCTGGTGGGGGTGATCTCGTTCCAGCGCCTGTCGGTGCGCGAGTACCCGAACATCGATTCCCCGGTGGTCTCGGTGCGCACCGTCTACAAGGGCGCGAGTCCGCAGGTCATCGAGTCGCAGGTGACGCAGCCCCTGGAAGACTCGTTGTCCGGGATCGAGGGGCTGCGCACCATCAAGTCGGTGAGCCGCGAGGAGGTGTCCCAGATCACGATCGAGTTCGCGACGCAGCGCGATTCCGATGCCGCGGCGAACGACGTGCGCGACCGCGTGGCGCGGGTGCGCGGCAGGCTGCCCGACGAGGCGGACGAGTCGGTGGTCGCCAAGATCGAGGCTGACGCGCAGGCGATCATCTGGCTCGCGTTTTTCAGCGACCGCCACAACGCGCTCGAAATCACCGACTACGTCGACCGCTACGTGACCGACGTGCTCAAGGCGCTGCCGGGTGTCTCCAACGTGATCATCGGCGGCGAGCGCAGGTACGCGATGCGCATCTGGCTCGATCGCGACCGGCTGGCGGCTTTCGGGCTCACGCCGCTCGACGTCGAGAACGCCCTGAGGCGCCAGAACATCGAGGTGCCCTCCGGCCGCATTGAGAGCAAGCAGCGCGAGTTCACGGTGCTCACCGCGACCGATCTCAGGACGCCGGAAGAGTTCAACAACATGATCGTCACCGAGGCGCGCGGCTATCCGGTGCGGCTCAAGGACGTCGGGCGCGCCGAGCTCGGCGCCCAGGACGAGCGCAACGTCGTGCGCGTGAACGGCAGCCCCGCGGTGGGGCTGGGTGTGGTGAAGCAGTCCACCGCGAACACCCTCGCGGTGGCGCAGGCGGTCAGGGCGCAGCTGCCGCGCATCGAGGCGGGGCTGCCGGAAGGCATGAAGACGTTTGTCGCGTTCGATTCCTCGCTTTTCATCGACGCCTCGATCAAGGCGGTCTACGAGACGATGCTCGAGGCGCTGATCCTGGTGGTGCTGGTGATCTTCCTGTTCCTGCGCTCGCTGCGCGCGACGCTGATCCCGTTCGTGACCATCCCGGTGGCGCTGGTCGGCGCATTCATCTTCCTCTACGCGTTCGGATTCACGATCAACGTGCTGACGCTCCTCGGCATCGTGCTCGCGATCGGGCTGGTGGTGGACGACGCGATCGTGATGCTCGAGAACATCCACCGCCACATCGAGGAAGGAATGAGCCCGTTCCGCGCGGCGGTGGCCGGCAGCCGCGAGATCGCGTTCGCCATCGTCGCGATGTCGTTCACGCTCGCCGCGGTGTTCACCCCGCTTGCGTTTGCCACCGGCAAAACCGGGAAGCTTTTCACCGAGTTCGCGCTGACAGTGGCGGCCGCGGTGCTGGTGTCGGGTTTCGTCGCGCTCACGCTCACGCCGATGATGTGCTCGAAGCTGCTGCGGCACGTCGAGAAACACAGGGCGATCTACAACGTCACCGAGCGCTTCTTCGTCGCGCTGAACCGCGGCTACCGCCGCTCGCTCGCGTGGGCGCTCGATCACCGCTGGCTGGTGATCGCCGCGTTCGTGATTTCGGCGCTCGGGATGACGGTCGCGTTCCGCGCGCTCAAGTCCGAGCTTTCCCCGCTCGAGGACCGCGGTTTCTTCATCGGCGTGATGATCGCCCCCGACGGCGCGACCCTCGACTACACCGATCGCAACGCCCGCATCTGGGAGGCGCTCTACCGGGAGGTGCCGGAGATCACGAGTTACTTCGTGGCCGTGGCGCCGGGGCTGGAGAAGCCGAACCCGGTCAACGTCGCGCTCTCGTTCGTGCGACTGAAGCCGTGGGGCGAGCGCGGGAAGAGCCAGCTGCAGGTCACCGCAGACCTCATGCCCGGGATGTTCATGGCGATGCCGGGAGTGCTTGCGTTTCCGATCAACCCGCCTTCGCTCGGGCAGAGCTTCCGCGATCCGGCGGTGCAGTTCGTGGTGTTCGCGAACTCCTACGAGGAGCTCGACCGCATGGTGGAGAAGGCGATGGTGCGCGCCCGTTCCTACCCGGGGCTCGCCAACATCGACACCGATCTCAAGCTCAACAAGCCGCAGCTTGCAGTCGACGTCGACCGCGACAAGGTGGCGGCGGTCGGGGCGGAGGTCGACGCGATCGGACGCACGCTGGAGACGCTGCTCGGCGGCAGGCAGGTTACCCGCTTCAAGCGCGCGGGCAAGCAGTACGACGTGATCGTGCAGCTCCAGGAGAAGGAGCGCGTGCGGCCGACCGACCTCACCTCGATATTCGTCCGCGCCAGGGACGGCAACCTGGTGCAGCTCTCGAACCTGGTCAGGCTGCGCGAGACGGTCGCGCCCAAGGAGCTGAACCATTTCAACCGGCTGCGCGCGGCGATCATCCAGGCGAACATCACGCCCGGCTACACGCTGGGCCAGGCGCTCGACTTCATGGAGAAAACGGTGGACGAAGAACTCGGCCGGAGCGTGCAGACCGCGCTCGACGGACAGTCGCGCGAGTTCCGCGAAGCAGGCGCCGAACTCTACATCATTTTCATGCTCGCGATCGTGTTCATCTACCTCGTGCTCTCGGCGCAGTTCGAGAGTTTCGTGGGCCCCCTCGTGATCATGCTCACCGTGCCGCTCGCCATGACCGGCGCGCTCATCGCGCTGAACGCAACCGGCGCCACGCTCAACGTCTACAGCCAGATCGGGCTGGTGATGCTGGTGGGCCTCATTACCAAGCACGGGATACTGATCGTCGAGTTCGCGAACCGTTTGCGCGACCGCGGGCGCGAGCGGCTCGATGCGGTGATCGAGGCCGCGGCGCTGCGGCTCAGGCCGATCCTGATGACCACCGGCGCGATGGTGTTCGGGGCGGTGCCGCTCGCGGCTGCTTTCGGTCCGGGCGCGGAAGCGCGCCGCCCAATCGGCTGGGTGATCGTGGGCGGGCTCCTGCTCGGCACGCTGCTCACGCTCTACGTGATCCCCACCGCGTACACGCTGCTCGTGCGCACGCGGCGTCGCCCCGGCGAGGAGGAAGCGGCGGCTGCACCCGCGTCCGGGTCCGCGCATTGAGGCGGGCATCGGGGACTGGCCCGGCACGATTCCGTCGCCGGAGCCGTTGCTGTTTCCAGGGCGCTGCCTTGCGCGGAGTTAATTCCTTCTTGCGGTGACCATTCTGGTTGTTGGCGGAGCCGCATATTCAATACTTTCGATAAACTTATTCAATATATTCCGATAGAGAAATAGAAACACCAATAATATTATGTCATTAAGTATTCAGCAAATATGATTAACTAATGCTTAGGACATAGGGTGTGATGATCACGTTGCGCAAGAGCGAAGAGCGCGGTCACGCCGATCACGGCTGGCTCGACACCTATCACACGTTCTCGTTCGCCGATTACTACGATCCGCGCGAGATGGGCTTTGGCGCGCTGCGCGTGATCAACGAGGACCGCGTGGAGCCGGGTACCGGGTTCGGCAGGCACGGCCACCGCGACATGGAGATCATCACCTACATCCTCGAGGGCGCCCTCGAGCACCAGGACAGCATGGGCAACGGCTCGGTCATCCGTCCCGGCGACGTGCAGCGGATGAGCGCGGGCCACGGCGTCCTGCACAGCGAGTACAACCCGTCGCGTGAAGAGCCCGTGCACCTGCTGCAAATCTGGATCGAACCCGACGTGCGCGGCGTGACACCGGGCTACGAGCAGAAACATTTCGCGCCGGCCGAGAAACAGGGGCGGCTGCGGTTGATCGCCTCGCCGGATGGCAGGGACGGCTCGGTCGCGATCCATCAGGATGCGCGTGTCTATGCAACGCTGCTTGATGGCACGGAATTCGTCACACACCGGCTCGCCCCGCGCCGCCGCGCCTACGTGCATGTCACACGCGGCGCGGTCGAGATAGCCGGTCATCCGCTCAAGGCGGGCGACGGCGCGAAGGTCGCGGGCGAGACCGAGGTCACCCTCGCAAGCGCGAAGGATGCCGAGGCGCTGCTCTTCGATCTGCCGTGAGGGCCACGGGGAACTCGACGATGGGTTATCTCGACCGCGGCGTATGGCGCACGGGGTACGACGGCGCCCGCACGCGCAACGGCGAATTCGTCCGCCGCGAGAGTTTCTTTCGCAACTTCGTGACCGCGGACGGCTCAAGCGGCTTCCGCGCCGAGCCGGGACGCTATCATCTCTACGTGTCGCTCGCGTGCCCGTGGGCGCATCGCACGCTGGTTCTGCGCAAACTGAAGAGGCTCGAGGGCGCGATTTCGGTTTCCATCGTCCACCCGTTGATGCGGGAGCAGGGCTGGGCGTTCAGCGACGAGCCGGGGTGCATTCCCGACACGGTGAACGGCTGCGATTACCTGCACCAGGTCTACGCCAAGGCCAGGCCCGACTACAGCGGGCGCGTCACCGTGCCGGTGCTGTGGGACAAGCTCACCGGTACCATCGTGAACAACGAGTCCTCCGAGATCATCCGCATGCTGAACGGCGAGTTCAACGCCTTCACCGACGTCGCTGCCGATTACTACCCGGCGGCCTTGCGTGCCGAGATCGACGAGGTGAACGCGTACCTCTACGAGAGCGTCAACAACGGCGTCTACCAGTGCGGGTTCGCGACGACGCAGGGCGCCTACGAGCGCGCGTTCGACCAGCTCTTCACGGCGCTCGACTGGGCGGAAGCGCGGCTCGCGCGCTCGCGATACCTCGCGGGCGGGCAGATCACCGAGGCGGACTGGCGGCTTTTCACCACGCTGGTGCGGTTCGACGCGGTCTATTACGGGCATTTCAAGTGCAATCTGCGCCGCATCGCCGACTACCCGAACCTGTCCAATTACCTGCGGGAACTGTATCAGGTGCCGGGCATCGCCGAGACCGTCAGCATGGATCACATCAAGCGCCACTATCACGGCAGCCACCGCGAGCTCAATCCGGGCGGGATCGTGCCGAAGGGCCCGTCGCTCGATTTCGACGCACCCCACGATCGGGAGCGCTTCGCGGCCTCCGGAGGCCCCGCGGCGCGGCGCGACGCAAACAGCGCGGGCGGGACCGAAAGAATTTCCGGGTAGGGGATTTCATGTTGCCGTTCGAGGCGAACGGCGTTTCGTGGACTTGTTCTTGTCGGAGGCGACGATGGCGACGAAAATCCAGGTGGTGTTCTACAGCATGT
>JACQGO010000134.1 GCA_016199485.1 Betaproteobacteria bacterium
ACACCGAGGGTTCGCGTGCGCTCCCGGTAATCGCTTACCGGAAACAAGGGCGGCAGGAATCCCTGGTTCTCGGTCACCGGGAACCGGGGGTCGATGATGTGGAAATGAGTGTCGAACAAGACCATCACGCGCAATTTGTTCGAAAAACCCCGTGCAGTCAAGGCCGGCATGTGATGTCACGGGATACCGCTTGCGCTCGCTTTGCCCGGTATTCTCGATTTGCTAGAATGCGTCGACACCGTCTTGCCGGCCCACTACCTTGGCGCAGGGAGCGGGATAGCGGATCCTCGAGAAGAAGCTCCATCCGGCGGAGGAACGCTTCTGGCGCGACCGCAGCCGCGGCCATCCCCAAAGATCTAGAAGCGGCGCGGTTTCAACAATGGCCAGCGTGGCTGCAGAACTTCCCGCCGACTGGTCACTCGATATGAATATCAAGTCGAGAACCTCCTCCGTTTCGTCCAGCTCGGCTGCATGTGCGTCATCCTGCGAACCTATTTTTGAGATCGCTTGTAGCTACTTCGCCACCGACGCTTGTTGCACATGGGAACGGAAGACCGGGTGAACGTGTAAACGCGAATCGCTTCGGTTTGCGGGGAGAAATTCCTGTCTTGAGAAATTGTATTCGGTATGATCGATTGCCGACCTAGGAATTACGTCAGTGAATGAAGTGCGAGATGCGAGGAGGATGGACCGTGTTGGCACCGGCAAAGAATATGCGACCGCCTGCTGATCGGCTATTGGTCGACATCGCGGATTACGTCGACAACCACCAAATCGAAAGCAGGCAAGCGTTCGATACCGCAAGAATCGCCCTGCTCGATGCGCTCGGATGCGGATTTGAGGCGTTGGGCTATCCGGAGTGCACGAAGCTCTTGGGCCCGGTGGTTCCGGGCCTCATTGCTTCTATCGGCGCCAAAGTCCCTGGCACCCGCTTCGAGCTAGATCCGGTTACGGCTGCGTTCAACATCGGTTGTATGGTGCGCTGGGTAGATTTCAGCGACACGTGGCTTGGGGCGGAAGGCGGGCATCCATCGGACAATCTCGGAGCCGTGCTGGCAGCCGCTGATTACGAAAGCCGTCGTCGCGTCATGCAAAGAAGATCGCCACTGGTGATGCGGGATGTCTTGGAGAATCTCACCAAGGCCTACGAAATCCAGGGCTTGATCGCGCTCGACAACGGATTCACGGCGCGTGGCTTCGATCACGCCGGGTTGGTCCGGGTCGCTTCGACCGCCGTAGCGACGAAGTTGTTGGGTGGCAGTCACCAGGAGATCGTGAATGCGGTTTCGAATGCATGGGTCGATGGTCAGCCGCTTCGCGTCTACCGCCAGGCTCCGAACGCAGGATATCGCAAGGCTTGGGCGGCCGGGGACGCGACAAGCCGCGGCGTGCAGCTCGCGCTGATGGCACTCAAGGGCGAAATGGGGTATCCCTCCGTGCTTACCGACGGCAGGTGGGGACTCTACAAGGTCGTGTTCGACGGCAAGCCCTTCAAGCTGCGCATGCCCTACGGGTCGTTCGTCATGGAAAACATCCTGTTCAAGGTGGCGTACCCGGGGTGCGTTCACGGTCAAACCGCCCTGGAATGCGCAATGAAACTGCACCCTCGCGTGAAGGATCGGCTCGACGAAATCACGCGGGTCAGATTATGGACGTATGAGTGGTCGATCAGGGTCGTGGACAAGAAAGGGCCGCTGCACAATCCGGCCGACAGAGATCACTGCCTTCAGTACATGGTCGCCCTTGGCCTGATCAAGGGACACTTGACCGCTGCTGATTTCGAGGACGACGTGGCTTCCGACCCTCGCATCGATATGCTGAGAGACAAAATGATCGTTGAGGAGGACGAGCGATTCACGAGAGAGTTCTATGAACTTGATAAACGGTCTTGCGCAAATGGAATCCAGATCGAGTTCCGTGACGATTCAAGTACGGAGCGGGTCGATGTTGAGTATCCCCTTGGGCACAAGAGGCGTCGGCTGGAGGGCCTGCCGCTGCTGCAGAAGAAGTTTGAAGCCAACCTCGCCAGGCGCTTCCCGCCGAAACAACGGAACAGGATCCTGCGTCTCCATCACGACGCGGATCAGCTCGAACAAATGGCGGTCAATGAATTTGTCGATCTGTTCGTCGTGTGACGGCGGGCCCCTGCGGTTGACAGCGGCCGGAGGAAAAGCTCAGCGCTGAAAAGGGAGGAGCATCATGGTGAAAATACTACGATACGGATTTCTCGGTATCGCGCTCACGTTTGCGTACGGATTCGCCCACGATGTTGCCGCGCAAGCCTATCCCTCGAGGCCCATCCGGTTCATCGTCGGCTTCCCCCCGGGAGGAGGATCGGACATCCTGACCCGCTTGTTTGCCCAGAAGTTGTCCGAAAGCCTGGTGCAGCAGGTGGTTGTGGACAATCGCCCGGGAGCGGGCGGGACCATTGGAGCCGAGATCGCCGCGAAATCCACGCCTGACGGCTATACCATCTTCATGGCCTCGGCGCCGCATTCCATCGCGCCGAGCCTGTATAAGAAGCTTGCCTATGATTTGCGCAAAGATTTTTTTCCGATCAGCCTCGTGGCTCGTCAGCAACTCTGTCTGGTGGTGCACCCCTCTTTGCCCCCCAGGTCGGTCAAGGAATTCGTGGCGTTCTTGAAATCAAGGCCTGGACAAGTTGCCTATGCATCCGCCGGAAACGGCGGGTCGAATCATCTGGCCGCCGAGTTATTCAAGACCATGGCTGGCGTGGAGATGATTCACGTTCCCTACAAGGGAACCGGACCGTCCATAGCGGATGTCCTTAGTGGTCAGGTCCCCGTGACGTTCGGCAATTTGCTGCCCATCATGCCTCACATCAAGTCGGGAAAACTCAGGCCGCTTGCGGTAACGGCCCTCCAGCGATCTCCCGCGTTACCGGATGTGCCGACTCTGGCGGAATCCGGATACCCAAAGTACGAGGCGGTCAACTGGTTCGGAATCCTGGCGCCGGCGGGGACCCCGCAAGAGATCATCCGGAGATTGAACCTGGAGATTGTGAAAACCGTGAACCTGCAGGACGTCAAGGACCGTTATGCGTCTCTGGGAGCCGAGCCGCTTTCGAGCACACCGCAGAAAGCGACGTCGTTCATCGAGAACGAGATCGAGAAATGGGCCAAGGTCGTAAAGGTCTCTGGAGCGCGAATCGACTGATCAATCGACGATGCAGACACTACCCAGGAAGGAGATGACATGAAGATCACGGAAGTTGTGATTCGTCCCGTGGACATCCCACGCAAGGACAGCTTCGGCGTATGGCGGCACCAGTACAAGGTGCTGCCGAATGTCTACGTGGCGATCCATACCGATGACGGCGTGACCGGCTACGGCGAGGCGGGGCCGATCGCCGACTATTTCGGGGAGACACAGGAAACAGCGGTCGAGGTGCTGCGCAAGTATCTGGCGCCCCTCGTCATCGGAAAGGACCCCCTTAACATCAGGGAGAGGGTGGCGGAGCTCGATCGCGCGTTGCCGCGCAATCCGTGCGCAAAGGCATCGATAGACATCGCGTTGCACGACCTGAAGGGAAAGGTTCTGGGAGTGCCGGCCTGGTCGCTCCTGGGAGGAAGGGCCCAGAGCAAGATCCCGCTGACCTTCGTCGTCGGCATCGATTCCTCCATCGAAAAGATGGTGGAAAAGGCCCTCAACGGGCAAAAAGCCGGGTTCCCGACGATCAAGGTGAAGGGCGGCAATGACATCAGGCAGGATCTTCACCATCTCAGGACGATGCGCCAGGCCATGGGACAGGACGGATCCTGGCTGCGCCTCGACGCGAATACCGGGTACAACAACAGCCCGGAGACCTGGAGATACGTCGATCAGCTCGAGGCACTCAAAGTCGTGCTGCTGGAGCAACCCTTCCCCGCCGAGGAATGGGAAGCCCTCAGGGCCCTGAGGAATCGCATCCGCACCCCCATCCTCCTCGACGAATCGATGCAATCCGGCTGGGCAATGCAGCAGCTTGCGCGCTCTCCGGAAGGCTTCGTCGCGAATATCAAGGTTCAGATCGCCGGTGGACTGCTCAAGGCGTCACAACTTGTCGACGCTGCCCAGCACTTCCGCATTCCCGTGATGATCGGCTCGCATCGGGAATCCCACGTGGGCAATACCGCGAGCATCCATCTCGCCTCGCTCATCAACAAGATGGACTATACCTGCGACCAGCGCTACGCATTCGCCGTCGCCCCGGACGCTGACGTCGTCGAGGACAGCCCGCGGCTCGATGTCCCGACGGTGGCCGTGCCGGACAAACCCGGGCTGGGAATCGCCGTCAACTGGAAGAAAACCGAGCCACTCGCGCTGGCGACATACAACATCAAATGAGGCCCGAGCCGGTACGGCGCTCGCATACCATCCAATCCACCGGGGAGAAAACATGGGACGCCTGGCTGGAAAGGTCGCGCTGATCACGGGTGCCGGCGCCGGCATCGCCAAGGCGTCAGCGCTGTTGTTTTCGAGAGAGGGCGCGAAAGTCGCGGTCTGCGAGGTCAACGCCGCACAAGGCCGCGCAACGGAATCCGAAATCAGGGCGCTCGGTGGCGAAGCGCACTTCATACATACCGACGTCACCGATGAAATGAGCGTGCGCAACGCTGTCGCGGAAACGGTGAGCCGCCTCGGGCCGCTGACGGTGCTGTTCAACTGCGTCGGAACGGCAGCAGCAGAGGACGCTCCGTGCACCGAGGTCGATATGGCTCTGTGGGAACCCACTTTTGCGCGCAACGTGCTCGCGCCTTTCCTGTGCTGCCGGCACGGCATCCCCGAGCTGATCAAGGCCGGCGGGGGGTCCGTGATCAACATGTCGTCCTGGGTGGCCGCGTGCGGCAACTGGCACAAGCATATCTATACGGCTGCAAAAGGAGCCGTGGTGTCGCTTACGCGGGCGCTGGCCGGCGAGTACTCGAAATACGGGATACGCGTGAACGCGATCGCACCGGGCGTGGTGCGCACCGAGCGCACAAACCGCCAGTACGACAACCCGCAGTGGAATCTCGCCGTCGATCCATCGCCGCGGGCCAGGGTACGAGTCGAGCTCGCCAGGGGCTATCCGTTCTCAGTGGGCGAGCCGGACCATATCGCTCACACCGCGCTGTTCCTCGCCTCAGACGAGTCGCACATGATCAACGGCACCGTAATCATGGCCGATGGCGGCCGCTCGGCGTACTAGCTCTTTTACTCATGGTGCGCTCATTGCCGCAGCGCCTGCTGGCGCAAGAATCCGCCCGTGGGAGCGGCCGGTGTAACTTGCGACGGAGCGCCGGAAGTCGAGACTCATCAGACAGGAGGAAGAAGATGACAAGAAGCAAAATGCTTGCAACGCTGTGGCTGATCGGGCTCATGGGGCTCGCCCCACAGTGCCTCAGTCAAGCCCAGCGCTATCCCACGCGCCCCATCCAGTTGATCGTGCCATTCGCTCCCGGCGGCGGCACCGACTTTGTGGCCCGGATCATCGGCCAAAAACTGACCGAAGTATTCGGGCAGCCCATTCTCATACAGAACGTTACGGGGGCAAGCGGCAACATCGGCGCCGAAAGAGCATCGAAGTCCGCACCCGATGGGTATACCCTGTTCATGGGATCAAGCCCCAATGCTGTGGCCATGAGTCTGTTCAGGAAGGTGCCCTTCGACTTCGTACGCGACTTCGTTGCGGTGACGCTCGTTGGATCCAACCCGCAGATTCTCGTCGTCAATCCCGTCGTGCCGGCAAAATCCGTTGCGGAGCTCGTTCGCCTCGCAAAGAGAAAACCCGGAGTGCTGACCTACGGCTCTGCGGGCGCCGGCGCGGCAAGTCATCTTGGAGGCGAACTTCTGGGAATGACAGCCGGCATCAGGTTATTGCACGTCCCGTACAAGGGGGCCGGCCCGGCACTGATTTCGGTCCTTGCGGGCGAAGTCGATATGGCGTTTGTGACGGTGTCTTCCGCGCTCCCCTACGTGAAGTCGGGGCGTTTGCGATCGCTGGCTGTCGCCAGTCCACGGCGATCCGCGGTTGCCTCCGAAGTGCCCACATTCGAGGAGGCGGGAGTCAGGAATTTTCACTTGAGCACGTGGTACGGCGTGCAAGTGCCGAGAGGGACGCCCGGCGACATCGTCGAGCGTCTCCACGCGGAAATCGTGAAGATATTGCGCAACCCGGACGTCGAAAGGCGCATGCTCGAGCAGGGCATCGAAATCATCGCAAGCTCGCCGGAAGACTTCGCGCGACACATCGCCAACGAAGTGGGAAAATGGGCACGCCTCATCCGGGAGGGAGGGATTCAGCAGCAGTAGCCGTTTCGAGGGAGTACAGCTGGTGCAAACGGGCAGCGCGACTTCGCAAGTCGAACCGGAAACGAATACTGATCTCGGTGTCGTAGAAAACGCCGTAAGCTCGTTCTTCGCGCGAAGAACGGACCTCGGCCGCGTACGCGGGTTGCGCGGGACGGAACCGGGCTATGACCGGGCGCTGTGGAAGGAGATCGCCGGTCTTGGATGGACCGGCACTCTCTTTCCGGAGCAGTACGGAGGATCGGGCCTCGGATTCCGGGAAATGGCCGCGATCGTCCGCGGCTGTGCCCGCGCGCTGTTTCCCGAACCGGTCACCGCGAGCGCGGTTCTCGCCGGCCGGGCGATCCTGCACGGGGACAACGAATCGCTCAAGCAGCACCTTCTTTCCCGGCTCATCGCCGGAGAACTGATCCCAGCTCTCGCCTGGCAGGAGCCGGACGGCGGCATCGCGGTGCATGCGGTCGGGGCGCTCGCCGGGGAAAAAGGCGGCTCGATCATCATCAACGGCTCGAAGCGCTTCGTAGTGCCCGCGCTCGGCGCCGACGGGTTCGTCGTGTCTGCGAGGTCTCCGCGCGGACTCGAACTGTATTGGGTACCGCAAGGTACTGCGGGCTTGAGCGTATCGCTCGAAAAGCGCGCCGACGGCACCTTCTGCGCGCTGCTGTCGCTCGCCGGCGTGGCGGTCCCGCGCGCCAACATCGTGGCGTCCTCCTCCACCGCAACCATCGCGCTGCAAAAAGCGGCGGCGGAAGCCACCGTCATGTGTTGCGTCGAGTCGCTCGCCGTGATGGAGAAGGCGCTCGCGATGACGCTCGAATATCTGCGCACCCGCGTCCAGTTCGGCAGGCCGATCGGCAGCTTTCAGGCGCTGCAGCACAGGGCGGTTGACCTCCACATCCAGAAAGGGTTATCCGCCGCCGCCGTGAGTGCGGCGCTCCAGGTGCTGGACACGAAGAGCGACGTTACGGCGCTCATGCTCGCCGCAAGCCGCGCGAAATCGCGCTGCGCTGAGGCGGGGTTTCGCATCGCGCGCGAGTCGATCCAGTTCCACGGCGCGATCGGGTTTTCCGACGAGTGCGACATCGGGCTCTACCTCCAGCGCGCGCTGGTCCTCTCGGCGTGGCTCGGCAACGCGGCGGCGCACCGCCGCCGTTACGCCGAGCTCGCGGCTCCCGAAGTCCCCGTCTCGGAACGCGCGCGGGCAAAAACGCAGAGCGGCCCACCGCCGCGCCCGAAACGCTTTCCTGCGAACGGAACGCGCCGGCCGGCCGCCGGGGTCGTCAAGGACTGGAACGCGATGAGCGACGACGCGTTCCGCATGGAGATCAGGGAATACTTCGAGAACAACTACCCGGACCACCTGCGCTACCTTCTGAGACGGGCGCGGTGGTCAGAGACCAGGGACTGGTACTTCGAGATGTCGCACAAGGGCTGGATCGCCCCCAACTGGCCCGCAGAGCACGGCGGCATGGGGCTCTCGCCCGCGAAACTCCTGGTCTTCATCGAAGAACAGGAGCGCATCGGCATCGCGCGGTCGCCCGACATCGGCATCGTGATGCTGGGACCGCTGTTGATGCGCTTCGGGACCGAGGAACAGAAGCAGACCTATCTTCCCTGCATCCTGTCCGGCGAGCGCATCTGGTGCCAGGGCTATTCGGAACCCAACGCGGGCTCGGATCTCGCGAGCCTTCAGACGGCGGCGGTTCTCGACGGGAACGAGTTCGTCGTCAACGGACAGAAAATCTGGACCACGCTCGCCCACGACGCGACCCACATGTTCGTGCTGGCGAGGACCGACCAGGCCGCAAAAAGGAAGCAGGACGGCATCAGCTTCCTGCTGCTCGATCTCAAGACGCCGGGGGTGACGATACGGCCGATCCGCAACATCGAAGGACACGAGGAATTCTGCCAGGTCTTCTTCGACAACGTGCGGATCCCGGAAGCGAACCTCGTCGGAAAGCTGCACCAGGGCTGGACCGTGGCCCAGGCGTTGCTCGGATTCGAGCGGCTCAACCACGGCAGCCCCAGGCGCGCGCAGTACCCGCTCAAGCGTGTCGAAATGCTGGCGCGCGAGCGGGGACTGCTCGGCGACGCCGAGTTCGCCGGCAAATATGCCAGGCTGCGCCTCGATGTCGCGGACCTGGCGGACGCCTATGCCCGCTTCGCCGACCTCGCGCGCGCAGGCAAGCCTCTCGGGGCCGAAGTCTCCATGCTCAAGATCTGGGCAACAGAAACGTTCCAGAGACTGTCCGAGCTCATGATCGAAACGGCCGGCGACTGCGGCTGCCTGCGCGGCGAGCTTGCGTTCGGCGAAGATACGATCGACGTGCTGAGCCCCTTCTACGCGAGCTTCGTCGCCACCATCGCCGCAGGGAGCAGCGAGATTCAAAGGAACATCCTGGCGCGCCGCGTATTGGGATTGCCCGGCGAGCGCCGGGACAAGTAACTGAGGAGCGACACCCATGACACGCAGAGCGATCGGGTTCGGTTTGCTGGCAGCCACACTCGCAGCGGCCGCAGGAAACACAACCGGACAGTCCTACCCGAGCAAGCCGATCCGGTTCATCGTCCCGTACGCGCCCGGCGGGCCCACCGATCTACTCGCACGTATACTCGGGCAGAAACTCACCGAGGCCTGGGGACAGCCCGTGGTCGTGGAAAACCGGGCGGGAGCGAACGGCAACATCGGCGCCGAGGCCGTGGCCAAATCGGCTGCGGACGGCTATACCCTGTTCCTGGGCAATACCAGCATCCTCACCATCAACCCTCACCTCTACAAGAAGCTCTCGTACGACGCGACCCGCGACTTCGCGCCCGTGAGCCTCGTCGTCGCCGCGCCGCTGGTGCTCGTCGTGCACCCCTCGCTTCCCGCCAGCAGCGTCAAGCAGTTGATCGCTCTCGCCAAGTCCAGGCCGGGGCAGATGAATTTTGCCTCTGCCGGGTCCGCGGGCATCGCGCATCTCGCGGGCGAGCTCTTCAAGTCGATGGCGGGCGTCGACCTCGTCCATATCCCGTATAAGGGCGCGGGGCCGGCGGTGATCGACGTCATGGGAGGACAGGTCGCGCTCACGTTTACCAGCACGGTCTCCACGCTGCAGCACGTAAAGGCCGGGAAACTGAGGGCACTCGGCGTCACCAGCAGGAAACGCTCGCCGATGCTTCGCGACATTCCCGCGATCGCCGAAACGGTGGCGGACTACGAAGTGAACCCCTGGTACGGCGTGCTGGTGCCCGCGCGCACATCCGCGGATATCATCGGCCGCCTCAGTGCGGAAATCGCGAGGATCGGAAAGCTTCCGGACGTTCGCGACCGGCTCACCGCGGACGGCGGCGAGGTCATTGCCAGCACCCCGGCGCAGTTCTCCGGGGTCATCAAGTCGGACTTCGACAAATGGGCGAAGGTGACGCGCACTTCAGGCGTCCGCCTCGACTAGAAGCCATCTCAAAAATCACTCAAAACCGATTCAACCCAGAAGGCTCTAGCCACAGAGAGCACAGAAAACACAGAGAAAACCGGGAAAATCCTGTATTGCGCCTGCCTACCTCATCCCTTCACAGGTTCGATGGGCAAACTCTGTGACCTCTGTGTGCTCTGTGGCTGAAGTTTTCAGATTTTTGAGATCGGTTCCAGTCAGAACGGTTCGTCCCCCGCGAGCGTCGTCCGGTGCATATGGCGCCTCACGGTAAAGTCGTAGTCGGCGAGCGCGTAGTGCATCGTGCACCGGTTGTCCCAGAAGAGGAGGTCGTCGACGCTCCACTTGTGGCGGTAGATGAACTCGGGACGGGTCGCGTGCCGGAAGAGGAAATCGAGGATCGGGCGGCTTTCCTCCTCGGGCATGCCGGCGAATCCGGTGGTGAACCCCGGGTTCACGTAAAGCGCCTTTTTGCCGGTCACCGGGTGGGTGCGAATGACCGGGTGTTCCACCGGCGGAGTTTTCGCCTTCTGTTCCGGTGTCAACGGCGGGCGCTCCTTGAGCGCCGCGAAGTAGGTGTCATAGGCGTGGCTGTAGTCGTGTACCGCCTTCAGCCCGCCGAGAAAGCGCTTCATCGGCCCGGACAGCGTCTCGTACGCGAGGTACATGTTCGCCCACATGGTGTCGCCGCCCACCTCCGGCATTTCGCGGCACAGCAGGAGCGAGCCGAGCGAGGGTTTACTCATGTAGGAAAGATCGGAGTGCCAGTACTGGCCGGCATACACCGCTCCCTTCAGCCTGCCTTCCTCGCGCACGTTCGACACGACGAAGACCTCGGGATGACCGGCCAGATGGAACTCGCCCACGACGTGCGCCTCGAGCGGGCCGAACTGGCGGCTGAACGCGATGTGCTGCTCGGGCGTGATGCCGGCATCGCGGAACAGCAGCACGCCGTGTTCACCGAGCGCCCGGTGTATCTGCTGCACGGCCGCCGCATCGAGCGGCCGGACGAGGTCGGCGCCGATCACCTCCGCGCCGCACGCCGCCGCCAGGCGGCGAATCGACATGCCCATGACTTGTACCCCTCCTTGTGCGGGCCGGAATCCTGTCCGGCGGGAGCCCGCGCCGCATGCGGCGGCCGGGCCGTTAACGCGCCCCTCCCTGGTCGAGAAGGTAGTAGAAATTCTTCGTTTCGACCCTGCTGCGCCGGACTTCGATCGGTACGTCGTTGAAGGTGTACGCCACCCGGCGCACTTCCAGCACGGGATCGCCGGGAGGCAGGCCGAAGACCCTGGCCGCGAAAGCATCGGCCTTGACCGCGCGCAGTTGCTCCACGGTCCGGATGATGTTGATCCCGAAATGCGTCTGGTAGACGGCGTAGAGCGTCTCCCCGCCCTTGCGCAGGATGTTCTCGTTGAGCCCGGGAAACAGCGCCGCCGGAATCACGATGTCCGACACGACCACCGGCGTGCCGGCGACCCTGAGGATGTTTCTCAGCCTGAACACCACCGGAGAGCGCGGCCGGCGCGGCAACTGCAGCACATCGGAGACGTCGCCGTCCGCCCGCGCTTTCCTGACCGACACCAGATCGCTCACCGGCAGCTCCTTCACCCCGTCGTTCCGGACCACGTGAAAGAACTGGTAGACGCTGCGCCGCTCGTCGTGCAGGGAAACAAAAGTGCCCTTGCCCTGCTTGCGCGCGACCACCTTGGCCGCGACGAGGTCGCCGATCGCCGCCCGTATCGTGGCAATCCCGACGCCGTAGCGCGCCGCAAGTTTCGGCTCGCTCGGGATCATGTCGCCCGGCTTCCATTCGCCCTGCGCGAGGCTGCGGATGATCTCGTTCTTGACCTGCTTGTACAGGGGATCGGGGGCGAGCATTGCGCCCCTCAGCGTCTCCCGCGGCTGCGGGCCCGCGTCCACCGTCCTCGCCGACCTCGTGAGCGCCATCGCTTCGGTCGCGTCCATCATGCGGCGCGGCGGGGCGTCGCGGGTGCGGCCGCGCGGCCGGGATGCCTCCGCCGCCTGCCGCTGTAACGGTTCTTGCCGCTGTTCATGGTTGACTTTCCGCTGGACCCGGAGTAGAAAGTAATGCCAATCATACGAATGATTCACATTTTTGGCAACCGGGCGCGATGACGGGCCGGGCCGCACCCGGGGACCGGCGCCCGCAGCGACTGAGGAGGGGATCGTCATGAGGATGCGCGGCTTTGTTCGCCTGACTTCCGCGTGCAAATGGATGTTTCTCTGGCTTGCGGGCGCGACCGCGCTGTGGGGCGGCGGCAACGCGGGCGCGCTCGCCGAAGTGAAGGAAATCAGGCTGGCGCAGCAGTTCGGAGTGAACTATCTGCCGCTCATCGTGATGAAACGCTACCGGCTGATCGAGAAGCACGCGGAGAAGGCCGGGCTGGGCGCGGTGAAGGTCACCTGGGCGCAGTTCGGCTCCGGGGCCGCCATGAACGACGCGCTGCTGGCGGACAATCTCGACTTCGCCTCCGGCGGCGTGGGCCCGCTGCTCAAGATCTGGGACCGGACCAGGAGCGAGTTCGACGTCAAGGGGGTCGCCTCGCTCGGCTCGATGCCGTTATACCTCAACACCACGAACCCGAACGTGAAGTCGATCAGGGATTTCGCGAAGAAGGACAAGATCGCGCTGCCCGCGGTCCGGGTGTCGATCCAGGCGATCGTGCTGCAGATGGCTGCGGCCAGGGCGTTCGGGGAGGCGAATTTTGCGCGGCTCGATGACATCACGGTGTCGATGAAGCACCCGGACGCGATGGCGGCGTTGCTGAGCGGCAAGACCGAGATCACCGCGCACTTCGCCAACTCGCCGTTCCAGGAGGCCGAGCTCCAGAATCCGGGGATGCGACGGGTGCTCAACTCGTACGAGGTCACCGACGGCCCGAGCACGCTGAACTCGCTCTACACGATCGCGAAGTTCCGCGAGCGCAATCCGCAGGGCTACCGCGCGGTGGTCGCCGCGCTCAAGGAGGCGGTGGAAATCATCAACCGCGACAAGAAGGCCGCGGCGCAGGTCTATGTCGAGGAAGAACGCTCGAAGCTCAGCCCCGATTTCGTCCACAAGATCCTCTCGAGCCGGGACTTCATCGTCACCACCACGCCGCAGGGGATCATGAAGTACGCGGAATTCATGCACCGGACGAAATCGATCCGCAACCGGCCGGCGAGCTGGAAAGACGTGTATTTCCCGGAAATTCACAATGAACCGGGAAGCTGAGCGGAGCACCGCGGGCTCGCTGTCGTATGCCGGAATCACACCGGGTCGCTGAAACGCAGGACGTACAATGAGCGCTGCCGTCCACTGGGCAAAGCTGTGCGGCACCGGGGAAGTGCCGGACAACACGATGGCGATGTTCACCGTGAACGGTGTCGATATCGTGCTGATCAAGGCGGGCGGCGGTTATCTGGCGTTACCGCCGCTGTGCCCGCACATGAAAGAGCCCCTGCTGCACGGCTGTTTCGACGGGTGTTTTGATGCCTCCGTTCCGAAGTGCAACCGGGTGTTGCGGCAGTCGTTGAGCGAAACCGGAAAGCCGCGCGGGATAGCCGATGCACCGTTGTTCGTCTATGAGACGAGAGTGGATAGCGGCTCCGTCTACGTCAATCTTGCACGACAGTTGCCGCTCTACGGCTACCAGCACATCACGTGCTCCCCGGAAATCGGGCCGGACGGCGTGAAAGCGCTGATCGTGAACCTGTGGCGGCAGGGATACTCGAACGAAAAGGATGTGGCTTGCGGAGCGGGAGACGGTCGCGGACCTTCGGGCGCGGCGAGCTAGTGCCGTTCCAACTTGTCGCGCGAGAGCTCTGCAAACAGGCATCATGGACACGCGTGTGCAGTGGAGGCCTGAGAACAACCACGATACCGGCTTCCCCCTGCTCGAGGTGAGCGGCGTCACGCTCCAGTACAAGACCAAGGATCACCTCGTCACCGCCACTTACCGGGTGGACTTCCAGGTTCATCCCTCCGATCGTTTCGTGCTCCTGGGGCCGTCGGGCTGCGGCAAGTCCACGCTGCTCAAGGCGGTCGGCGGCTTTCTCGCCCCGGTCGAGGGGACCATCCGGCTCAAGGGGGAGGTCATCACCAGGCCCGGTCCGGACCGCATGATGGTGTTCCAGGAGTTCGACCAGCTGCTGCCGTGGAAGACGGTCAAGCAGAACGTGATGTTTACCCTGGTGAAGAGCGGCAAGCTCAAGGGCAGGGCCGCCGAAGACAAGGCGATGCAGTACATCGAGAAGGTGAACCTCACCAAGTTCGCCGGCAGCTATCCCCACACGCTCTCCGGCGGCATGAAGCAGCGCGTAGCGATCGCGCGCGCGATGGCGCTGGAGCCCGACATCCTGCTGATGGACGAGCCTTTTGCCGCGCTCGACGCGTTGACGCGGCGCAAGATGCAGGACGAGCTGCTGCAGCTGTGGGAGGATACGCGCTTCACCGTGCTGTTCGTCACCCATTCGATACTGGAAGCGATCGCCGTCGGCAACCGCATCCTGCTGCTCTCGCCCCACCCGGGCCAGGTCAAGGCCGAGCTCAACAGCGGCGGCATCGACGAAGTGGACGAGGCGAGCGGGTTGCGGCTTTCCGACAGGATCCACAGGTTGCTCTTTTCCGACCAGATTGAGGACGAGGAGCCCGCGACCCATGACTGACATCTCCCGTGCGATTCCGCAACCGCGCCGGCCCGAGTTCGTGCGCGAGAACATCGACCGCGGCGCGTTCGGCGTCGTCGAGAAGCCCCTCACCGCGTGGGAGAGGGTCTACAACGTCGGCGCGGTGCGCAAGCTTTTCATCCTGGTGGCGCTCGCCGTGCTGTGGCAGGCGTACGCGCTGTGGCTCGGCAAATCCCTGCTGTTTCCGACATTCACCTCGACGATCACCGCGTTCTGGGACGGCTTGGTAAACGGCGAGCTGTTGTCGCGCGCCGGGTATTCGATCAAGGTCCTGCTCATGGGTTACGCCGCCGGCATAGGGCTCGCGGCGCTGCTCACCGTCGTCGCCATCACCTCGCGCGTCGGCAACGACTTCCTGGAGACGATGACCTCGATGCTCAATCCGCTGCCGGCGATCGCACTGCTGCCGCTCGCGCTGATCTGGTTCGGGCTCGGTAACGCGAGCCTGATCTTCGTGCTGATCCACTCGGTGCTGTGGGCGGTCGCGCTGAATACGCACTCGGGGTTCCTGTCGGTGTCGCAGACGATGCGCATGGTCGGCCGCAATTACGGGCTCGTCGGCCCGCGCTACGTGATGAAGATACTGATACCGGCGGCGTTCCCGTCGATCCTCACCGGCATGAAGATCGGCTGGGCGTTCGCGTGGCGCACGCTGATCGCCGCGGAGCTGGTGTTCGGCGTCTCCTCGGGCTCGGGAGGGCTCGGCTGGTTCATCTACGAGAACAAGAACCAGCTCGAAATTCCCAACGTGTTCGCGGGGCTGTTCTCGGTGATCATCATCGGGCTCGTGGTGGAGAACATGATCTTCCAGACGATCGAGAAGAAGACGGTGCGTAAATGGGGCATGCAGTCGTAACGGCGGGGCGTGACGCGTGAGGGGTGAAGCGTGAAAGTCGATCTGAAGCAAGTCGAAGAAGCGTGCAAGGAGCTCTACATCCGGGCGTTGAAGATCCTGCCGCCGGACATCAAGCAGGGCTTTGACCGGCTGGTCGCGAACGAGACCCACGCGACCGGCAAGGCGATCCTCGACACCATGGTCCGGAACATCGCGGTCGCCGAGGACACGCACAACCTGCTGTGCCAGGACACCGGCATCCCGATCTACAACGTCACCATCGGGCGCGGCGTGGAGGTCGACGGCTACGCGCTCAAGCAGGCGATCGCGAGAGGCTGCGAGCGCGCCACGCGCGAGCACCCGCTGCGCTCTTCCGTCGTGCATCCGGTCACGCGCAGGAAC
>JACQGO010000143.1 GCA_016199485.1 Betaproteobacteria bacterium
CGGCGGCATGCTTCCCACCCCGTGTACCGCGATCCTGGGAACCGCCGCCACGTTGTACCAGCCCGCTCTCCGACAACAAGTGCAGCATTTGGGACTGCCTCACCAACGTAGCAGCTCCGCTTTGTCCCCTCCTTCCCAAGGTGGGGTGGCCCGCAGGGCCGGGGTGGTTAAGAAGAAAGCGCTGCAGCTCACCACCCCGTCGCTCCGCGCCACCCCTCCTCGACGAGGAGGGGAATTCATCTTGTTAGGCATTTTAAGTACCGGCAGGTCTCGATGAAATGGGCGAGCTTTCGGGGTTCAGCAAAAGGGAAGTAGAATTCGCAGAAATCATACTTTGCGTGCGACAGGCGTTGGAACCGTTATGCCGGATTCCCGCTGATCAGAGAGGAGGAGATTTATGGCGTCTCATGCGATACGGCGTGCTGCGGCCCTGTTCTGCTGCGTGGCGGGGAGCATGCTCGCGGCGGTATTTCCAGTCTGCGCGGCGGAGTGGCAGCCCAGCGAAAAGATCACCATGCTTACTCATGCCGGTCCGGGAGCCGGCGTAGACATTTTCCTGCGGCAGATCGCGGAGATCTGGACGCGCCACAAGGTGTTGCCGATGCAGGTCGCGGTGGAAAACATCACCGGTGCACGCGGCGACAGGGCGCGCCGTTACGTGGTACAGCAGAACAGGGGCAACCCGCATATGCTGGTCGGCTTCACCCCGCAAATGGTGAATTCGCCCATTCTCACCAAGTCGGATATCAATGTAAAAAGCTTTACGCCGATCGCGATGATGCTGGTGGAACCGATGGCGCTGTTCGTACATGCGGACACGCCTTACAAATCGCTGAGAGATCTCATCGAGGCTGCGCGCCAGAAGCCGAAGTCTATCCTGCAGGGGGGCGGCGCGTTCGGGGGACCGCCATCGCTCATGGGCAAGATGATGGCGGAAGAAGCGAAGGTCGAGTTCTCGTATACGCCGTTCAAGTCGAGCGCGGAAAGCGTGGTGGCGCTGCTCGGCAAGCACGTGCATTTTGTGATGGAGCAGCCTTCGGAAGCGAATCAGCACGTCAAGGCGGGAAAGCTCAGGCCGCTCGCCGCTTCGGCTCCTCTCGCGCTGTATCCGGATCTACCGACGTTTGCCTCTCTCGGGTATCGGTTTCGCATCCTTGCCCAGTTCCGCGGCGTAATGGCGCCGCCAGAAATTGCGCCGGAGGTCGCCGGGTACTACATCAAGGCGCTCGATCGCGTGCGCAAGACCGAGGAGTGGAAAACGTACGTGAAGAATAATGATCTCGTCGAGCGCTGGATCGTCGGCCGGGAACTGGGAGCTTTCCTGCTCGATGAAGAGAATGTCTACCGCAAGCTCAACAAGGAGCTGGGTCTGGTCAAGTGAGGTGGCCACGTGCCGTTCTATCGTTTCGACGACCTGCAGCGCTTTCGGCTGAACCCGCATTTGTCCACCGCCGAAGGACCGATCATAGAGGGGAGCTACATGTATTTCCGCCGGGTGACGAAGCGCGCCGGCACGGGCTCCGAACTGCACTATCACCCGAACGAGCTGATGACGTTCCCGCTGCGGGGTAAGGTCAACTGCCTGGTGGGGCGGGAGCGCCGCATCGTGTATCCCGGCACCTTTGTGCATGTGCCCCCGTTCGCGCGCCACAGCTTCAAGGCGACCGAAGACGGCGACCTTGACTATTTGTACATCAAGGACCGCACCTGGACAATGATCGGCTCGGCCGTGGACGAAGCTTTGCCGGATAAAGCACCGTCGGCGGAACAGGTCGCTAAGGATTTCGCCGAGGGGAAATGGCCCGGCAGGCCCAAAGAACCCGGGAGGTCGGGGGCGATCGTGGAAGGCCTCGGGCAATGCTATTACCCGATGAGCGGTTTTCTTGATGCGCCCCCGGCTTCCGGCCATTATGAATCGTGGGTCTCGGGCGTCCATCTCGCCTTCGGCTTTGTCGAGTTGCCGGAGAGGCATGAAACGGAAGAAAGGCAGGCAGCGCACGAGCTGTTCGCATACCTGATCCGCGGCGCGCTCGATGCGACGGTAGATGGAAAAAGGAAGCGCGTTGCGCCCGGCGGCGTGATCCACGTGCCGCGAGGCAGCCGATACCGATGGTCGGCGATCGAAGGCGACTGTGCACGTTACGCCGTGGTGCGCTCGACCCTGCGTCTCGAAGAGAAGATCGAGCGCGATGGCGCGGCCGACAACTGGCGCGGGTGAGACGAAGATGATCCGGAGGAGAAGATCATGACAGGGAAGACAGCAAGGTTGGGACGCCATCTCGCGCTCATTGCCGTCGCCGTCGGTGGCGCCGTGCTTGCGCAAATCGCTGCCGCGCAGTGGTCGCCCACCGAGCGGATCTCCTTCGTCACGCACTCGAGCGCCGGAACCGGAAACGATCTCATGCTGCGAGAGATCGCCGACATCTGGGTAAAAAACCAGTTCGTTCCGAAGCAGGTCACGATAGAGAACGTGACCGGAGGCCGTGGCGAGAAGGCGCGGCGATACGTTGGCCAGCAGAACCGTGGCAATACTCACATGCTGATGGCCTACACGCCGGCCTCTCTCAACCAGCCGATCCTGGCCAACTCCGAGTTCACCTTCAAGAGCTTCACGCCAGTAGCGATGATGGCGGTCGACCCGATGCTGCTCGTGGTGCATGCCGACGGCCCCTACAAATCCGTCAAGGAGCTGGTCGAGGCCGCGCGGCAGAAGCCCAAGTCGGTGCTGCAGGGCGGGGGGCCTTACGGCAACAGCGCCTCGATGGTCGGGCGCATGCTCGGCGATTTTGCAAAGGTGGAGTTTTCCTACACGCCGTTCAAGGGGGGTGGTGAGGCGGTCGTGGCGCTGCTCGGCAAGCACGTGCAGTTCATCGTCGAGAACCCGGCGGAAGTGGAGCAGCACGTAATAGCCGGCAAGCTGCGCGCGCTCGCCGCGTCCGACCGGCTGGCGCAGTTTCCGAAGGTGCCCACGCTCGCCGAAGCCGGATTCAAGTTGCGGCTGCTCAAGCAGTTCCGCGCGGTGGTGGCCCCGCCGGGGATTCCGCCCCAGGCCGCCAATCACTACGTCGCGCTGCTCGATCGCACGCGCAATACCACGCAGTGGAAGGACTACCTGAAAAAGAACGCGCTGATCGAAAACTGGATCGCTGGCGCCGAGCTCGCGCGCCATTTCGAACAGGAAGAGCAGCAATACCGCGAGCTCGATCAGCAGATGGGCCTCGTCAAATAGCGTCGTTGCGGTGAGGCTCGTGCGCAGACTGGTTGCAGCGCTCAGCGCGGACCGCCTCGCCGCGGTCCTGCTGCTCGCTCTATTCGCGCTTTACGGGATCGTGGGAGGCAACATTCCCGCAGCCCTGGAGGCCGACGTGGTAGGCCCCGGGTTCTTTCCCAGGATCATCGCCGTGGTCGGCGCCGGACTGGCGCTGATCATGTGTTTTCACCCCCGCCGGAGCGAGGGCGAGGACCAGCGCGAACAGGCGTTTGATCTCGATCTCACGCTGCTCGCGCCGGCCGTCCTGCTGCTCGCCTATGTGCTGTCGCTCGAAACCATCGGCTTTCCGGTTGCTACGGTGCTCTTCCTCGCCGTCACCTTCCGATATCTGGGACGCCCGGGTTGGGGGCGCGCCGTTCTTTACAGCGTGGTGGCGACGGCGGCGCTGGTCGCGCTTTTCCGTTTCGGGCTCGAGCTGAGACTCCCGCCCGGGGAACTCGTCCGCCTGTTCTGAGCCGCTCATGGGTGAAGCGCTGCCGCTGCTGATGCAGGGATTCGGGATCGCGCTGCGGCCCGAAAATCTGGTGTTCGCGTTGATCGGCGCATTCCTGGGAACCGTCGTAGGCGTGTTGCCGGGAATCGGCCCCGCGGGCGCGCTGGCGCTGATGCTTCCCATCGTGCTCAACATGAACCCGGTCTCCGCCCTGATCATGCTCGCTTGTCTCTACTCCGGAGCGATGTACGGCGGCTCCACGACCTCCATCCTGCTCAACGTTCCAGGCGAGTCCTCCTCGGTAGTAACCTGTCTGGATGGATACGAGATGGCCAAGCAGGGCCGGGCCGGCCCCGCGCTTTGCATTGCGGCGATCGGCTCTTACATTGCAGGGACACTGGGCGTCGTCGGGCTCATGCTGTTCGCGCCCATGATTGCGAACGCCGCGCTCGATTTCGGGCCGCCGGAGTACTTCGCGCTGATGGTTTTCGGATTGTCGGCGGTGGCAAGTCTTTCCGGCA
>JACQGO010000128.1 GCA_016199485.1 Betaproteobacteria bacterium
ATCGTTGTGGGATCGTAGGTCAGGTTGCACGGATGCGCAACCTGACGTTCGGGCCACGTTGCGCCATCCCCTTGTCCGTCACGTTGCCTCGCGCAACGTGACCTACGTTTTGTGGCATCAAGATCACGGCTCGTAGGTCAGTCAGGTTGCACGGACGTGCAACCTGACGTTCGGATCGTTCGGAAATCTACGTCTCGCGTTGCATCACGGCGGCGAAAAAGCCGTCGGTCCCGTGTCGCTGCGGGGTAAGCCGCAAGTATTCGCCGGTGTCGAGCGCGATGCGGCTCTCGGCGAGCACGGCGTTCGCCGGCGCCAGCGCGAACCCGGCGTGCCCGGCGAGAAACCCTGCCACGATGTCCTCGTTTTCCTCGGGCAGCATGCTGCATGTGGCGTAGACCAGCCGCCCGCCGGGCTTCACCAGACCCGCCGCTGCATTGAGGATCGCCGCCTGCTTCAACTTCAGTTCCTCGACGCTCCGCGGCGACTGCCGCCACTTGAGATCGGGGTTGCGGCGCAGGGTGCCGAGCCCGCTGCACGGGGCATCGACCAGCACGCGGTCGATCTTGCCCGCGAGGCGCTTGACCTTCAGGTCGTTCTCGTTCGCGATAAGCTGCGGGTGGAGGTTGCTCAAGCCCGAGCGCTTCAGGCGCACCCTGAGCCGGTTGAGCCTCTTCACCGAAACGTCGAACGCGTAGAGACGGCCGTGCGAGCGCATGAGCGCCCCGAGCAGCAGGCTTTTCCCCCCGGCGCCGGCGCAGAAGTCGACCACCAGATCGTGGCGGCGCGGCGCGACGAGAAAGCCCAGCAACTGGCTGCCTTCGTCCTGCACTTCGATCTTGCCGGAAAGATAAAGGGCGTCGCGCTCGAGCGCGGGTTTTCCCGCGAGGCGGATGCCGAGTGGCGAGAGCGGCGTGGGCGTCGCGGCGATCCCGCGCGCGGCAAGCTCGGCGAGCACCTCCTCGCGCGTCGCGGCGAGCGTGTTCACGCGCAGGTCGAGCGGTGCGGGTTGCTGCATCGCCCGCCCCAGAGCGAGGATGTCTTCGTCATCGAGCGAGCGCTCGAGGCTGGCGACCACCCAGTCGGGAAGATCCGCCTGCACCGCGAGCGGCGGTTCGTCCGCGTGCAGCGCCTTGAGCCGGCCCGCCCAGGCGGTTTCCTCGCGCGTGAGGAGCGGCTCGAGATCGCGCACGCTCAGGCCCCGAAAACGGGTGAGACAGGCGAGCACGAGCTGGCGCGGCGACGCGTCGTTCACGAGGAAGTCGAGCAGGCGTTTGCGGCGCAGCACGTCGAACACGGTCTCGGCGACAAACGCGCGATCGCGTGCGCCGAGCCCGGGATGCGCGCGGAAAAAGCGGCGCAGCACCGCGTCGGCGGGATGCCCGAACCCGAGCGCCGCGCGCAGCGCTTCCGCGGCGGCGTCGAGCTGATACGACGTGAGGCGCATGTGTTTACGGATGTCGGGTCGCGTGATTTCCGGAGGTCAGGTTACGCCGAGGCGTAACCTGACCTACGTTTTGGACAACGCAACGGCGGCTTCCGGGGTCAATGGTCGCTCACGCGGATTTCGCTCACGATCTGCTCGCCGGACTGCTCGCCCTGGCGGTCGAGAAAGCGGATCTTGACCGGCAGATAGCGGTACTCCACGGCGAGCCAGATCTCGAGGCTCTCCGCGTCGGGCTTGCGGACCTGCTTCACCGGCAACGCTTTCAGAGCACCGATCGGGGTCTGGAGCGTTTCTTCGGCGCCGACCTCGAGCTCGTAGGTTTCGAGCCGCGCTCCGTTGGTAATCGGCATCGCGATCCGCCCGGGCGCAAGCGGCATCAGCCCCAACTGGTAGATGAAGCTCACCAGGTCCTGGGCGCGCGCGGCGAGCGCGACGGTGCGCGGCGAGCGCGACGACCCCAGCGCGAGGCTCATCGCGTTCCAGTCGAAACGCGCTGCCGCCTCGTCGGCTTCACCCGAGCGGATGCGCGCCATGACGAACGATTCGGGCTGCAGCCCGTGCGCGTTGACCCGGCCTCGGCTCACGTAGGCGAGGCGGTACGGCCGGAAAAAGCCGGCAAGCCCGGTGGTCTCCGACACGCTGGTGAGCCTGTAGGACTGATCGTCGATTTCCCAGGTGAACACGCTCTGGCCGACGTTGAACTTGTCGGTGCCGAGAAAAAGCGCGTAGGTGATGCTGCCCTTCTTCGGCAGCCGCCGCGCCGGCTCAGGCTGCGGCTCCGGCTCGGGCTCTGCGGCGGGCGGAGGCTCAGGCGGAGCCGCCGGCGCCGGCTCGGGCGCGGTGGCGAGCGGTCCGACCGGCTCCGGCTCCGGCGCGGCGACGACCGGAGCGCCTGCCACAGGGGCTTCCACCGGACGCACCGGCGGCGAAGCCCTCCGCCGCGGCGCGGGCGGTTTGCGCGGTGCGGGTTTCACGGCAGGAGGCGGCGGAAGTTCCTCGCGCGCGAGCCGCGCCCTGAGCGGCGGCGGCTCGGGAATTTTCCCGGGAACATCGAACCGGTTCCCCGCGAGCAGCAGCACGTGGACAAGCAGCGACACCGCGGTGGCGGTGAGCAACCTGATGTACGCGACGCTCACCTGACTTCCAGCCTGGTGATGACCTGCTCCAGCCGCGAGCCGTCGGTCTCCTCGATCAGGACCCTGGCCGGCAGGAAATTGTGCTGCGGCGCGACCCAGATTTCGACTCCGTTCTCGCCGGGCGCACGCTCCTTGACAAGGTGCAGCGTCGCAAGGCGCCCGAGGGCGGTGTCAAGCTCGCCGCCGGCGCCGATCGAGTAACGGTATCGCCCGACTTTCTGGCCGTTGGTCATCGCAAACGCGAGCTGCTTCAGCTTGTCGAGCGGCGCGAACATGAACTGATACATCACCGACAACCGGTCCTGAGTGCCGGCAGCAAGCGCGGCGGTCTCGGTCCTGCCATTGAATCTCATGATGAGGCGCTCGGCGTGCCAGTCGAATTCCGCGCTCACGGTGCGTGCGGAGTTGCCGCGGCTTGCCTCGAAGCGGTCCGGCCGCAGGCCGTGGCGCGTGACAGCGCCGCTGCTCGCGGACCTGAGCGGCTCCTTCTGCACCAGCGCGAGCAGGCCCGCCGCGTGCGTTTCGGCCACGATGCGGTAGGTCTTGTCTTTGCGCTCGAAGGTCTCGTGGATGACCGCTACGTGCAAGCCATCCTTGAACACGTCGTAGCTTGCGACGATGTGCTCGGGCGCGGCCGCGCGCGCCGTCGCGGCGGCGAGGATCACAACGACTGCGACGGGCGCGCGCTGCAGCATGGTCATCACGGCAGGGGATCGATCCTGGACCCCATCTCGCATCACATATCGAGCGCAGGGGAGAGCAGGGCACCGCCGGTCGGCGGTGGTTCGCGCAGCCGCACGGTTCCCTCCGCGGTAAGCGCGAGCCGGCCCTCGCAGAACCAGCGTATCGCCTGCGGATAGATGCGGTGCTCCTGCGCGAGCACGCGCTCCGCAAGCGCGCCCTCGGTGTCGCCCGGAAGCACCGGCACCGCGGCCTGGATGATGATCGGCCCGTGATCGAGATCGGGCGTCACGAAATGCACGGTAGCGCCGTGAACCTTTACGCCCGCCTCGAGTGCGCGCCGGTGGGTGTGGAGCCCTCCGAACAACGGCAGCAGCGAGGGATGGATGTTCATCATGCGGCCGGCGTAGCGGTTCACGCACTCCGCGGTGAGCACGCGCATGAAGCCCGCGAGCACCACCAGGTCGGGACGGTGGCGGTCGATCTCTCTTGCGAGCGCGGCGTCGAACTCGGAGCGGGTTGCGAAGCCGCGGTGGTCGATCACCGTGGTCGGCACGCCGTGCGCCCTCGCGATCGCGAGCCCCTTGGCTCCGGCCTCGTTGCTGATTACCGCGACGACCCGCGCGGGCAGCTTCGCCTCGAGGATCACTTCCATGTTGCTGCCGCGGCCGGAAATCAGGATCGCGAGCCGTTTCATGCCGGCCTCGTCACGCGATGACGGTGCGCGCCTCGCCGCTGCACCGCACGATCGCGCCGATCCGCCACGCCGTCTCGCCGCGCGCGCGCAGCAGCTCGATCGCGGCGCCGGCGTGGTGCGGGGCGACCACCACCGCCATGCCGATGCCGCAGTTGAAGACGCGGAACATTTCATCGTCCGCGACGTTGCCCGCGTCCCTGAGCCACGCGAAAAGCGGCGGCATCGCCCACGATTCCCGATCGAGACGCGCGGCGAGGCCCTGCGGCAGGATGCGCGGGATGTTCTCCACGAGCCCGCCGCCGGTGATGTGCGCGAGGCCTTTGACGCGGATCGCTTGCATCAGCTCGCGCAACGGCTTCACGTAGAGGCGGGTGGGCGCCATGATCACTTCGCTTAACGCTTTGCCGTGGAAGTCCGCCGACAGGTCGGCGCGGCTTTTCTCGAGGATGCGGCGGATCAGCGAGTAGCCGTTGGAGTGCGCCCCGCTCGAGGCGAGCCCGAGCACGACGTCGCCTTCCACAATCGCGGAACCGTCGATGATGCGGCTTTTCTCGACCACGCCCACGGCGAAGCCGGCGAGGTCGTATTCACCCTCGGCGTACATGCCCGGCATCTCGGCGGTCTCGCCCCCGATCAACGCGCAGCCCGCCTGCTCGCAGCCCGCCGCGACGCCGCCGATCACCTGTGCCGCCACTTCCACGTCGAGCTTGCCGCACGCAAAGTAATCGAGGAAATACAGCGGCTCGGCGCCCTGCGTGAGGATGTCATTGACGCTCATCGCGACGAGGTCGATGCCGACGGTGTCGTGCTTGCCGAGCCGGAATGCGAGCCTGAGCTTGGTGCCCACGCCGTCGGTGCCGGAGACCAGCACCGGCTCGCGGTATCCGCGCGGGACCTCGAACAGCGCGCCGAAGCCGCCGATGCCGGCGAGCACGCCGTCGCGCAGCGTCTTTTTCGCGTAAGGCCTGATCCTGTCCACCAACGCGTCGCCCGCATCGATATCGACGCCGGCGTCACGGTAGGTGAGCGGTTGCGATCGGTCAGAAGGCTTCAAGGTGCGTATCCGAAAATCGCCGCGCTGCGCCGGACGCGGTGGCCGCCGCACCTCGCCGGCGCGCGCCCGGGGCGCAACGCGGGTTTTGCGCTAAGATAGGGCGCCTCGACCAGGGAATGCTGAAAGACCGCTCCAGGTGCCGCTCCAGTGATGAAGAATTCTACCGCAAATGCAACCCCGGCGCCTTGCGCCGCGCGCGCCGGCGGCTCTTTCGCGGTGCTCGCGTGCGTTCTTGCCGCGCCGCCGGTTTCGCCGCACGACATGCGCCCGCAACCTCCGAACCGGGGCGCGCCGGCATGAAGCAGCTCGTGCTCGATCTTACCGCGGTGCCGCAACCTACGCTGGAGAACTTCGTCTCCGGCCGGAATACCGAACTCGTCGAAACGCTGCGCAAGATGCTCGCGCGCGGGCTGTCGGAGCGCTTCCTCTACCTGTGGGGCGGGCAGGGCAGCGGCCGCAGCCACCTGCTGCAGGCGGTGGTGAACGGCTGCATCGCGCGCGGCGAAGCGGCGGTGTACATCGCGCGCCCCGTGGGCGAAGCGCTCGAAGCCGAGCTGGCGCAGCTCGATTGCGTGGCGGTCGATGACGTCGAGCGCCTCGCCGAGGACGGGCAGCTCGCGCTGTTCAATCTTTACAACGCGCTGCGCGAGGCGCGCGGCATGTTGCTCGTCGCGGGCGACGCGCCGCCGACGGGGCTTGCGCTGCGCCCCGACCTCGTGACGCGGCTTTCGTGGGGTCTCGTCTACCAGGTGCACGGGCTTTCCGACGCCGAGAAGGGGGAGGCGCTCAGGCGGCACGCCGCGGCACGTGGTTTTGCGTTGTCGCCGGAAGTCCGCGACTACCTGCTGACACGCATCCAGCGCGACATGCGCTCGCTGCTCGTGATGCTGGAAGCGCTGGACCGCTATTCGCTCGCGACCAGACGCGCGGTCACCGTGCCGCTCATCCGCGAGCTGCTGGCGAAGGGGTCCGACGGCGCCGGGCCATAGCTCCGGCGCTGCGCGAGGTGACGCGCGTCGTGGGAGGACGTGAAATCGGAGCCGCAACACGCGGCCTTTATTGAACCTTACGAAACCGGATGACGATCCGGTTTCGCTCGACGCTCCCCTCTCCTCTCGGGAGAGGGGCGGGGGTGAGGGTCGAGCGATGTGACGAAGTTACGTAGATCTCGATAAGACGCCATGAGGCTCGTACTCTTCGACCTTGACAATACACTACTGTCGGGCGACAGCGACTTCGAGTGGGCGCAGTACCTGATCGAGCGGGGCGTGCTCGACCGCGAAGTCTACGAAGCGCGCAACCAGCATTTCTACGACCAGTACCGCGCCGGCACGCTCGACATTCACGAGTTCCTCGATTTCCAGTTGAAACCCCTGTCGCGCCACCCGCGCGCGGTGCTGGAAGCCTGGCACCGCGACTACCTGGAGCGCAAGGTGCGGCCCATGATCCGCTGCAAGGCGCTGGAGCTCGTCGCGCGCCACCGCGGGGACACCTGCGCGATCGTAACCGCGACCAACAGCTTCGTCACCGCGCCGATCGCGCGCGAGTTCGGCGTCCCGCACCTCATTGCGACCGAGCCCGAGGAGGCGGGCGGAGAATTCACCGGCCGGGTCGCGGGCGTACCGTGCTTCCGCGAGGGCAAGGTCGCGCGCCTCGAGCAATGGCTCGCCGCGCGCGGCGAGACGCTCGCCGCGTACGGCGAGAGCCGGTTTTACAGCGATTCGCTGAATGACCTGCCGCTGCTCACCCGCGTCACTCATCCGGTCGCGGTCGATCCCGACGCGACGCTCCGCACCCACGCCGAGCGCCACGGCTGGCCGATCATCAGTCTGAATTAGTTTCGAGCTGCGAGCTTCCGGTTTCGAGTTGAGGGGATGACCGCAACATCAACCCGAAACCCGAAACTAAAACTTGGAACCTGGAACCTGGCGAAGCCCATGTCCCGCTCATCGCTATTTCTGCTGTGCGCCGTGCTCGCGTTGTCCGGCGTCGCGGCCGGGCTGCTCTACGGCAGCGTGGATATCTCGCTGCGGCAGCTCGTCGACGTGATCGCCTTCGGCGCGCAGGGCATCGCGCGCGACGTGATCGTCGAGGTGCGGCTGCCGCGCGTGCTCGCGGGGTTTGCATGCGGCGCGCTGCTGGCGGCAGCCGGCGCGCTGCTGCAGGTGCTGCTGCGCAATCCGCTAGCCGATCCCTACGTGCTCGGCGTTTCGGGCGGCGCCGCGCTCGGCGCGCTCGGCGCGCTCGCGCTGGGCGGCGGTGTCGCCGCGATGAACGGCGGCGCGCTCGGCGGCGCGGCGGCCGCCATCGGACTCGTCTTCGGCCTGAGTTTCCGCGCGGGCGACTGGAACGTGTATCGGCTGCTGCTCACCGGCGTCGTGCTGTCCGCCGGGTTCAGCGCGGCGATCAGCCTGATCCTGACGGCCGCGCCCCAGGCGCAGGTCAAAGGCATGCTGTTCTGGCTGATGGGCGACCTCTCGTATGCGGACAGTCCGTTGGCGGCGTGGGTCGTGCTCGCGGCGGTGCTCGCGTTCGCGCTGGCGAACGGCGCCAATCTCAACCTGCTGAGCCTCGGACAGCTCAAGGCGAAGTCGCTCGGCGTGGCGGTCATTCCGCTGCAGGCCGCGGTGTATTTCGCCGCGGCGCTCGCCACCGTCGCGGCCGTGATGCTCGGCGGCGCAATCGGATTCGTGGGACTGATCGTGCCGCATGCGATACGGTTGCTCGGCATCGCCGATTACCGCTGGCTGCTGCCGCTTGCGGCGCTGCTCGGCGGGGGCTTTCTCGCGCTGGCGGACACGCTGGCGCGCACGCTGGCCGCGCCCCAGCAGTTGCCGGTCGGCGTGTTGACCGCGGTGCTCGGCGTGCCGGCCATGCTCGTGCTGCTCTCCGGAAGGCGCTGATGCTCGCGTGCGAGAAGCTCACGCTTAGCGTGCCGGGCCGCATGCTCGTGCGCGAAGCGGCGCTTGAGGTCGCGCCCGGAGAGTGCTGGGCGGTGCTCGGGAAAAACGGCAGCGGCAAGACTACGCTGCTGCACGCGCTCGGGGGACTGACCTCGCCCGCGCAGGGCGCGGTGCGGCTCGACGGGCGGCCGCTCGCTTCCTACGGCCGGCGCGAGCTTGCCCGGCGCGTCGGCGTGCTGATGCAGAGCGAGGACTCCGCGTTCTGGGGCAGCGTGCTCGAGTACGTGCTGCTGGGGCGCTACCCGCACGCGCGCGGCTGGTTCGGGTGGCGCTCGGACGACGAGGCGCTCGCGCTGGAATGCCTGCGCGCGATGGATCTCGCGGAGTTCGCGGCGCGCTCGTGGGGCACGCTCTCGGGCGGGGAGCGGCAGCGCGCGCGGCTCGCCCAGACGCTGGCGCAGGACCCGCAGCTTTACCTGCTCGACGAGCCGCTGCAGCACCTCGATTTGCGCCACCAGTTGCAGGCGCTCACGCTGTTCGAGCGGCGCGCTCGCGGGAGCAACAGGGCGGTGATGATGGTGCTGCACGACCTGCTGTGGCCGGCCCGCTACTGCAGCCACGCGCTCCTCATCCACGACGGCGGCGAAGTCGTGACCGGCGCGGCGCACGAGGTGCTCACCGCGGACAATCTCAAACGGCTCTACGGGTGCGCCTTGCGCGCGGTGGACGACGGCGCGGGGCGGGTGTTCCTGCCCGTTATATAATTAGAGGATAAACGAATTGGAGCGGACGCGCTGCGGGCGCGCCGCTCAATTCGTTTCAGTGGAGTGGATGCATTGCCGCGAGCACGCCGCTCGATTCATTTGAGAAAACACTTGGCCCCGATTCGATGATCCGCAGGCTCCTCGGCAGGGTTTTTTCCACGACGCTGTTCAGGCCCGCCAAGCCGGGCGTCATCCCCCGCAGCGAGCACGGTGTGTCGCGCGAGCGGATCAGCCGCTGCGCGTTCCACGTAACCGACACGCTGCAGCGCCACGGGCACGCGGCGTTCGTCGTCGGCGGCGCGGTGCGCGATCTGCTGCTCGGGCGCGACCCGAAGGACTT
Organism: Betaproteobacteria bacterium; assembly: GCA_016199485.1. GTDB lineage: Bacteria > Pseudomonadota > Gammaproteobacteria > Burkholderiales > SG8-41 > JACQGO01. Next base: position 9,020 of record JACQGO010000128.1, read on the forward strand.
CGACGTCGCGACCGACGCGCGGCCGGAGCAGGTGCGCCACCTCTTCCGCCGCTCGCGCATCATCGGGCGGCGTTTCCGGCTGGTGCACGTGATGTGCGGGCGTGAGACGGTGGAGGTGTCGACCTTCCGCGGCGGCCAGGACTTCGGCGCGAGCGACGAGCGCGTGACCGACGAACACGGGCGCATCGTGCGCGACAACGTGTTCGGCACCCAGGAACAGGACGCGCGGCGGCGCGATTTCAGTATCAACGCGCTGTTCTATGATCCCGCGAGCGAGCAGATCTGGGATTACCACCACGGGGTGGCCGATCTCAGGAAGCGGCGGCTCAGGATGATCGGCGACCCGGAGAGCCGCTACCGCGAGGATCCGATACGCATGCTGCGCGCGGTGCGGCTCGCCGCCTCGCTCGGCGTGGAGATCGAACCGGACACGCGCAAGCCGATCCGCCTGCTTGCGCCGCTCCTGCACCTCGTCCCGGCGGCGCGGCTGTTCGACGAGATGCTGAAGCTCCTGCTTTCCGGCCACGCCCGGGAGGGCGTGCTGCAACTGCGCAGGGAAGGACTGCACCACGGTCTGCTGCCGATGCTCGACGTGATTCTCGAACAACCGCTCGGCGAGCGTTTCGTGATGCTCGCGCTCGAGGACACCGACGGGCGCATCCGCGCGGACAAGCCGGTGTCCCCGGGATTCCTGTTCGCGACGCTGCTGTGGCATGAAGTGCTCGCCGCGTGGCGCGCGGGCGAAGCGCGGGGGATTGCATCCATTCCCGCGCTGCACGCGGCGATGGACCAGGTGCTGCAGGTGCAGGCGGAGCAGCTCGCGATCACGCGGCGCTTCGGCGCCGACATGAAGGAAATCTGGGCGCTGCAGCCGCGCTTGGTCCAGCGCTCGGGACGCCGTCCATACCGCCTGCTCGATCATCCGCGGTTCCGCGCCGGATACGATTTCCTGAGGTTGCGATGCGCGAGCGGGGAAGTCGATCCGGAGGTCGGCGAATGGTGGAGGCGCTTCCAGCATGCAGCCGAGCCCGAACGGCAGGCGATGCTTGTCAAAGGCGAAGGACCCCGGAAAAGGCGCAGGCGCCGCAGGAGAAGACGCAGGGATGAAGGCGAAGAAACCAGCGCGGAAGGATGAATCCGTGACCGCCTTCATCGCGCTCGGCAGCAATCTCGACGATCCGGTGTCACAGGTAACGCGAGCGTTTGCCGGGCTCGGCGCGCTGCCCGCGACACGGCTCGTCGCGCGTTCGTCGCTCTACCGCAGCACGCCGGTGGGGTACGCCGGCCAGCCTGACTTCGTGAACGCGGTCGCGCAGATCGAGACGGAACTCGCCCCGCGCGCGCTGCTCGAGGCGCTGCTCGCGCTGGAAGCCGCACACGGGCGAACGCGCGATTTCCCCAACGCGCCGCGCACGCTCGATTTGGATCTGCTGCTCTACGGCGATATGATGTTGCACGAGCCGGGACTGGCGGTTCCCCATTCGCGTATGCACGAGCGCGCCTTCGTGCTGGTGCCGCTCGCCGAGATCGCGCCGCAGTGCGCGATCCCCGGACGCGGGCCGGTCGCGGAGCTCGCTGCACGGGCGGATGCCCGCGGGCTCACCAGGCTCTCCGCGTGATACATGAAGCTGCCGGAAAAATTCCGCTACATCGTCATCGAAGGGCCGATCGGCGTGGGCAAGACCACGCTCGCGCGGCTCATGGCCGAGCGCTGCGGGAGCAACGCGATGCTCGAAGACCCGGACGCGAATCCGTTTCTCTCCGGCTTCTACGAGGACAGCGGCCGTTACGCGCTGCCGACCCAGCTCTTTTTCCTGTTCCAGCGCATCAACCGGGTGCGCGCGCTGAACCAGCGCGATCTCTTCGCACGGGTGACGGTCGCCGACTTCATGCTCGAGAAGGACCCGCTGTTCGCGCGGCTCACGCTGAACGATGACGAGCTCAGGCTCTACCAGCAGCTCTACGGGCAGTTGAAGCCGCAGGCGCCGGATCCCGATCTGGTAATTTACCTGCAGGCCTCGCCCGAAACGCTGATCGAGCGCGTGCGGCGCCGCGGCGTGAGCTACGAGCGCAACATCTCCGGCGACTACCTCTACCGGCTCGCCGAGACCTATACGCGCTTTTTCTACCAGTACCACGCCGCGCCGGTGCTGATCGTCAACTCGGAAAACCTCAACTTTGTTGATCAGCCCGGCGATTTTGATTTATTGTTGCAACGCGTGGCGGGCATGCGCGGGCCGCGCGAGTTTTTCAGCCTGGGGAACTAGTTCTTGCCACAGAGGACACAGAGGTCACAGAGCGGCAGGACACGGCGCCGCCTTGCTGGTATGAGCTTAAATTCTCTGTGCGCTCTGTGATCTCTGTGGCTCAGGGGTTTTGACATGCGGATGACCTTGCATACGCTGCACCGGATGGCGCAGGAAGGCGGCAGGATCGCGATGCTGACCTGCTACGACGCGAGCTTCGCGGCGCTGCTCGACGAGGCGGGAGTGGACTGCCTGCTGATTGGCGATTCGCTCGGTATGGTGCTGCAGGGCCACGACTCGACGCTGCCGGTCACGATGCGCGATGTCGCCTATCACACCGCGTGCGTCGCGCGCGGTTCCAAGCGCGCGTTCATCATCGCCGACATGCCTTTCGGCAGCTTCCAGGTGGGGCCCGCGGCGACGTTCCACAATGCCGCCGAGCTGATGGCCGCCGGTGCGCAGATGGTGAAGGTCGAGGGCGGCCAGCCGATGGTCGAGACGATCGAGTATCTCACCGACCGCGGCGTCCCGGTGTGCGGCCATCTCGGCCTCACCCCGCAGTCGGTGCACCAGCTGGGGGGCTACCGCGTCCAGGCGCGGGGCGAGAGCGAGGCGAAGTGGTTGCTCGCGGAGGCCAAGATGCTCGAGAAGGCGGGCGCGGGCATGATCGTGCTGGAGGCAATCCCCGCAGCGCTTGCGCGCGATGTCACGCGCAGCCTTGAAATTCCGACCATCGGCATCGGCGCCGGCGTGGACTGCTCGGGCCAGGTGCTGGTGCTCTACGACATGCTCGACATCTACCCCGGCAAGAAGGCGAAGTTCGTCAAGAACTTCATGCATTCCGCCGGTTCGGTGCAGGGCGCCGTCGAAGCGTTCGTCAAGGAAGTGAAGGCGAGGACCTTCCCCGGCCCGGAACATTCGTTTTAGGATTGAGGATCGAGGATTGAGGATCGAGGGTTAAAAGCACCCTTGGCGGTGTGTTCGGGCATTTTCACTCCTCAATCCTCGATCCTCAATCCTCGATCCTCAACCCTCAATCCTGGCTTCGCACATGGACGTCATCACCTCGGCTGCCGCCCTGCGCGACAGACTGCAGCGCGAGCCCCACAACGTGTTCGTGCCCACCATGGGGAACCTCCACGAGGGGCATATAGAGCTCATCAGGATCGCGAAGCCGCGCGCGACCTGCACGGTGGTCAGCGTCTTCGTCAACCGCCTGCAGTTCGGGCCGCGCGAGGACTTCGACCGTTACCCGCGCACGCTCGAGGCGGATTGCGCCCGGCTCAAGGAGGTGGGCGTCGACGTCGTGTTCGCGCCGCAGGAGCGCGAGATCTATCCCGAGCCGCAAACCTACGTGGTGGAGCCCTCCGACCTCCAGCATATCCTCGAAGGCGCGCACCGGCCCGGGCATTTCCGGGGCGTGGCGACCGTGGTGCTCAAGCTTTTCAACCTCGTGATGCCGCGCTCGGCGATCTTCGGCAAGAAGGACTACCAGCAGTACATCGTGCTGCGCGACATGGTGCGCCAGTTCGCGCTGCCGATCGAGATCATTCCCGCCGAGACCGTGCGCGCTCCCGACGGTCTCGCGCTCTCCTCGCGCAACAATTACCTCTCGCCCGGGGAGCGGCGGGAAGCGCCGCGCCTCTACCAGGTGCTGTGCAGGGCGCGCGACGAGGTCGCGCAGGGCGCGCGCGATTTCCGGCGCATCGAGCTCGAGGCGATGGCGGAACTCGCGCGCCGCGACTGGCGGCTGGATTACGTCGCGGTGCGCCGCCAGTCCGACCTGCAGGAGCCCGGGGCGGACGACCGCGAGCTTGTCGTGCTGGCGGCGGCGCGTCTCGGCCGCACGCGCCTCATCGACAATGTCGAGATTGCGGCGTGATGGCGGCTACCAGTGCAGCGCGCGGAACTGCGCGGTCTTCTTGCGCTGGTGGTGCTGCATGCGCGCGACCACGCTGTCGAGCACGGCGAGCGCCTCGATCAGGTGTGGTCCCTTGTTCAGCATCACGCACTCGGCGCGCTCCGACATCGCGGCGTCGCTGATCTCGGCGCGCGAGGGCCGGCCGCGCTTGACCAGGCCCTCGAGCACCTGCGTCGCCCAGATCACCGGCACGTGCGCCGCCTCGCACAGCCACAGGATCTCTTCCTGGATTTCCGCGAGCCGCTCGTAGCCGATTTCCACCGCGAGGTCGCCGCGCGCGATCATGACGCCGAACGGGTGGCGGCCCGCGCCGTGGATGATGATCTCGGGAAGGTTGCGCACCGCGGTGCGCGTCTCGATCTTGGCGATGATGCCGATGTTGCGGCAGCCGCGTTCGGCAAGCTCGCGCGTGAGCTCGTCCACGTCGGCGGCGCTGCGCACGAACGAGAAGCCGACGATGTCGGCGTACCTGGCGGCGAAGTCGAGGTCGGCGAGATCGGACTTGCTCAACGCGGCCAGCGGCAGCAGGCTGTCGGGAAAGTTGAGGCCTTTGCCGGGACCGAGGCGCTCGCCGGCGGGACGCGCGTGCGTGATGCGCAGCCAGGCGCCGCGCTCGTCGAGCGCTTCGACCGCGGCACCCACCTTGCCGTCGTCGATCCACACGCGATGCCCGACCCCGAGCGCGGAAAAGATCTCCGGCTCGCTGCAGGAGATGTGTGCCGGCTCGACGGTCTTGCCGCGCCGGTTCACGCGCTTGGGCTCGCCGGGAACCGGGTCGCGCGTGAGCAGCAGCAGGTCGCCGTGCTCGACGCGCATCTCGAGGGGCGGCGCCACGATCGCGCCGGCCGCGGTCGTCGCACTGCCGAAGAGCGGGCGGGCTGGCTGGGGCACGTGCTCGAGCATCGTCTTCTCGCCGATCCAGGCGCCGCGAGAGGAGCTTGCCACCAGCGCGTCATCCGGAAGCCGTGTCTCGGCGACGAATTCCCGCTCGCGGCCCCTCAGATCGACGAAGCGGATCGTGTCGCCGGGGCTGATACGGGCGAGCCACGCGCGGTCCACGGCGAGCCGCGCCGGAGCAGGCGCGCCCGTCTTGCCGTCGGCGGCGGACTGGCTGGGCTTGCCCGAGCCGTCGAGCACGATCTGCGCCGGGTGCAGCGGCTGTCCCTGCGCGTTGCGTTTCACCTTGATGCGCAGCGCGGGCTCGCCCGTCTGCACCGCGCCGGTGCGCAACTTCGGCCCGCCGAGGTCCATCAGGATGCGGCACGGGCGGCCGGTCTCGCGCTCGGCACGGCGGATGTTGCGGATCATCTTGCGCCACACCGCGGACTCGTCATGCGCGCAGTTGATGCGGGCACAGTCCATGCCGTGACGGAGCAGGTCGCGCACGAAGCGGTAGTCGCCGGCGGCCTCGGTGGCGAGCGTCACCATGAAGCGCGTCCAGCGGTTGGGCGGCGCGGGGCCGAACAGGCGGTTGGTGTGGCGGCGCAGCAGCGACTGCTCGAGCGACATCGCGCGCGCCACGCTGGCGGTGCGGTGGCGCGGGACGCGCGCCCCGGTCATCTGCCGCAGCGCGTGTATCACCGCGTCGAGTGTCGCCACCACGTGGCCTTCGCAGCGCCCGAGCGAGGACAGGCCGACCGTGGTGAGATAGCCCTGGATCGGCCGCAGGTCGTGGCGGCGCAGCCCGATGTAAGCGGCGAGGTTCGCCGCGCTCGGGAGGTATTCGCGCTTGCGCAGATGGGGCCGCCAGTTTTCCATCAGGGTGTGTCCCGCCGCCTCGACGGCGGCGCGCAGCTGCTCCATGCGCACGAGCAGTCCCCTCACGTCGGGGCTGCCGCCCTGCCAGCGCAGATCGGCGACGCCGCTCACCGGCCGCGCGCGCCGCTGGGCGGCGGGCGCGACGGAACGGGCGGCGGATGCGGTCGGTCGCATGGGATCACCCGGGAACAAGCTGCTCGGCCACCATATCGATCCGGGCGCCGGGGCAGTGTCCGATCTTCTCCGTCCTCTGTCGGGAAAATCGATTCTAACGGCGACGCCGTCGTGCCCGTTGATCTAGGTCAAGCTTTGCGCGTCGCGGGCCTCGCCCATCGCCGCCTTTTTGGTGCCGGGAGCGAGAGTCGAACTCGCACGCCTTTAAAGGGCGCGGGATTTTGAGTCCCGTGCGTCTGCCAATTCCGCCATCCCGGCTGAGCGCCGAATTATCCCGCAATCAGCGCTGCGCCTCAACCAAAACCATTAGCCACAGGAGAGCACAGAGTTCACGGAGGAAAGGCACATCAAGAGGCCAAAAGCCTTCCGTTGTTGTTCTATTTTCCGGCGGTGCTGCCGTTTTTGTTTTATCCTCTGTGTCCTCTGAGTGCTCTGTGGCTGAAGATTGAAGCTGTCTGATTTCGACTATGACCTGCCGCCGGGGCTGATCGCCCAGCACCCGGCGCGCGAGCGGCGCGCGAGCCGCCTGCTCCATCTCGACGGAATCACGGGAACCTTTGTCGACCGCCGCTTCTCCGAGCTGCCGCAGTGGATGCAAGCCGGCGACGTCATGGTGTTCAACGACACGCGCGTCATCCGGGCGCGGCTCGCCGGGCGCAAGCAGAGCGGCGGCAAGGTCGAGGTGCTGATCGAGCGCGTGCTCGGCCCGGACTCGGCTCTCGCCCAGGTGCACGCAAGCCGTCCGCCGCGGATCGGCAGCACGCTGCTGCTGGTCGATGCGGTGAGCGCTGCGGTCGAGGATCGGCGCGGCGAGTTCTATACGCTGCGCTTCGAGGACTGTAACGACGTCTTCGCGCTGCTCGAGCGCCGGGGCGCCGTCCCGCTGCCGCCGTACATCACGCATCCCGCGAACGCCGAGGACGAGGCGCGCTACCAGACGGTGTACGCGCGCGACCCGGGGGCGGTCGCCGCGCCCACCGCGGGGCTGCATTTCGACCGGGCGATGCTCGATACGCTGCGCACGCGGGGCGTGAGGCTAGCTTTCATTACGCTGCACGTGGGTGCGGGGACGTTCCAGCCGGTGCGCGTCCCCGATATCTCCGGGCACGTGATGCACGGCGAGTGGTACCGCATTCCGCCGGAGACGGTCGAAGCGGTCGTGGAAGCGAAAAAGCACAGCGGGCGCGTGCTTGCGGTGGGGAGCACCGCGCTGCGGGCGCTCGAGGCTGCGGCGGCAGGCGGCGGGCTCAAGGCGGGCTACGGCGAGACCAATCTCTTCATCGTTCCCGGATTCCGCTTCAGGGTCGCCGAGCGCCTGCTCACGAACTTCCATCTGCCGAAGTCAACGCTGCTGATGCTGGTGGCGGCGTTCGGCGGGCTCGATAACATCCGCCGCGCCTACCGCCACGCGGTCGAGGCGCGCTACCGCTTCTACAGCTATGGCGACGCGATGCTGATCGAACGGCAGCAAGATTAGCCGCCGATGGACGCCGATAAGGTCAAAACCAGGATGGCCGCGGAGATCACCGGAAGGACAGAGCAGGGAATGATCAACCGACCGTGCACGCCGGTGTAAAACGTACGCAAGGTCCTGAGTTTGCGTACGCCGTGTCGCTGGACTAGAATAAGCACTGCTGTTACGGAGCATCCTGCTCATGGCCATCACCGCAACCAAGCTCAGGGTGGACCTCTACCGCGTGATCGACGACGTGATCAAGAAGGGCGTGCCGGTCGAAGTCGAATTGCGCGGCAGGAAAGTGCGCATCGTGCCCGCTGAACCGCGGGACAAGCTCGCGAATCTGATCAGGAGGCCCGGCGTCATTGTGGGCGACCCCGGGCGCCTGGCGCGGGTCAGGACGTTCGACGAGGCCAGGTGGCGCAGGAAATGGGACAAGCGCCTCAAATGAGCGTTCATCTCGACACGCATGTCACGCTCTGGCTTTATTCCGGCCAGATCGAACGCCTGAGCAAGCGCGCCGCGGACCTGATCAACCGGGAGCCGGTCGGCGTCAGCCCGGCGGTCCTGCTCGAGATGCAATACCTCCGGAAAATCGGACGCATCGCAGCGATGCCGAGGACCATTATCGCGGATCTGAGGCGGCGCCTGGGGCTCGCAGTCGAAGATTGTTCGCTGGCAGCGGTTGCGGAGCGCGCGCTCGAACTGACCTGGACGCGGGACGTCTTCGATCGCCTGATCGTGGCGCACGCGGCGCTCGACGGTTCCAAGCTGGTCACCTCCGACCGCCTGATACTCGGACATTATCCGAAAGCGATCTGGTGATGCCGACACCGGGAGCGTCTGATGGACGTACTGGCTGAGATCGAGGACGAGGTTTTGCGCCTGCCGGTGTTGACGGCATCGACGGGCTCATTATCAGATCGAATTTGAACCACTGCAGAAGAGTAAGATAAAAGATTTTCGATCGGGTTTGTCTCTCTTCCGTAAACTCCGTGCTCTCTGTGGCTTGTTCTTGATTTTCATTGGCGTCTATCGGCGTTCATCGGCGGTTGATTCCTGATGCAGTTCTCGATTACGGCGACCGACGGCGCGGCGCGGCGGGGGAAGTTGACTCTGCCGCACGGGACGGTGGACACGCCCGCGTTCATGCCGGTGGGCACCTACGGCACGGTGAAGGCGATGAGCCCGGCGGAGCTGTGCGCGCTCGGCGTGGACATCGTGCTCGGCAATACCTTTCACCTGTGGTTGAGGCCCGGGCTCGAGGTGATCGCGGCGCACGGGGGCTTGCACCGCTTCATGGGCTGGGACGGGCCGATACTTACCGATTCCGGGGGCTACCAGGTCTACAGCCTCGGCGGGCTGCGCAAGGTGAGCGAAGATGGCGTCGCGTTCCGCTCGCCGGTCGATGGCGACTCGTGCTTTCTCTCGCCGGAAGAGTCGATGCACATCCAGCGCGTGCTCGACTCCGACGTCGCGATGGTGCTCGACGAATGCACGCCGTACCCCGCGGAGTTCAGCGAGGCGCGCGGATCGATGCATTTGAGCCTGCGCTGGGCCGAGCGCTCGAAGCGCGCCCACGAGGGTAACGGCAACGCGCTGTTCGGGATCGTCCAGGGGGGGATGTACGAGGCGCTGCGCGGGGAGTCGCTTGCCCGGCTCGTGGAAATCGGGTTCGACGGCTACGCGATCGGGGGGCTGTCGGTCGGCGAATCGAAACGCGACATGCTGCGCATCCTCGGGCACACCGCGCCGCAGCTTCCGGCGGACCGGCCGCGCTATCTCATGGGGGTGGGCACGCCGGAGGATATCGTGACCGCGGTCGCGGCCGGCATCGACATGTTCGACTGCGTGCTGCCCACGCGCAACGCGCGCAACGGCTGGATTTACACGCGGCACGGGGTGATGAAGCTGCGCAACGCGCGCTACCGCGACGACGCCCGACCGCTCGACGAGGCGTGCCCGTGCTATACCTGCCGCAACTTCACCCGCGCCTACCTGCACCATCTGCAGCGGGTGAACGAAATCCTCGGGGCGCGGCTCAACACGCTGCACAACCTCTACTATTACCAGGAGCTGATGCGCGGGCTGCGCGGCGCGATCGGGGAGGCGCGGCTCGCCGATTTTGCGGCGGGGTTCCGGCAGGCACTGGCCGCGTCGTGATAAAATATCCCGATTTGGGCAGGGGTGGCCCGTCGGTGGGAGCGGAGGCATCGTGTTGATTAAGCAGGCTTGGGCCCAGGCTGCGGGAAGCGCAGGCGGCCAGGGAGCGGACATGATCGGCCTGTTGCCGATCGTCCTCATGTTCGTGCTGCTCTACTTCATCATGATCCGCCCGCAGATGAAGCGCGCCAAGGAGCACAAGACGATGATCGAGGCGCTGCAGAAAGGCGACGAGGTCATCACTTCCGGCGGCGTACTCGGCCGCATCAGCAAGTTGAGCGACAACTACGTCACGCTGGAGATCGCCGACAACGTCGAAGTGCAGGTGCAGCGTCCGGCGATCCAGGTGCTGCTGCCCAAGGGCACGCTGAAGAGCATCCAGTGAAAAGGTGAAGGGTGAAGGGTGAAGGGTGAAGGGAAGAATCGATCAGCGGGCTCTTCGCCCTTCACCCTTCACTCTTCACCCTTTACGCGTTAGCCGATGAACCGCTACCCGCTCTGGAAATACGTCATCATCGTCGCCTCGCTGGTGATCGGGCTCGTCTACGCGCTGCCCAACTTCTTCGGCGAGGTGCCCGCGGTGCAGGTCTCGCCGCTCAAGGCGACGCTCAAGGCGGACACCGCGCTGACGAGGCGCGTCGAGGAGATCCTCAGGAAGGCGAACATCGTACCCGGGGATATCTTCCTCGATCCCACGAGCGTCAAGGCGTACTTTGCCGACACCGACATCCAGATCAAGGCGAAGGACGCGCTGCAGACGGCCCTCGGCGAGGACTACGTGGTGGCGCTGAACCTGCTCTCGCGCAGCCCGCGCTGGCTCGCCGCGATCGGCGCGCTGCCGATGTACCTCGGGCTCGACCTGCGCGGCGGGGTGCATTTCCTGCTGCAGGTGGACATGAAAGCGGCGCTCGCGAAGAAGGCGGAGAGCTCGGTGTCCGACATCCGCGGGGCGCTGCGCGACAAGCGCATCCAGTACAGCGGCGTCACGCGCGAGGGGTATGCAGTGATCGTGCGCTTCCGCGACAAGGCGGCGCGCGACAGGGCGCTGGAGGAGATCGGGCGCAACATGCCCGATCTCGAATTGAGAACGCGGGACGACGCGAACGAGTTCCGCATCATCGGCACGCTCAAGCTCGAAGCGCAGATGCGCACCCAGGAGTTCGCGCTGCAGCAGAACATCACGACGTTGAGGAACCGCGTGAACGAGCTGGGCGTGGCCGAGCCCATCATCCAGCAGCAGGGCGCGGACCGCGTGGTGGTACAGCTTCCCGGCGTGCAGGACACCGCCAAGGCGAAGGACATCCTCGGGCGCACCGCGACGCTGGAAGTGCGCATGGTCGACGAGGAGCGCTCGGACGCGGCGGCGCTGCAGGCGGCGGTGGCGGGGCAGGTGCCGTTCGGCGACGAGCTCTACGTCGACCGCAACGGCGCGCCGATCCTAGTAAAAAAGCAGGTGGTGCTCACCGGCGACCGCATCAACGACGCGCAACCCGGTTTCGACGGGCAGACCGGCGAGCCGGCGGTGCATATCAACCTCGACGGCACCGGGGCGCGCATCTTCCAGCAGGTGACGCGCGAGAACGTGGGCAAGCGCATGGCGATCCTGCTGTTCGAGAAGGGCAAGGGCGAGGTGGTCACCGCTCCGGTGATCCGCACCGAGATCGGCGGCGGCCGGGTGCAGATCAGCGGGCGCATGACGACCCAGGAGGCGAAGGACATCGCGCTGCTGCTCCGCGCCGGGGCGCTCGCGGCGCCGATGGAGATCGTCGAAGAGCGCACCGTGGGACCGAGCCTCGGGGCGGAGAACATCCGCATCGGGTTCCACTCGACCTGGATCGGCTTCTCCGGGATCGCGGTGTTCATGATTTCGTACTACATGCTGTTCGGCGTGGTCTCGATCATCGCGCTCGCCGCGAACGTGCTGTTCCTGGTGGCGTTGCTGTCGATGCTGCAGGCGACACTCACGCTGCCGGGGATGGCGGGCATCGCGCTCACCATCGGCATGGCGATCGACGCCAACGTGCTGATCAACGAGCGCGTCCGCGAGGAGCTCAGGAACGGCAACACGCCGCAGGCGGCGATCGCCGCGGGCTACGAGCGCGCGTGGGGCACCATTCTGGACTCCAACGTTACCACGCTGATCGCGGGCGTCGCGCTGTTCGCGTTCGGCTCGGGACCGGTGAAGGGATTTGCGGTAGTGCTGAACCTGGGGCTACTGACCTCGATGTTCAGCGCGGTGATGGTTTCGCGCGGCATGATCAATCTCATCTACGGCTCGCGCCGCAAGCTGGAGAAGATCTCGATCGGCCAGGTGTGGCGGCCGGCGGGCGAAAGCAAGTGATTTTTTGCCACAGAGGACACAGAGAACACGGGATTTTCTGAAATGGGAGCGCATCAAGGCAGTTTCTCTGTGATCTCTGTGGCTGAATGAGTTTCAGGGTCTAACTATGGAATGGTTCAGGATCAAGCGCGACATCCCGTTCATGCGCCATGCGCTGGTCTTCAACGTGATCTCGCTGGTCACGTTCCTGATCGCGGTGGCGTCGCTCGCCACGCGGGGCCTGAACCTCGGCGTGGACTTCACCGGCGGCACGGTGATGGAGGTCGCGTACCGCCAGGCGGCGGACCTGGGCAAGATCCGCGAGTCGATGGCGCGGCTCGGGTTCACCGAGGCGGCGGTGCAGAACTTCGGCACCTCGCGCGACGTGCTGATCCGGCTGCCGGTAAAGCAGGGCGTGACCGGCGCCAAGCTCTCGGAGCTCGTGATGCAGGAGCTCAGGAAGGACGACGGCACCGTCGAGGTGCGGCGCGTGGAATTCGTCGGCCCGCAGGTCGGAGGCGAGTTGTTCGACGCCGGGGCGCTCGCGCTGCTTTTCGTCTCGCTCGGCATCGTCGGCTACCTCGCGCTGCGCTTCGAGTGGAAGTTCGGGGTGGCGGCGATCATCGCCAACCTGCACGACGTGGTGATCATCCTCGGCTTCTTCTCGATCTTCTACTGGGAGTTTTCGCTGCCGGTCTTGGCCGCGGTGCTGGCGATCCTCGGCTACTCGGTGAACGAATCGGTGGTGGTGTTCGACCGGGTGCGCGAGAACTTCCGCAAGATGAGGAAGGTCCCGGTGCCGCAGATCATCGACAACGCGATCACCCGCACCATGTCGCGCACCATCATCACCCACGGCTCGACGCAGGTCATGGTGCTCTCGATGCTGATCTTCGGCGGAGAGACGCTGTATTATTTCGCGCTGGCGCTTACCATCGGCATCATGTTCGGCATTTATTCGTCGGTGCTGGTGGCGAGCCCGATCGTGCTCTACCTCGGGGTGTCGCGCGAAGACCTGGTGAGGCCGGAAAAGAAAATGGAGGCGGAGGCGTTGTGAACGGCGTCGCCAGCAGCCTGTCGGACTTGACAATCCGACAGGCTGCTAACAGCAAAATCGGCCAACGATACGGAAGAAAACCCGGCCAGAGCGCTTGAATCTGACGGAAAGCACGCGTGAATTTCCATATTAGGCGTCGACTTTTGCAATTTTCCCGGTGCCGATTTTGCATGAGGAGTTTGTCGGGGCTGAGCCCGACAAACTCCTAGGGTGCGCGCTTGGAGCTGATCGTGGCGTTCCTCGACGTCGTGCTGCATCTCGACCGCTACCTGCAGGCGGTGGCCGCCGAGTACGGCACCTGGATCTATCTGCTGCTGTTTCTGATCATTTTCTGCGAGACCGGGCTCGTGGTCACCCCGTTGCTGCCCGGCGACTCGCTGTTGTTCGTCTCGGGGACGCTCGCCGCGGCGGGCGCGATGGATGTGCACGCGCTGGCCGCGACGCTGATGGCCGCCTCGTTTTCCGGGGACAACACCAATTACTGGATCGGGCGCTACGTGGGACCGAGGGTGTTCACGAGCGAGGAGTCGCGCTGGCTGAACCGCGCCTACCTCGACAGGACGCACCGCTTCTACGAGCGGCACGGGGGCAAGACCGTCGTGATCGCGCGCTTCATGCCGATCGTCCGCACTTTCGCGCCCTTCGTCGCGGGCATCGGCCGCATGGGCTACCCGCGCTTCCTGTTCTACAGCTTCGCCGGCAGCGTTTTCTGGATCAGCTTCTTCGTCTACGGCGGCTACCACTTCGGCAACATCCCGGTGGTCAAGCAGAACCTCACGCTGGTCATCGTCGCCATCGTGATCCTCTCGGTGATGCCCGGATTCATCGAGTACCTGCGGGCACGCGCGCGCTCGTCCCGGGCATTGACAGGGAGCGCGGAACGATGAGCGACGCGCGGCAGCGGACGCCTCCCCGATGCACCCGGCGCCGCCTGGTTGCGGATCCGCGGAGATCCCTGTCTGGGCGGGCGCGCCCGTTTCCTTTCAGTACATCGCGCTCGCGAGCAGCTTCCGGTATTCGCTCACCAGCCCGTGCTCCGCACCGAGCAGGCTGAACACCTGCAGCATGGTCTTGCGCGCG
>JACQGO010000126.1 GCA_016199485.1 Betaproteobacteria bacterium
ATCGCCTCCAGGTACGGCAGCGCGGCGTCGTAGGCCTCTTTCGGGCCGGAGGCGACCACCGAGAGCTTCCCCGCCCTGATCACCTTGGCGTTGCCCGAAACCGGCGCCGCGAGGAGCCTCACCCCGCGTTTCGCCAGCCCGACGCGGATCTCCGCCGACTCTTCGAGCGAGATCGAGGTCGAGTCGACCACGATCTTGGGCGCTTTCCCCTTCGACAGCACGCCGTTCGCACCGAACAGCACTTCCTTCACGTCGGACCCGGTCGAAACCATGGTGAACACGATGTCGCAGCCCGCGAGATCCGCGAGCGTATCCGCGAGCTTCGCCCCGTACTCCTTCAACGGCTCGGCCTTGGCCCGGGTGCGGTTCCATACGGTAAGGTCGCTGCCCGCCCTGGCGAGCCGTTGCGCCATCGCGTAGCCCATGCGCCCGATGCCGATCCAGCCGAGCTTATGCTGCTTCAAAGTTGCTGACACCATCGCCACGATCCCCTATGAACAGGAAACATCGGCCGGACACTCGCCTTCCGCTGCATCGTCGGCTGCTATCCCGAAAGCTCCGCCGACCAGTCGCAGCTCTCGACGACGCTTTTCACTTCTCGCAGGAACGCCGCGGAATACGCGCCGTCGACCGCGCGGTGGTCGAAAGTCTGGGCGAGCAGCCCGACCGGACGGATCGCGATGCTGTCGCCCTCCGGGCCCTCGATCACCACCGGCCTCTTGCGCACGCCGTCGGTGGAGAGAATCGCGACCTGCGGCGGATTGATGATGGGCGCGGTGATCAGGGTGCCGAACACGCCGGAATTGGACAGCGTGTAGGTGCCCTCGGTCACCTCGTCGGGCTTCAGACGGCCTCGCCGCGCCCGTAGCGCGAGATCGTGGATCTCGAGCGCAATTCTCGCCAGCGACTTGGCGGGTACGTCCTTGACCACCGGCACCACCAGAGCGTCCAGGTTGAGATCGACCGCGATTCCAAGGTTGATGCGCCGGTGCACGACGAGCTGCCCGTCCCGGAAGGTCGCGTTGAGACGCGGGAACTTCGCGAGCGCGATCGATACCGCCCGCGCGACGAACGGCAGGTAGGTCAGCGCAAAACCTTCGCGCTCCTTCCACCGCCCGCCCAGTTCGCGCCGCGTCCTCTCCACGGTGGAAAAGTCGGCCTCGATCGCCTGCAGCACGTGGGGCACGGTGGTCCATGACGTTACCATGTGCTCGGCGGTGCGCCTGCGAATCGCGTTGAGCGGCACTACAGCATCGCCCTCCGCGGGCGCAGGCACCACCGCGGAATCCGGCTGTGCCGCTGGCCCCGGACGCGGCGAGCGGCGCTCCAGGAACGCGAGCACATCCTCGCGCGTGATCCGGCCATCGCGGCCGCTGCCGCGAATCTCGAGCGCATCGAGCCCGTGTTCGGCAACGAGCTTCCGCACCACCGGAGACAAGCGTTGCGCCCCGCTGGCGGCAGGCGCCCGCGGTTCCCGCCCGGCGCGCACCGGGACCGCCACGCGGAGCGTCGGGGCCGGCGCGCCGGCGACAGCCGCAGCGGGTGCGGCAGCGGTGACGGCGCCCTCACGGATTACCGCGAGCCTCGTCCCGACCCTCGCCGCGACGCCTTCCTGCACCAGGATCTCGGCGAGCACGCCGCTCGCAGGCGCCGGGATCTCGGTACTCACCTTCTCGGTCTCGACGTCGAACAAGGCCTCGTCCGCCCTGACCGTATCGCCGACCTTCTTGTACCACCGGGTGACCGTCCCCTCGGCGACGGTTTCGCCGAGCTGCGGCATGACCACGTCCATCGACCTCTCCTGCTTCAGTCCACCCGCTCGCGTATGGTCCCGACGATGCGCGCGACCGAGGGGATCGTCGCGTCCTCGAGCTGGTCCGCCGCGGGCAGCGGCACGTGCGGGCTGGTGATGCGCACGATCGGGCCGTCCAGGCTCCAGAAGCACTCGTCGGCGACGATCGAGGCGATCTCCGCACCCCAGCCGCACAGCCTGGGGTTTTCCTCGACGGTGACGAGCCATCCGGTTTTCGCGACCTCCGCGAGTATCGTCCGCGCGTCGAGCGGCACCAGCGAGCGCACGTCGACCACCGTGGCCGAAATGCCGTGCTCGCGCTCGAGGATCTCCGCGGCCTCGAGCGCGCGGTGCACCATCAGCGCCAGCGCAACGATGGTGCAATCCCTGCCCTGGCGCAGCACTCTCGCCTTGCCGAGCTCGTCCACCAGCTCGCCGTCGGGTACCTCGCCCTTCATCGAGTAGAGCGACTTCTGCTCGAACACGATCACCGGATCGGGATCGCGCACCGCAGCCGCGATCAGTCCTTTCACGTCGGCCGGCGTCGCCGGCGCCACCACCTTCAATCCCGGCACCGCCATCGCCCAGTTCTCGACCGACTGCGAGTGCTGCGCCCCGAAGCGCGAGCCCGCGCCGTTGGCAGTGCGGATCACCAGCGGGAGCGACACCTGGCCGTTCGTCATGTAACGGGCCTTCGCGATCTCGTTCGCCACCATGTCCCAGCACACCGCGAGGAAGTCGGAGAACATGATCTCCGCGATCGGCCTGAGTCCTGTCATCGCCGCGCCCATCGCCGCGCCCACGATCGCCTGCTCCGAGATCGGGCAGTCGCGCACGCGCTTCGGGCCGAAGCGCTCGAGCAACCCCACGGTGGTCTTGAACACGCCGCCCGCCGCCGCGACGTCCTCGCCGAGAAACACCACGCGCTCGTCGCGCTCCATCTCCTGGGCGATGCCTGCGGCGACCGCATCGCGATAAGTCAGTTCCGCCATGCCGCGCCCCCGTTCGCCCAGACGTTTTTCTCGATCTTGTCGACGGCCGGCGGCGGCGAGGCCCTGGCGACCGCCGTCGCCTCGTCGACCTTGCGCAGCGCTTCCGCTTCGATCTCGTCGAGCACCCGCGCAGCGACACCGAGATCGATGAGCCGTTTGCGGTAGATCGCAATCGGATCGCGCGCGAGCCACGCCTCGAGCTCGCCCTCGGGGCGGTACTTGGCGGGATCCGCCCGCGAATGCCCGCTCTGGCGGTAGGTCTTGGCCTCGATCAGCGACGGTCCGCCGCCGGCGCGCGCCCGGGCAAGTGCCGCCTGCGCGACGCGGTAGACCTCATCCACGTCGTTGCCGTCGACGATGATCGGCTCGAGCCCGTAGGCCGCCGCGCGGCCTGCGGCGGGGTACTCGACCGCGGTGACCGAGCTGATCGGCGTGTACTCCATGTAGAGATTGTTCTCGCACACGTAGACCACCGGCAGCTTCCACACCGCGGCGAAGTTGAGCGCCTCGTGGAACGCGCCGATGTTGGTCGTGCCGTCGCCGAAGAAGCACACCGCGACCTGCCCGGTGCCCCGGTACTGCGCCGACCACGCCGCGCCCGCCGCCACCGGCAGGTGCGCGCCGACGATCGCGTACGAGCCCATCGCGCCGTGCTCGACGCTGGTCAGATGCATCGAGCCCCCCTTGCCGCCGAGCAGCCCGCATTGCCTGCCCATGAGCTCGCCGAGCACGCCCGTCATCGAGGCGCCCCGCGCGAGGGTGTGCGCATGCCCGCGGTAGGTGCAGAACGTCCAGTCGTCCGCGCGCATCGCGACGCCAAACGCCGCGGCGATCGCCTCCTGGCCCAGCGACAGGTGGGTCGTGCCCTTGATCAGGTTCTGCAGAAACAGATCGTAGGCGCGCTTCTCGCAGTACCTGAGCTCGACCTGCAGCCGGTAGAGCCTGAGCCGCGTCTCTTCGCCAATGTCACCAGCCGCACCGGCCTTTTTGCGCTTTGCCGTCGTGTCCATCGATCATCACCTCGGCGATGCTTCACGCGTGAGGCGAAGAGCCCGACTTGCTCCCCGCTCCTCGCGCCTTTCTAGAACCCATCTCAAGAATCAGCAACAAGCATTCACCGCAGATCAACGCAGATGAACGCGGACAAAATCCCCTGTTAACGACGGTTTCAGGCTTGAATGATCCGTGTTTATCTGCGTGCATCTGCGGTTTCAAACGGGTTTTTGAGACCGCTTGGTCTCAAGTTCCAAGTGCAACGTTCGGAGCGGCTAACGAAGTGTCCTCCCCTCCTCGTCG
>JACQGO010000135.1 GCA_016199485.1 Betaproteobacteria bacterium
GTTTCCGGTGGCGATCAATTTGGTTTTCAACCCCCTACCCCCAACGGCCATTCTCCAACGCAGTCTTCCGGCTGTGGCAATCCCGACACAACGACTGGTGATTCGTCGGCTCCCAGAATAGCGGATCGGCTGGCCCGTTGACAGCGCGGATGTGATCCACCTGCGTGGCGGCGGTCGTTCGGCCATCGGCTACGCAACGGGAGTGCTCCGACGAAGGCCCATCCAGCCGGTCGCCACAGAGCGGGTGCTGCCGCCGCCATGCGCGGCTGTACGCAGCCCACCGCGACCCGTAACCACGCTCCTGCGCTGTTCCGCGGCGGGCATCCATCGCGCGCGCATGGGCAGGGCAATGGGTCTGACCAGGCGGCAACAGCGTCGAGCAGCCCGTGGCAGCACAATGTTTCATGGCTGCGATCATCGCTCAGGCTCCCTCATGTCGCACCGCTGCGGCCAGTCCGGGCACCAATACGACATGGTGACGCCGGGTGAATCACCGGAGAAGTCTGACACGCCCCCGATCACCATCAGCGGTTTTCCGCACTTCGGGCAGGGCGGGGGCCAGTCAAGCGCGGTGTCGCTCAGGCACATCACGTCTCTTTCGGTCGGTGCTTGCCGCATGTGTGGCGATAGCCCTGAGCCGTCGGCGTCCCGCAGGTGACTTCCCGATGGCAGTTGGGCTCGTCGCACTCGCCTTCCGGGTAGGGTTTGGGATCGGGCCAGCCCAGCGCCTCAAACGCATCCTCAAGCGCCGAGAGACCGCCCGTGTACAGGCTGAGGCGCCCATTGGTGCTGCGCCGGTAGGCGAACTGATACACCATGGCCTTCAGGACATCGCGCATGGTCGGTGCATCATCAAGTATGGGCATCACGCCTCCTTGTGCTATCCAGTGTCCTCCTCCTCCAGAGCCCGTTCCTGCATGCGCTCCTGCGCAACATCCATCTCGACATGCGAGCACGCAACGTTCAAGGGCACGCGAGCATCTACGAGGTAGATGTGCCTCTTGTGATAAATCCAATAGGCGTCACGCAACAAGTCGTACTCAGCCCACATCACGTCTCCTTGTGCTGCTTCCAGGCTTTCGTCGCTGCGCGCATGGCGGCGCAGCCATCATCGTGGCCGCTCTTCCACGGTTCAATGCACCAGCAGTTGGCGTGACGACGCTGCATGCGCGGCTCGTAAGACCTGATCTGGAGCGCAGCGTGGCCCAGCATATCCGCGAGTTCGCGGTCAGTCAGTTCCATCACGTCTCCTTGTTCTTGCCCTAACGCCGCTGCCACCGCAAGCGACGCATCGCTCTGGACCAGCGAATGTCAAGGGTTCTCCGCTCCCTTCAACTCTTGCTCGCCGTATGCCCTTCCCGGTGCCCTCGCAAGAAGGGCACCGATCACGCACAATCCGCGCTTCCTGCACGCAATCCGGGTCCCCGGCCGGGTACTCCGGGTGCTCGGCTGCACGGATCAATCTATCCAGCAGGTCACGCGGGATGGTGACATTTGGATCATCCATTGCTTTCCTTGTGCTTGCCGGTGCCGTTGCAGTCGGGGCATGGCTGCAAGCACGGGTACTCGTGGATCAGATGGTGTGTGAATCCCCGGCACCCCGTTCCGTCGCACCGCTCACACTTGTCGAGTTCGGCGCGGGCAGCCGACACCGCTTCATCGGCATTCCGCACTGGACGGCCAGCCAGCGCCGCCTCAGCGACTTGGTAAAGCCGCTCGAACACTTCGCGCTTTGTCATGGAGCGTCCTTGTGCTTGCCGGTGCCGTTGCATATTGAGCAAGGCAAAATCTGCCAGCGTGTTCCAGGTGGATTGGTCCGTATTAGAGTACGGAGTTCTTTCTTACCACAGCACCACTCGCATTTATCAAGCTCAACACGGGCTGCGAGCATCGCCGCGTCAAGCGTGCGCCATCGGCAGTCCTCGGCAAGCTCGTCGCAAGCTGCGTAGAGCTGCTCGAACACTTCCCGCTCATGGCTATTCATCTTGGCATTCCCCTTTGTTCACAACCAGCCCGCGCTCGTCCTCTTGGAGCATAATGCAAGCCTCCGCTGGCCCTTGCGATTCTGCCCACTCCGCCTGCCACCGTAATCGCGCCTGCCGTAGAAGAGCCCCGTGCGCCGATCTGTCATGCGTCGCTCCTCGTGGTAGCCACAATAGCCTCGCTGTCTGTAGCGTGTGCCCGTTGGACATGGTGTTGCACCAGCGTAGTGCAGCCACCTTTCACCGCGTAGGCAAACCTGTCTGCTGGGCGTGCATCCGCACCACAGGTTGTACTCTTCGGTTGGCGATGGCTTTGGTGTGGATGTTTGAGCAAACACCTGTAGCAGCCCCTCCAACTCGGCGATGCGCTTCTGGCCCTTGGCCCATCCGTGGTCACAGCCGCGCCACCATGCGGGGCAGGCGCCATCGGTTGTGTCGAACGTGGCGGAATTGCAGATATCCTCCCGCGCCTTTTCCAAGGAGGCGACGCGGGCGCGGAGGACGGCAATCTCGTCCTCATGCTCCGGCGCTCGCGCGTTCCAGCAATCGAGGCAATAGCCGCCATACTTCGTGCCGTAGAAATTCGGCCTGCCGCAGTTCTTGCAGGCTGGTGCCTCACTTTGGTTTTTCATACGCTTCCTCTAGAGGCCCGCTTGTTACTTGCCACCGACCTTGATCGTCTTTTACTTCACAGCGGATATTTCTATCGTCCATTGCGATTTCGACAGCCTCCTGCAAGCGATCCTCTTCTCCGGAGCGACGCGCGATTTCCGCGCGAAGCCAAGCCTTGAAGATGGATGATTCAGCCATTTTGCGGAACGCGGCATGGCGATTCTGCAACTGGCTACGCTGCTCTTGTGCAAACGCCGATGCTCCTGATGCCCGATGCGTCACACGAACGGCGTTGCTGGTTTTGTTGCGCTTCTGTCCACCAGCACCAGAACCGCGAATGTATTCCCAATCACAGTCATCAGCAGTGACCCGCAGAATCAATTTCCTATCGTTCATCATCCCTCCAACTCGCTCGCGCGGCGCACCAGCGCCCGCATGTGGTCCGCGAAGCGCCGCTCGTGCCGGGTGAGATTCTTGCCGCTCCGGCCCCGGTAGCAGCGGTAGGCCCGCGACCAGAACGGCGGCGGATTTTCCGCTAGGCGCAGAGGGAGGCGCCTTCGGCAATGCGCACAAGCACGAATGCCGCTGTGAGGCCGATTACAAGTATCGCTGTCATTGCGAGTGCAAACCGGCCCCATGGCCCGATTCTCCACCACCAGCGGTCGAAGTTGTGGCGACTCATTTCTTGCACGCGATGGCGAGGAGCGCAGCTACTATGCCCACGCCGAGATAGTAAACCGCTTGATTGAGGTCTACGGGCTGGGCCAACTTTACACTCGCCCAGCCCACACTTCCCCACGCCGCAAGCATCCACGCGATTCGGTAACTCATACCGCCTCCTCCCCGAACAGTTTCTTGTAGGCGCGCTTGGCACGGCTAAGGGCGGTCTTGGCAGCACGCCACTTCCCGCGCGGTATCACGGCTTCCGCGTTCTCCAAGGCCCGAATCGTGCGGAGCCATTCGTTCTGGACACACTCCTGGTACCCGGCACTCCACACACCGCTTTCTTGGCTCATGTCCAGTCCGGGGTCTTGGGGCTGTCCTATGCCTGTTCGCTTGGATCAGACCAGTCCGGCTTACCGGGGTTGTCCATCGCGCGGTCAATAGCGCGAGCAAGGGTCGTGGCTTCCCAGAATCCAATTTTGGTTCTCCTGCGGACAGACCATGTCCCGTCACCGCTATGGTCTACAAACCAGAGGTTCTTCTGCATCCAGCGCATACGTTCGGCGTCGGTATGCCCCATGCCATTCACCTTTCTATCAATTTCCATTTGCCGCGTTGTGGCTCAAATCGCGCATGGCACCTACGGCAGCCGCAGGTTCCGCCTAGATAAACCAAGGTCGAATTGGTGGAAGTGCGTCGTTGCCAGCAAAGCATCTTCCATCGACACATCGGGCATGGCACGCCTTTGACTTTCATTCTTTTTCAGCCTCCAGTGCGGCGGGGCAGGGCTGGCCATCGGGATCACCATCCGGAGGCGCGTGTTGTTCTTTTCCGTATTCCCACTCGCTGCCACAGGTGAGACATCCACGCCGGTTGGGTCTTGCCAATGTGGACGTGTTGACGATGGTTCGATCCCGCAGCGCCGTCAACCGTCGCGCGCTCATGGCGCGGGCCTCAGCAAGCTCGGCCTCCAGGGCGGCGATGTGCCCTGCCAGTCCCTCCTCGTCCGGGCTTCGGTACAAGGCAATCATCAGTTCAGAATCGCTCATCCGCTTCGGCTCGCTCATTTCGGGAACTCCTTGTGTCCACGCCCATCATCACGGCCCAGATCGTCTCGCTGCTCCGGCCGGTGTCGTCGCCGAGCAGCCATTCCACGGGCTCCATCTCCACTCTCCTCAGCAGTAATTGGTTCAGTATCCTCGTCTCGCCTTCACAAGTTTCACGGCATATCCTCGCCATTTGATGCTCGGCAGCGTGATTTCTTTATCCTTGAGCATCTGCTTGAGTACATCCACGCAGGCGGGTGAACATCCCGTCAACATATCGGCCGGGCAAGTATCCTCCATCAGAATCGAGCCGTAGTTCATCCACCCGGATTGCCATACATCCTCACGATGGCAACAGTCACAATGCCAGATTTGGCGTCCATTGGCTAATGCACGCATACCATCTATTGGCCTTGCATAGCTCATCAGAAGGGCCTCAGAGCCTCGTCCACGTCGTCGATGTCGGTCGCCACTACAGCGGCGCCTCCGTTGAGGTGCCGGTGGCCCCACAGGGCGATCAGGGCCGCGTCAGCGCGGCCGTCGCGCAACCGGAAGTCCTGTCCTGGGAACTGCTGCCGCGCGGCCTGGAGCAGCCGTTCCTTGTGCGCCTTGGGCGGCTCCTTAGGCTTCCGGGTGATGAACTCGTACTGCCACTTCTGGGCCGTCGTTTCGTCGAATGGGATGCCAGCGGACGTGAGCGCCATCAGCCATAGCCCGTAGCCGTAGCCGATGGTGACGGCGCTGCTGCGGCCCTGGCCCGGCATGGCCTGCTGGCGCTCGATCACAGCCCGCGCGGCGTCCAGCCTCATAAGACAATGCCGCGTGCAATCCAGTAGCATGTCGAGCATGGCGGCACGGTTGTACTCGCCGCCCAGCAGCGGGGTTCTCTCCGCCTTCACGATCAGCCCCTCTCGGTCGAGCAGCACCAGGGCGCCGGACTTGCCAGGGTCGATCCCGATGGTGTTCATGGCGCGTCCAGCAGGGAGAGTTGTCCGGCGGCTTCGGCGGCCACGGCTTCCGGGCCTTTGGCGGCGACTTCGCAGGCGTGGGCGATGCGGGCGCGGGACAGTTCGACGTACTCGGCCTCGCGTTCGATGCCGAGGAAGCGGAAGCCCTCGATCGAACACGCCTTGCCGGTCGAGCCGGAGCCCATGAACGGATCGAGCACCAGCCCGCCGGGCGGCGTCACCAGCCGCACCAGCCATCGCATCAGATCGGTCGGCTTGACCGTCGGGTGGGTGTTGCGAGCGAACGGCATCTTCCGTTCTGTGCCATCCTGACGGAGAGGCATACCCTCTCCACTCCAATGTGTGACTTGGGTTTCCGTCTCGCGGAGTCCCGCCTCGCGGTCTTCGCGGCTCGCCTTCGCCGTGTAGAAGAAGCGAGCGGCGGAACCGGAGTCGCCTCGGGCAGGGGCAGCGCCGCGCAGATTGAATGTCCCGTAAGCATTGCCGTTACGCGGCTCTATCGAGGTTGGTTCGCGGCCGGTAACGTCACCGGCCTGTCCAGCCGAATCAGGAAACCCCGCCAGCACCTCGTCGCTCCCGTCATGCACCACGTTCGCGGGCCAGCGGCCGAGCCCATCGACAGGCAATCCACGCTTTCCATTGAGGCCATCGCCTAGCACTCGCGCCCCGGCCCCGGCCCCGGCCCCAGCCGTTCCACCTTCAACTCCGATCCTGCACCCGTCGATGTTCAGCGCACCGGTGCCGTGCTTCGCGACGTTTGCGGCGACCGTGCCATCCAGCGGCTTGCGGGCGACCGCAATGTACTCAAGCCCTACGCCCCCGTCCGGGAAGGCCGCCAGATGCCGCGCGATAGCAGGTACGGTTGCAAAATGTTCTCGGGTGACGCGCCACTTCGTGACCTCGGCGTTGAAAGCTACAACCGCAATGGAGGCAATGGCACTCAACAAATATCCCGGTTTGTGGGCCTCGATGATGGCGGCGGGTGTGATCTCCGACAGACAGCACTTCAAGATTTTCAAGTCGATTGTCGTGCTTGATTCCGTTTCGGTGGTGGACGTGTTCCCATCGTTCCAGGCGTCGGCCAAGATGCTTTTCCATGAGCGCACGGTGCTCAAGCTGGAAATCGTCGCCAATGCGAACAGCGACGTACCCATCGCTCCTGACAAAGCGGCCTGTGTACTCTGCCGCCCGCCGGCAGGCCATTGAGCAGAAGCGCACGCCGCGTCGTATTCGCTTGGGCTTAACGCAAAACTCTCTACCGCAATGCTCGCAGGTAACAGCGACCATAAGCACCCTTCCAATCTCGTTAGATGGGAGCCTATTGTTGCATAGAGTTCTTCGCTTGGCAATGGTTTGCGCGCCTTGATGATGATTTCATGTCCAGGTTTCAGCGCCGTGCCCCAGCCATTCCATTTGACGCCCTCCGGTGTGGCTGGGATTGTACGCTCCCAATCGATCATAGGGCGTTGTTCACTTGCACCGTGGAAATTACCGCCGCGTTTATCGGAACGGCGTTCTATCCCCACCACTTCTCGCTCCGCCCCAGCCCCCCGATCGATGGCCTTGCTCACATTCAACGATTTCGGGAAGCCCTGGCCGAACAGCCAGCAGAGCGTATCCCGCAGCTCGAACCCGGCATCCTCCAGCGCGCACATCAGGCGATGGAACCGGCGCGGCGAGCCGAAGCAGAGCAGGTGCCCACCTGGCTTGAGCACGCGCAGGCATTCCGCGAACGCGGCGGCCATGGCGTGCTGGTACTCGTCGTCCCGGCGCGGATCGTATTCCCCTGCGTGCATTGATCCGCAGCGTTCTCGCGTTTTGTGGTAATCCATACCGATAGGACCGCCGAATTTGTCCCAGGTCTTGCCCATGAAGTGCAGGCCGTAGGGCGGATCGGTCACGACGGCATCCACGCTCGCCTCCGCCAGCGTGGGCAGCACCTCCAGGGAGTCGCCCCGGTAAAGGACGTGCGGCCCGATCTCGATGCGCTCGAAGGTCATCCGATCCGCTCCCATGCGTCGTGAAAGCCGCCCGGCATGCGGTCGGGGCCGTGCGGGGAGCCCACATCGGGCCTGCGACCGTCCGGGGCCGGCGGGAGCTTGGGCACCGGGCCGTGCAGCGCGACCCACTCCGCCACCGTGCGCGCCGGGGCGCTGCCGGGCGGGCGGGTGCGCAGCGGTCTGCCGTAGCGCGTTTGGCTACCATGGCGCCCCTCGTGCAGCATCGCTCGCAAGCGTCGGATCGTCTCCCGGGCGCAAGCCAGGTGGCGACCTGCAAGGTCATCGAGATTCATCGTCCGCGACTCCGTACATGCCGACGCCGAAGCGCCGGATGGCTCCCTTGTGGAACAGCGCCTCTAGTGCGCTGCGCACCCTGCGGCCCTCCATCCCCAGCGCACGTGCGATCACGTATGTATGCGCAGGCTCACGCCCGATCAGCCAGTGCAGCACCCGATCCTGGTAGGTGCCGGCGTACACCGCATCGTGCAGGGTCGAGGCATCCCTCGCCGACCATCCGATGGGGTTCACAACCGGCCGCTGCGGCAGCATACGAGCCGCATCACGGCGCCTGAGCGGGGGAAACGGCCGCCGCGCGAACTGCGCGCTGTAGTTCATGCGTTCCTCCTCCAGTTGCGCATGCCCGTGAAGTCGAGCACAAGCGAGGCATCGTGCCGCACCAGGCGGGAGAGCGCCGGCTCCGGGTACAGCTCGGCCAGGCGCGCCGGCGAGAGGTTGGTGGTGATCCAGGTGTGCCGGCCGGCCCGGTCGCGCGTGCTCAGGATCTCCGCAAACACCCGGCACTCGAAGTCGCTCACTCTTCCGAGGCCGGGATGGCCGCCCCCCAGCTCGTCCAGCAGCAGCACCGCGGGGGCCGTGAACCGATCGAGCACGCGGCGCTCGGTGAGGCCGCTGTCGTCGAGCTCCGGCGGGGTGAACAGCCCCTTGGCCCGCGACCAGGCGAACGCCATCACCCGCTCCGGCTTCCGGTGCAGGGTGCGCAGGGCCAGCAGGGCCAGCTCCGTCTTGCCCGTGCCGGTAGGCCCCCAGAGGAGCGCGTTGCGCGGGCCTGGGCCTGACTCCAGCACGGAAAGCATCTTCCGCTGCGGCGCGGACAGGGCCTCCCGCGCCCGGGCCCGCGGCTCCCCGTTCTGCCGCAGCAGGCATCCCTCGACCAGCAACGCGCGCCACCGGCCCGGCTCGAGATCCGGGTCGTCCCGGACGATGCGGGCCACGTCTCGCCCCTGGTCGTCGCGACTCATCACGAACCGCACGACGCCGTCGCTCGCCGTAATGGAGCCGGCCAGGGTTGGCTGGGCGGCCGGGGCGATCGGGGCTGCCTCAGCGCCGGTGCCGAACCGGGCGGCGGTCTCGCAACCGTTGCACGGGCAGTCCGGTCCGTGGGGGACGGGGTTGGGCGATTGTTCGCTCATGGCTCCCCGATCCGTTCCACACCGAAATCGCAGCCATCGTCCGGGGCCGTACTCGGCCGGATGTTGGTCAGTTCGCCGTCGACGATCATCACCGCAGGCGGGCTCATGCGGCACTCGCCGGTTTTGTCATCCAGCCGTTTCCAGCAGCGGCAGTCCTTGCACGCGATCATGGGAGATCCTCTCCGCGGATGGTCGGCACGCCGTCGAACACGGTACTGCGGGGCGGCGTGGCAGCACCGGCGGGGCGTCCGTTCCCGGGCGGTGCGCGCTTGCCGAAGTCGGTGGTCCAGTTCGTGATCCAGTTGCGCCAACCGGCCTCCCAATCGGCCAGCAGCGTGCCTCGGCTGCGGTGGTAGTCGAGCATCGCCTCGGTCTGCGCCTCCAGCGCCGGCTCGCAGGCGGTGCCGTACTTCCGCCGGAACCACGCCCGCATGCCCTCGCTGATCAGCAGCGCATCCGGTGCACCCGTGCGTGGCCGTGCCCGTCGGCGCTTCGGCGGCAGGGCATCCGTCTGTTCGCCCCCCTGCAAGGGGGGTAAGGGGGGTCCCTGTTCCGAAGGAACAGATCTAACAGCTAATGCTGATGTGGCAGGGTCTGAGCACATGCTCGGGCTCTGCTCGGGCTCTGCTCGGGCTCTGCTTGTGGTCTGCTCAACCACTTGCTCGGGCTCTGCTTGAGGTTGTGCCTGGCGCTTGCCCGGAGCATGCTTGGCCTGTGCCGCACGCTGCGCCTTGAGGTAGCGCGCCTCCGCATCACCGAGATCCTGGTCGAGCCGCGCGTGCCGCAACTTCGCCGCCTCGATCCGGAACAGGGCGAGCACGGGCTCCTTCATGCGTCGCCAGTCGCCGATGTGCATCATGACGATCCGCGCAAGCACGATGTCCTCGTTCGGCGGCGGGCCGTTGCACCAATAGTCGTCGCACAGTCGCTCGTAGGCCCCGCGCTGCGCCGCCGTGAGCCGTGAGGTTTCGATCATCGTCGCCGCCACGAACACGCGCCGCCATTTCCGCCAGGGGTCAGTCATGGCAAACCACATCCTCCTGAGTCAGGCGGTCAGAAGGCCTCATCGGCTGCCTTCTTAGTTGAAGCCCGCTACGTAATAGATCAACTTCCACCGCCAGAACGATTCGTAATCTTTGCGCCACACATGCCGTCCATGGCGCGAGCACGGCCAGCCAGAGCCTCTAAGGCCCGACAGATATGTTTTTTCACACACGCATGGCCGGTAAAGTCGCGTGAATATCCAGGTAATCGCGAATGCGACGCCGTAGAAACATAGCCACATGAAAAAAATTACAAATAACGCCACACCCATCGCTTCCATCTATTCGCCCCGCGTTGATGGTTCTTTGGCATCCGCGGTCTTCTGCACAGCGCGCACCTGCCGGTCGATCCGGATCAGCACCTCGATCTGCCGCGCCAGCCCGAAGGCCACGCTGTCCGGCTCCTCCATCGGCAGCGGCCGGCAGCGCATTTCCGCCGCGTACCCGTCACCCAGGCGGTCCTCGATCACGAACACGATGCGCATGTCCCGCTCCGTCAGGCCGTGGGCTGCTGGTGTCCTTCCGCCGGCGCGGCGCTATCGGATGCCGGCGCGGCGGCCTTCGAGATCTCCGCCTCGATGTAGGCCGCGATCCGCGCAAAGTCGTCATAGGTGGCCTTCTCCCGCACCTTCGGCTTGACTTTGGCCCACCACGTGCGGAGGGCGCCGGCATTCGATAGCGCAGGATTGCCGACCTGCTCCTCGACCCACGCCCGGATCAAACTCTTCCCGGTGCGCAGCCAGGCGATGATCTGCTTGCCTGTCTCCTCGGTCGGGGCGAACGGGATGGTGGGCGAGAAGAGCCCTGTGCGATCCTTGCTCGCAAGCGCCTGGTGCTTGATGTCGAGGTCGAGCACCAGATCGAACTCGTAGTCCATGCCTTCGCGCTGGATCGGGGCCATGCCGACCTTGCGGGGCACCTGCTTGCCGCGCTTGTCCTCCTCCAGCACATACGCCACCTTGCTGCGCATGGTGGCGATCAGGTGGATGCGGGGCCGGAGGATGGCGGCGCGGAACCGCTCATGCTCTGGAGTGAGCTGCCCCCAATTCGTGAAGCTGTTCCCTCCCCGGGCGTCGAGTTTTTCCTTGCGGTCTAGAATGCCGCCCTCGCCCGACCACTGGTGCGAGGCGGAATCGACGATCATGCCCATGTAGCCGCCGTCGCTGGCGGCCTTCATGGCCTCGATGTACTTGTCGACCGTGTAAGGTGGATCGAGCTGGCAGACATCAAACGTGAAGCGGTCTGCGTAGAGCGCCGCCGAGCCATTCTCGGTATCGATCAGCGCCCACTTCCCGCCAAGGCCCTTGGCGAGCACCAGTGCCGTCCAGGTCTTGCCGCTCCCGCTCGGGCCCGTCAGGGCGGCCCGCAAACGCGTCTCGACCCGTTCCGCCGGTCTGAACATTTCATCTCTCCGATGGATAGAGGCCATGGCCGGGCTTGAGTACCGGCTCCTTTTCGGATGCCAAGGCAGCCTTATGCGCAAGCATCTTCGGGCCTGGCGTTGTGCATAGGTGCTTCCGGTTGTCTGCCCGTCGCCGTAGCTTGGGTTCGACTTTCCGCACCAGTTGCTATCAGTGCAACGCGAGGGCGTGTCCATCCACGCCGCATGGCCTCCGGAACCGGCCGGATGCTCGTAGGGTGGAGTCCCCTGGCAGGCGTTGCCGCTCTGCCCAGCCGGCCGGCACCGCAGGCTGCGCGGTCAATCCCTCCGCTCGCCCGTGGGGGTGTAGTGCCGGGCATGCGAGGCGAGCGCCTCCATCGCGCATTCGAGCGCGTGGTGCTCCGCCAGCAGGCGCTCGACCCGCCGGGCCACCACAGCCACCAGCGCGGCCTGCTGTGCGCGGGCCGCTGCCGGGGACAGGGCGCACTCGCGGGGGAAGGCGCCCACCGCCAGTTCAGCCCCCGCTCGGGCGATGTCCTTGCACTGCTCGATCAGGTCGTCCGCTTGCCGGTCCACCCGCGGCCCGGGGCCGAACGCGACGCGGCCCACCCGGGGCTTCTCGGTCAGCACGGCGATACCGCCCACTGCTCCATCAGGGAAGTTCGTCATCGGCTTGCCCTCAGCTTGCGGTTCAGGTCTTCCCCCATCCGCGCGCGGCGCACCCGCACCGCACGGTGCCAGGCCATTCCCCCGGCCTCGTGCTCGAGGGCTGGCAGGCGCCCCAGCACCTCGCGCAGCAGCCCTTCGATCCGGGCGCCCTGCTCGTACGAGGCCGCGATCTGCCGGCGCAGATCGTCGTGCGCATCGCCGGCGGTCGGTTTCGGATCAGGGTGTGGCCCGGCCATGCCTACCTCGCTTGGGATAGCGCCCCAGCCCCATGCAAGAGCCGGGGCGCCGCACTATGACACGCAACGCGCCCGTCGCCGGGCAGCAGGTACGGCTCCGCGGGATCGGATCGTGAAGGAGTACACGGTCCGCGCATCATGGCCGCCCTTCCGCTGTGCCCGCCGATATTGGCCCCTCGGCGGTACGGGTGGACTTCTCGTGCTGCCGACGCGCATTCTCGCGCAGCATCCGGCCGAACAGCGCACGCCCGCGGGCCACCTGCCCGGGCAGGGCCGCCCGCGGCCGCTGCGCCAGCGTGCGCACGCTGGCATAGCGCTGCTGCGGCGTCTCGCCGCTGGTGAGGCGCAGGCGCTCCGCCTGCCGGGCCCGCGAGGCGGCGCTCATGCGCGTTCCCCATTGAGCCGGCGTGCCTCTGCCAATTCCTCCGCCCGCCGGGCCAGGAGTCGGGCCAGCGGAGGCACGATCGTGACTTCGGCTCCCCGCAGAACGAGCGTGCCGGCCTCGACTTCAAATCGGTCATCGAATCGCGCGACCCGCCTGCAGCCGTTGAGGATTTCAACCCTCAATGGAACCTCGTAGCGCTCGAGTTTGACTCTCGACGCCTCGCCGACACAGCCCGACACCATGAATGCGAAGACGGAATCGCTGAAATCTATGCCGTCGATGATGACGGAGCCGAAGCCCATGCTGTTCAAGTGGATCGTGACGTCATGCTTTCCGCTCACGCTCCCCTCCGCCGCTGGTCGAGCCGCACCACACCCGCCCCGGCCGCCTGCTCGGCGCCGGCCAGCAGCCGGTGCACGTCCTCCAGCAGGGCGTAGGCCGCATCGCCGATGCGCCGGAGTTCCGGCCCGCTGATCGCCGCCCCCGCATCTCCCCCGGGCGCCAGCGCCGTGCGCAGCTCGCCCGAGACGCGCCCCAGGTCCTCGGCCAGCCGCAGCCCCACGTCGCGCAGCTCGCCCGCCGCCGGCCGCGCGCGCCATGCCGCGACCGCCACGTGGCCGTAGCGCCGGCAGAGCCAGTCCAGCACCGGGCCTGCCCCACCGGCGAGGTCGAGCACGTCCAGCGCCCGCTCGATGCCGAGCTTGTGCGCCTCGGCGTGCGGGTTGAGCTCGTTCATGAGCGTCGAGTACGGGATGCCCAGGTCGGCCGCGACGGCCTTCGGGCCGTGGTCGCGCATCGTCAAACGGATCAGGTCGTACAGCTCCTCCTTCTCGCCGGGTCGCATCGGTCGGTAATCTCCGGTTGATCGCACCGTTGTAATCAGCCCGCGGGGCGGGCACGCTGGGGGTGTCCGTTACCCCGGCCCCGCCCCGCCGGCCTTGGCCGTCCGTGGCGTCCCTCCGTGGAGGACTGCGGCGCCATCCCTGGCCCGGCGGCCGTCCTGGCCGCCCTCTCACTCTCCTTCGTCCAACATCACCGCGAAGTTCCAGCCGATCCAGACCAGGATGGCCAGAGCCACGCCGAGAAGCCCCGCAACCGCACCGATCAGCCAAGCCATGCGCTCCTCCTCAGTTCATTCCGGGCGGCGGGGACGCCCCGACCAGCAGCCCGGCCGCGCGCAGGTTCGCCAGCAGCATCGCCTGGGCATGCACCTGCGCCTGCAGCTCGGCCGGCGAGCCGCCGGGCGCGGTGGTATCGCGCAGCATGGCCATCCCCGCCGGCGTGAACGCGCGGAAGAACGGCAGGTAGGCGACGACCCAGACTGTCTCCGGCGTGAAGAACTCCGGCTTCACACAGACGCTGGCGAGGATCGGGCCATCTCCGGCCGCCTCGTTCCGCGCCCGCCCGAGCCACAGCCTCCGCCAGAAGGGACGCATCTCCATCTCCGATGGAAGGGCGCCGGGCCGCCCGAGAGAGGGCATCCGCCGGCCGATCCCGGCGGACGCACGGCCCGGCGCCTGCTCACGCCGCCGGGGGCGACTCGGGGTCGGGCGCCTCGATCGCGCGCACCTCGAGACCACGCACCAGCGGCTTGCGGCGCCGCATCGACTCCAGCCCGGCCACGACCAGCGCCTCCAGCGCGTTGCTCCAGGAGCCGCGCATGTCGTCCACGCCGAACCGGTCGACCGCCTCCACCACGTCCCTGCGCAGCCGGGCGGTCTTGCTGACGCGGATATCCGAGTTCATCTCCTCGCGGGTTGCGTCCTGCAGCGCCGTCATCGTGCCCTCCGATCTCGCGTGTGGTAAGGTGTCGCCTCAGGTAAGACGATGGTAAGCGGCTATGATCGTTCTGTCAAGTGGAAAATGACGTGGCTGCGGGCTCCGCCGGCGCGCGTCCCTGGGCGCGGCTCCACCTGCGCGCCGCCATGGTGCTGCTCGGCACCGGCCTCCGCGCCGAGGAGCTGCTGCACCTGCCCTGGCGCCACGTCGACCTGGCCGGCGGGGCCGTCCACATCCGCGCCCACGGCGGTTGGGCGCCCAAGGAGCGCCGCGAGAAGACCATCCCCTTGCCGGCCGGGCTGCTCGAGTACCTGCGCGCCGAGCGCGCCGCCCGGCCCGGCGAGACGTGGCTGCTCGACGACGGCCACGGGGGCCGCGCCTACCCGCGCCGGAACACGCTCACCGCCGCGTTCGCCCGCCACCTGGCGGCCATCGGCGCCCCGCCCGGCGTCAAGCCCCTGCACGGCTTCCGCGCCCTCTACGCCAGCACCCTCCACCAGGCCGGCGTCGACGTCGCCACCATCCAGCAGCTGATGGGCCACCGCCAGATCGCCGTCACCCAGGGCTACCTCGCCGATCCCTCCGCCCGCGCCCGCGACGCCGTCGCGCGCCTCACCCTGCCCGCCCCTGCTGGCAACACGCTTGGCAACGCACCTGCGCGGAAGATCGCACCACGCTGATACGACATACAATCCCGCGCACGCCGATGTGGACGATGAGGATAGACACTCCACGCAGCGGATCGCGCGTAAGGCCTACTCCGCGTGTAATGTCCGTCCGCGCCTCCGTCGCAATCTCGACTGGCAACAACTGGCAACGATGTGGCGTTGCCGCCACACATGGCCTATCTGTCTAAGTCACTGATAAGATTGACGGTGTGGTGTATGCGCCACACGACGGCATGCAGAGTGTGTGTCAATTTTGCAAAGTAGGCCTCAAACCGAAACTTAACACATTGTAACGACAGATGATTTCCTGGGATACATTGGCACGCATACTGCATAGATATAGGCAGATACGAGGCAGCAGCGCCCCGGCCGCCCGCCGGGATCACGAACAGGGAGAGCGCCGTGATCGAGTACACAATACCCGCCGATTGCAGCAATGCAGCCCTAGTGGGGCGGACAGTGCACATCTACAGCCGCGCACGGCACCCACAGCACGGCGACGTGCTCTTCGCCCTCCTCGGCGAGTCGCAGCAGGTAATCCTCCGTGCGGCGGCGAATCCCGAGGCGGTCAGGGTGTACGAGGCCGGCATTGCCGCGATACGAGCCGCAAGGCGGGCGGAAATGTTGGCCGAGACACGGGCCGCCGATGCGTGGGATCGCGTCTACAATGAGGGTGGCGACGGCTACAATCTGTACCGCAGCCCGCGCGACCAGCGAGACAACACCCCCTGGCATAAGGGCGACGACCAGATGGAGTAGGCGCCCCGGCGCAACCGGGATCACGTGCAACACGAGGACACCATGGACACCACCTACGCGATCTACAGCAGTGCATTCCACGGCGGGGGCCGTGAGGGCGCACACTACTCGGAGCGTGGCTATCTCTTCAGCCGCCATCGGAGCGAGGCCGCAGCGATCAGGCACTATCGCTCTTGGATTCGAGGGCACGGCGATTGCCGGTGCGGCGCCCCGATCCTGATAGTGGAGTACACCGGCGCGGGCCGCAGAGCATTCTTGCACCCGCGCTGGCCGGACGACACACTCCCCGACTTGGTCGAGCGCCACGGGAGCGTCACGCATAACGACCGGACCGGCGGCTATCGCATCGTGCTCGATTGACCACAACAAGGGGACTCCCAAAGATACTTTGGGACCATACTCGCTGGGTAGCCGGGAAGGCGGACGGTAAACGCGCCGACCTGCACT
Source organism: Betaproteobacteria bacterium (assembly GCA_016199485.1). Taxonomy (GTDB): domain Bacteria; phylum Pseudomonadota; class Gammaproteobacteria; order Burkholderiales; family SG8-41; genus JACQGO01. The sequence goes on from JACQGO010000135.1 coordinate 16,069, forward strand.
GCGCCGACCTGCACTGCGCCAAGCTGCCGACTGGCTGGCGCAACAACCCCCGCCCGCCTGAGCCCAGCGGCGAGCGCGGGAACGTCCCGCGCTGATTGGTGGGCTCGACCAGCCATCCGTGGGGCGCCGCCGTACCGTGGCGCTCGGCCCTACTCCGTCGGCCAGATATCGGTACGGGGCGGCCCGACCGGCGAGCCGCAATCGCCGGCAACCCTTACGAGATCCTCCGTGACCGGCTCTGCCATCAAGGCCCTGCGCCGCGCCCTCGGCCTCTCCGCGCGCCAGTTCGGGGCCATCCCCCTGATCGACGTGGCCGAGTGCACCGTGGTACGCTGGCAGTCGGGGGCGGTGCCGGTGCCTGCGCGCATCGCCGCCGTATGCGACCTGCTGGCCGCCGGCGAGCTGACCGGCCATCTGCCGCCCCTGGCCGAGCGCCGGGGCTGGCGCCCAGGACCACGGACGAGGAAGGACGCACCATGAGCGAGAACGGCTGGCAGCTAATCGCAGAGCACGTCCAGTGCAAGGCCTTCCGCAGCGGGTGGCTGGGCCTCCTCGATCACGCCTTGGCGGTGCTCCTGCGCCGGCCCCCGCCCTATGTCCTGGAGCACATGACGTTCTCGGTCTGGGTCAAGACGGATGGGCGACCGGCGCTGTCCACCGTGCAGCAATCTCCGGAACCGATAGCCGATCCGCTGGAAGGCCGGGCTGGCCCGGTCGGAATCGCTACCGATGGGAAGCCGCCGGAGCGATGGCATAGCTATTGGGTTGGCGACGTTCTCCACCTGTGTTGCGAAGATGGCACCGCGCGCCGATACAAATTCGACGCAGATACGTGGCGTATCCTCCCCGACCCGCCCGCTACTCCCACGGCTCCCTGAGTTAGGCGCGGAGCCGGTCACGGTTCTACCCCACGATGACCGGGACCTCCTTCGGCTTCGCCGCCTGCCAGCGCGCCCACAGCGTGCCCAGGTAGCCGAGCATGATCAGCACCAGCCGGCCGATTGCGGCCTCGTCGCGCTGCATCGCGCGCGCGATCAGATCGAGAATCTCCGGCGTGAACAGCCCGACCGTGCCCGTCGCCGCCCACTGCGTTTTCGAGGCCAGCAGGCCGACCAGCGCCCCGGCGGCCTTCTTCTCGATCAGCGCCTTGACCAATCCCGCGATCAGTTGTACCATCACGCCTCCGTCCGGTTTGAGTGTCGTTTGCTGCGTCCGCGCCAGGATCACTTCTCGATTTCGTCTTGCGTCTCAAGGTATCCCTTGCCGGCATCCACACAATCCACACAGCCGTGCGTGAAGAAGGCATGCGTCACTGTGTGGCCGGCATCCCTGAGCCGCTGGACGAATTCCGCCGCCATGCGGTTGGCATCCTTGTAGGAATGCTTGTTGTGATGCTGCCCGGTTCCCTGGATGCTGATGTTCCAGTTGCCCATCTTTCACCTCCTATCGGTTCGTTTCCTCCCGCGCCCGCCCAGGGCCATCGCCAGCAGCCCCAGCACGCACGCGGCCACGATGGCCCACAGCATCATCTTCACGAGGCCCGCGTCCGTCGCCATGCCTCTATCTCTTCGGCCAGAAGGAGTCCCCCGTGCGGTAGAACCAGAGCGCCACCAGCAGCAGGGTGATCGGGTCAGCGAACCCCAGCGACGGCGCGCGGGCCTGCACGATCGCGTAGATGGACAACGCGCACAAACCGACAGCGAATCCGAAGAGCCACGACAGCCTGTTCATGGTGACGCCTCACAAGAGGTCCCCCAAGAGCCAAGTGATCGCCGGCCAGAACCCCGGCGCTGGAGGCGTCCCGGCCTGCCGCAGTGCGGTCGGCGTCGGCGGCATCGGCGCTGGACTCGGCTTGGCGGGCTCCGGCTCCGGCGCGACGCAGATCACACGCCGGATTTCCTGATCGTGGGCCAGGAGCCGCCAGCCCAGCGGCGTAAGCAGCGAGCAGAAGAGAGCGGCATCGTCGGTTGATGCGGTATCGCCGCCCAGGCAGATCGACTTCCATTCGCCTGGTTTCCACGCGGGCCACCGGAAGAATGCCGCAGGCGTTCCGCCGGAGCGACAGACGGTTCCGGCATCGCCATCCGTAGGCGCTCGCACCTCAGCCCCAATGCGCAAGAGGAATCGCCGCACGCTGCCCAGGTCGTCATAGTTGAGGATGTAGACATCGACGATTGGCTCGCCGCGGGCCGACGGTGTGGCCAGCCCCAGCAGCAGCACCATCGCCGCCACCACCATCGCTCGCATCATGGGAAGCGCCCTCCTTGGGCGCGTGCCCCGCTACGGCACCAGCCGATCGTGCCGCTCCGCCACATCGGAAATGTACCGGGCCGCCCCGGCGCCTGCGTTGTAGCCTGCCGCGTAGCAGGCCAGCTCCTCACGTCCCCGGCATGCCGGCCGCACCACCTGGGCCAGGTAGCGCCCCGACCAGTAGAGCGCGGAGATAGGCTCCCTGAGCCATCCCGCCGCCCTGGTCAGGTTCTCCGGCGTCGTCGGCCAGCCCAGGGTCAGCAGCACGGTGGCCGGCTTCATGTGCGCCAGCCCCACCTCGCCGGCGCCGCCGTCCGGTACGCCCGGGTCCCATGCCCGGTTCTCCTGCTCGACGATGGCGCGCAGCACCCCGGGCGGGAGACCCCAGCAGGCGCCCATCATGTCGGCGGCCGCCTGCAGCGAGGTAGGCTGCTCACGGTATGCCTGGCGCACGGCTTGGTAGCAGGTGAGCGGCGCGGCCTCCGCGGCGACCGGGAACACCAGCGCCAGCGCCAGCACCCCCAGCGCCCTGAGCAGCCCCGCCAGCTTGTCCCGACTCAACACGAGGAACCCCAGCACGGCGGCCCCGCCCCACAACAGGAACCGCCATCGCTGCAAGGAGGAAATCCGCCGTGAGTGCTCGTTGAGCCTGTCGCGGTGCTCATCGAGGGAGGCGAGCGCGCGATCCACCTTGCCCTCGGTGCGCGCCACGCTCTCCCGGATCGTCGCCAGATCCCCGAACAGCCGCTGCTCATCCATGGGCCCCCGCCGTTCAGAGGGTCACGCGGCCGAACCACCCGCGCACGAATGCCTCGTCCGTCTCCCGCCGCTCGGTGAGCGCCAGGTAGTACGTGCCGCGCTGGCAGAGCAGCATCTTGAGGCACGTCAGCTTGTCGAGCGCCAGCATCAGCCGCGGCAGCGCCGCCAGCGTCACCGGCCCGATCCGGCCGTCAACTTCGAGATTCGGGTAGAGCTCGCCCGCGCGGTTGAGCGCGTTGAGCGCGATCTGCAGGAAGCGCCCCGCCATCACCGACCCGAGGTTCACCCCCACGTCGAACAGCTCGAGCGCCACGGGCTCATGCCACCGCGCCACGTCATCGAGCCGCAGCGGGCGCCAGTAGTCCTCGTCGTAGATCATCTGCGCGACGCCGACCGGCAGGGCGCGCATGTCGCCCTCGTACCCGTGCCGCCGGGCCACCGCCTCCGTGATGCCCCAGCGCGTCGCGCCGCCGTGGTCGCGCGGGTCGTTGCCGTACCCGCCCTCGTGGCCCAGCGTGCGCGCGAGCGCCCGGTAGAACGGCCCCGTCAGTCCCTCGCCCATCGCTCTCCTCCAACCAGGAACCATAAACCAGAAACCACGAACCGTAGTCCCGGTAATCGTGCCCCTTGCGCTACCGCCTCGCCCCGCGCCATCATGGGGCATGGAAACTCTGGTGCTCGCCCTCGTGATGCTGCCCGTCGCGCTCTTGGTGCCGGTGCTCGTCTTCATGCCAACACGCTTCGTCGTTTCCCGATTTTACGCATGGGCCTTCTACGGGTTGATTGCCGGCATGAGCATCGACCTGGTCCTCTTTGTAGTCGGGGGCGCGGCGATCCTTCTCGCGGGTTTCTACATCGGGCCTTCCGGGCGATGAATCCGGGCATGCGCACCATCCTCTCCGCCCTCGCCCTGCTCGCCCTGCTGCTCGCCCTGGCCCGCCCCGCGGCCGCCTGGAGCCCCGACCCCTGGACCGCCGAGCAGGTGGCGCTCCAAGGCGCGTTCCTTGGCCTGCTGGCGATCGATGCCGCGCAGACCATGGACTTCCGCGGTGCCCGAGTCGGTGAACTCAACCCGCTCCTGGGATCGCACCCCACGGATACCGGAATCGCCCGGTATTTCATTGCCACCGCCCTGCTGCATGGCGCTGTCTCCGCCGTCCTGCCTTCCTCGCTGCGCACCCGCTGGCAGTACGTCACCGCGGGCGTTCAGGCACATTCCGTGTGGGTCAACTGGCAACTTGGCCTCACGTTTGGGTTTTAATATGGTGAAAACGCGAGGCGATAAGCGGCAATCTTATCATTAGAATTATCTGAAAACGCAATATCTACCGCATTTATTTTGGCAAGTGCACCGGTTGTCGCGCTTGCAATAGCAGCCAAGCGACTGCCAGATTGTTGCCAAATAGAACCGGTGAATCTATAAACGCGCAGTTCATCATTCGTCGCATCGAAATACGCAACGTCTGTGACGTTCAATGCAGCAAGTGCGGGGGTTCCAATACTGCTAATTGCCAGCCCGCTCCCGACCAGAGACCATGCGGAACCATTGAAACGATATGTGCGAAGCTCCGCGTTGGTGCTTCCGATAAGGGCCACGTCTGTATCATTCAACGTCGCCAATGCGGGGTTTCCAACGCCACTAATTGCCAGCCCACTCCCGATCAAAGACCACGCAGAACCGTCAAACCGATACGTGCGGAGTTCTCCCGTTGATCCGAAAAAAGCAACATCGGTGCTATCCAATGCCGTAATTGCCACCGAAATTGCGGTGGCGATTGATAACCCACTCCCAACTAAAGCCCATGTCGAACCATTGAACCTATATGTACGAAGTTCATCATTGTTAGTGTCAAAGTATGCAACATCTGTGTCATTAAGTGCCGCAATAGCAACAGTCCCGCCGGCGTTCGTTATATTCAACCCACTCCCGACCTGAGCCCATATAGAACCGTTAAATCGATATGTGCGGAGTGTATTTGTCGCGGAATTATGAGCAACCGCAATGTCCGTGTTGTTAAGCGCTGCGAGTGATGGGTTTCCGAGCGGCGCAACAGATAATCCAGTGCCCAAAGGGACAGCGGATGTCCACTCCCATGTGAAAATCAGATCGCCGGTCTGCACCACCTCGACCCAGGCGCTCTTGGCGCCGAGGCTGTTGACGGAGCGCAGGCGCGCCTCGTAGCGGGTGGCGTTCGCCACGTCGAACAGGTTCCACTCGGTCGTGGCGCCGGGCACCTTGACCACGGGCAGCCACGAGGCGCCGCCGACGGCGCGGTACTCGATCTCGATGTGGCCGCCTTGGGTGACGTACTGGTCCACCGGCGCCGTCCAGGCGAGGCGCAGCCGCGCGAGCCGCTTGCCCTCGCTCACGCTCGTCTGTGCCGCAAAGGTCAGCCCGCTCGGGGTGCGCACGTCGAACGGGTTGGGCAGGTTGCTCGCCGGGGGCTTGACCACCTCCTGCTCGTCGGTGCCGGCCGTCCAGGCGTAGGCGGTGCTGTCGAGCTCGGCGAGCAGCAGCGTGCAGCCGAGCATGGGCACGCCGCCGGACTCGTCGAGCGTGAGCGCCGCCTGCGCCACCTCGAAGGACTTTGCGCTCCACCCGAGCACGTCGTTGTCGAGCGAGAGGGTATCGCCGGGCTGCACCTGGTAGGCGGCCAGGCTGGCCGGGTACACCACGCGCAAGGGGCGCTGCACGCGCTCGAGCATGATCTTCGCGAGCCGCTGGCAGCCGGAGCCCGATTGCGAGAACGGGAACGTCACGTCGCGGTAGAGCCGCTCGTTCCCCTGCATCAGCGCCTGGTAGGTCGCGTTGGTGACCTGCGGGAACTCCGTCGCCTGGTAGTCGTGGTCCGGGCTGGCGAACATGCCCTTGACCGCGTTGAAGTTGTCGCGGTTCGCGATCAGCGAGGATACCTTGAGCGGCCCGCGCAGGTCGCCCTCGTCGAGCGTGACGGTGGGCGCGCGCCACACCGCGGCGTAGAGCCCCCACAGCGCGTTGACGTGGGAGAGGCCGCCGCCCATGGCGGAGAGCAGGTTGCGCAGCGCATCGCCCCGCGCCTGCGATTGCAGGTACACGCCGTCGGCGCGGTAGCGCGGCTCCGACTTGCGCGTGAGCGTGTGCGTGCCGGTGCCGGCCGTGGTGATGTCGATGGCGGTGCCCGCCCGCGCGGCGCCGAGCGTCGTCGCGAGCTTGAGCGTGTCCTCCGTCACGCGGATCACGTAGTAGTCGGTCGAGGCCGCCAGCCCGCCCGGCAGGCCGCCCCCGCTGTTCGACGTCCACACCTTGTCGCCCGTGGCCCAGAAGACTTTGTCGCTCTTCGTGCAGAGGTCGCTGGCGGCGACGGCGGTGAAGGTCGCCGTGGTCTCGACCACCACCACCATCTCGTCGCAGGCGTTGGCCGCGGCGACGTTGAGCGTCGAGTCCTGCTCGTCGAGCGCGACCCGTGCGCCGTAGTCCTCGTCCAGCACGGCATCGAGCGCCGCCAGCGCCGCGTTGTCGCTCCAGCCGTGGTAGTAGACGACCGTGTGCACGCCGGCGCCGGCATCGGTGATGTCGATCGCCGTGCCCGCGCGCGCGTTGGCGAGCGAAGTCGCCAGCTTGAAGGTCGTGCTGCTCTGCCAGATCAGGTAGTAGTCGGTGGCGAGCGCCAGCCCGGCCGGGAGCGTGTCGGTGGTGGTGAGCCGCACCACCTCGCCCGTCATGATCTGCCCGCCGGCCGCGGTGCACACGTCCGTCGCCGCTACGGCCGTGAAGGTGTAGCTCTGGATGGAGCGCGGGTCGTACAGCCGCCGGCCCTTCACTTCGAATGTGATCGAGCCCGGGGAGAAGTTGGAGAACAGGCTTTCATTCCAGAGCAGCCGCAGCCACGCGAGCGCACACCCGCGCTGGCGGTGGGCGGTGCTCCAGCTCGCGTTGAGCGTGAGGTCGTTGTTGTTGGCGTCGCTGTCGCCGGCGCTGGTGCCCGACCCCTCGTTCATCAGCCACAGCCCCTCCAGGCTCGCCTCGGCGCCGGTGAGCTCCGTGGTCTGGTCGGTGTCGATCTCGGCGGGGGTGCGCACCGCGCTCCAGATGGCGAGGTAGGCGATATCGCCCGCGGCGTAGGGCGTCTCGCCGTCGAGCGACCCCACCCGCAGCGTGCCGGAGCCGGCGCCGCCGCTGTAGGCCGTGCCGGTGGTGGCCTCCTCGACCAGCGTGTCATCGACATCCGCCATGTAGAGCTGCATCCCGCCGGCGCCGCCGCGCATGGCGATCCGCGCCGAGCCGTGCAGCCCGAGGGCCGTGCCGCTGGTGATCGTCGTGCCGGCCGAATCGATGAAGCTCAGGGTGCCGTCCGCGTTCTGCCGCAGCCGCCAGTCCCAGCTCCCCGTCTCGCCCATGGCGAGGATCGTCTGCACGTCGCCAATCCGGTGCGGGCGCCAGAACAGCTCGATCGTGATCGAGGCAGGACGGAGCGCGGTGTTGCTCGGGCTGGAGAGGGTATGGCCCGTCCCGTTCAGCGCGATCGAGCCGAGCCCGAGCGCGACGGTGGTGAGATCGTCAGGCCCCCAGGCGGGGCGCGTCTCGTTGACCAGGGCGGTGAGCGCCGCCTGCTCGTGCGTGCCGAGGGCCTTCTCGCAGTGCACGTACCCGGCGAAGCGCCCGGTGGCGTCCCCGGAGCCGTCCAGCGGCACGCGCTCGTTGTTGAAGAACGGATCGCCGATCTCCTGCATCTGGTGGCCGGCGAGCGTGATCACGTAGTTCATGTACTCGTTGCTCGCCCCGGAGACGTGCGCGAACGTCACCACGCCGCCGAGCCGGGTCTGCCCGATCACCACGCGCCGCGGGGCCGCCGGGTCCACGCCGGTCGCCAGGGTGCCGGTCAGATCGCCCGGCCCTGCCTTGGGCGGCTTGGGCGCCAGCAGCACCCCGAGCAGCGCCAACGCTGCGACGACCGCGACTACCTCCCAGCTGATAAGTCCCAATCCCGCCAAGACTACGGGCACCACGACCTGCGACCCCACAGTCCGTGCGGCGTTCTGGGCCCATCCCGACATTTGGAAGGCCTTGCTCACCCGATCCTCCACGCGCAGGCGAAGCGCTCCAGCCGGAGGAAGTCGAGCCCGGCCGGCCCCAGCACGGCGCCCTCCGCGCCCAGGCATACCCCCAGGTGCTCGACGCCCCGCGCGTCCACCAGCAGCAGCACGTCGCCGCGCTGCGCCTCCATCCAGCCGACAGGCTCCGCGTCCAGCACGGCGTTGACCGCCTCCCGCAGCCCGCCCCCGCCGAGCCGGCGCATGAGGCGGAGCGAGCCCGCCTCCGTGTCGTACCGCCCGCGGACGGCCTCGCCGAGGTCATGGCCGGTCAGCTCGCGCACCACGTCGAGCGCGAACAGCGCGCAGTCGTGCGTGCCGATCACGTATGGCTCGCGCCGCGCGCGCGCGACCGCGGCGTACAGCCGCGCCTCCCAGCCCTCGCTGCGATGCAGGATCATTAGTCCCCTTCTGTCGGATCATCGGGCTGCGGCGCCGGTCGCCGGCTGATCGTATTCAGCCGTGCGGTCGTCGAGCCCCAAGCGAAGGTGGCGTTGGCGAGGCTGGCCACGTATTCGTAGCCGAGATCTCCCGCGTAGCGCGCCTGCTGATCCTCGTCGGTGTAGCGCCCCCCGGGGGCGCGCTGGAGGATCGCCAGCCGGCTCTCCGTGTTGACCGTGAGCGTGCCGCCATCGCCGCGGTGCTCGATCTCCGGCACGTCCATCCGCCCGCCGTACCACTGGTAGGGATCGGCGATCACGGCCCCGGTGGAGTCCAGGAAGGCCAGCCAGGCGTTGACCGGCATCCCCTGCCGCGCCTGCGAAAGCGCGGCGGAGAGCAGGCTGGTCGTCAGGCCGTTGAGCGTGAACACCGCCCCGGCCGCCTCGACCCGCAGCGTCTCCGCCGCCGGCTGCACGCCGATCAGCCCGGCCGCGCTGGTCCAGCTCTTGCCGTCCCAGGAGAGCGTGCCCAGCCCCGACCACAGCCGGACGTAGCCCGACGACCATTCCGTCTCGACCAGCAGGGCGATGCTCCTGGCGCTGGCGGTGAGCTCGGTCACCATGCCGGCCGTCAGCCCGCGCGTCATATCGCCTCCACCGCGTCGAACGCGATCCCGTAGATGCCCTGGTGGTCCATGTCCCAGGGCGACAGCCGCTGCGCCAGCCGGAACACCCCCTTGCACGAGCTGGTGACGATGCTAGCGCCCGCCGCGGGTGACTCGCGCAACCCGGGCCAGATATTGAGCGTGAGGTTGCCCCACACGTCACTGTTCGCGTCCAGCAACATCTTATAGAGCCGCGACGTACTGCCGGTGCCGTGTTGTATGTAATCACCGGCCTTGAGGACACCATCCGCGCTTGCAGGCCATCCATCAGTGTAGAGCACCTGTGCGCCAACGGCGGGGACAACATTTACTTGAATAGCCGCGCCCGTCGTCACATATGTTGATGGCCCGACTGTATCTGCAACATCGTCCTGCGCGCCGAATAGATAGAGCGCGACCGCACCTGCTGCAATAGTGCAAGCTCCCACAGCATCACCATCAACTGCGTAGACTCGGGCCGATGAAATTGTTGCCCCTGCCAGCACATCAAATTCCGCTGAACATCTATACCAACCAGAACCAAGCGAATTAATCCCTCCAGTGATTCCAGCTTCAACCGTTCCGATTACTCCCGTATTGAGATTGAACCAAACGTTTCTTTCCGTTCCGTCCTTACGCAAACAGAGAAACCTAAACCACGTTTTTGTTCCGGCCTTGATGTGAATCGATACGGTATGTATCCCGCTTTGCGTATCAAATTCCTGAAAACATCCTGGTGTGACGTTCAATGCTGATGCTACCAGCGCATCTGCTGTCACTTCAGCATTGATTGGGTTGGCAACGGCATTCGCAGTGATAGTAGCGTTATCTTTCGCCCAAATCGCATTATCGAATTGTTCAGAATAATAGAAGCGATTTTGACGATACCGTACAGTAGGCGTCCCGCCAGCACTGCCGCGCGGGGTGGCGCCCAGCGGATCGCCGGCCAGGAAGGTGTAGCGCGGGCCGTTCAGCTTGAGCAGGAACGCCGCCCACTCCTCGGCCTCCGCGCGCTTCATCGGCGGGAGCGCGGCCGAGAAGCGCCAGAGCTTGCCGCCCCAGTCCTGCACCTGCTGCTCGCCGGTGAAGGGCGAGTCCTCCAGCGCCACGCGTGAGTCGCCGATCAGCCGCATGCCGCGGAAGGCGGTCGGGCTGCTGGGCATCGAGAGCGGGTAACTTATGCTCATCGCTCACGTCCTCCGCGCGCGGCTTTCGACGGCGGCCACGCTCATGGCGACAATCTGCGGCGCCGCCTGGCGCATCATCGCCTCCACCCGCGGGATGATCGTCGGGTCTGCGCCCCGGAAGTCGTTGTTGATGACGGTGGTGCTGCCGCCCCCGCTCGGCGCGATTCTGATGGCCGGGACTCCGCTGAACGGGACCTCTGTCCCTGGTGTGGTGGCGGGCGCCCCGGTTGCCGCAGGTCCCGCGCGGAGATCGCCGATCGGGAAGGATATGAGCCCGGCTGCCTGCAAGCCACGCCGCACCTGCTGGAGGATTATCTCGTAGAGAATCATCTGGAGGATATTCTTGCTGATGTCCCGCAGCGTGTCGGCAAAGTTCTTGCCCTGCATGATGGCATCGGCGAAGCCCGAGGCGATGATGCCGGCTCCCTGCTCAAAAAGCGTATTCTGTTCCGCAACGCGCCTGTTGAGATCATCGATGATGACGGCCTGCTGGCGCAGGGCCTCGGCCTTGTCGTAGGCAAGTTGCACATCATAGGCGTCGTTGAACCTCTTTTCTTTCATCAGTGTGGCCGATTCCATCAAAAATTGTGTCCAACGTTTCGCTGCATCATTCGCCATACCGATTGCTTTGGACAATTCCATTCCCTGATCGGAATTTATTTTCAGCGCCAATGCATTCTCTCTGATCGCAGCCGTTAGCGCCTTGAATTTGATGGTCGGATCTTCGCGCGGTATCGACGGCTCGACTTCGATCACGCGATTCTGCCGGATCGGCTCTTTGGTGACGACATCCACTTCGATCATGCGATTCAACCTCTGCGGCTGCGCCAGCGCTTCCTCGACGAGGCGATTCGCTTCTTTCGCCACCCTGTAGACATCGCCGAGCCATCCGAGTGCGGTGCGCCCCCAACCTTCGATGGCCGCCGCCAATTCATCCCAGGATCGCATCTGCTCTTTTGCCTGTTCAGCCTGATCTTTGGTGATTGTGGCGCCAGCGGCATCAGCGGCGAGCATACCTTCCTTGAGCCCCTTCGCTCCTTCGGCAACGAGCCGCAAACCGTGCTCACCCCGCATCCCCATTAATTCCAGCGCGAGCCGCGTCCGCACAGTCGTATCTTGAACGAGACTCAACGCATCGACGACCGCCAGCAATCGTTCATCTGCCGGCATTTTTGCAAGGTTCTCAAAGCTCAGGCCAAGTTGCAGGAACAATTCAATCGCTTTGGGGGACTCCGCCTGCGCTTGACCGATGGCATCGTTGAGCATTTTCATGCTCATAAAAAGGCCCGATGCGCCAACACCGGCCGCTTTGGATGCAAAGTTCAACTGAGAAAGTTTTTCGACAGTGAGGCCGAGCGCATCCGCAGCTGTACCGGCATCGTCGGCCATGGCTGTGAGATGCTTTCCAAAAGCAACAATCCCGCCGACAGACAGCCCCACCCCGACCGCACCGAGCGCGTTCTTTAACAGGCCGAACGCGGAGGCGGCGCGGGCGTTGTGCTGGTGCGCCGCCGCGGCGAACTGCTTGACGGACTCGGCCCCTTCTCTCAGCCCCTCGACGAGCCGCACCGTGTCCGCCGAAAGCTCGACCCTCACCCCACCGATCGCTTCCGCCATCTCAGGTTGCTCCGATCTTGGTCAGGATCTTCGCCTGGCGGCGGGCGAGCTGGCGCACCTTGCGCTCCATCGCGCGCCAGAGCTCCGCGCCGATGCTGCGGGCAGCCTCGACCTTGCCCGCGTCCCATGCGCGCTGCAGGTAGCGCCGCGCCGTCACGCGGCCGGTCGGGTGCGGCTTGCGGCCGAACGCCGCGAAGATGCGCCCGCGACGCGAGAAGCGACCGGTGAAGCGCCGCCCCTTCGTTGCACGCTCCTTGGTGCCGAACTCGATCAGGTGACCGGTGCTGGCCGTCGGGCCGACGAACACCGCGGCCTCCTGGGTCGAAACGCCACGGTAGCGCGCCTGGCTGCGGGTGAGCCGGCGCAGCACCTTCACCCCGCCACGCCGCAACGAGTTGCGCGCGAGCCCGCGCAGCCCCTTCCGCCCGCCCGCGACCGGGCGCAGCGTGGCGCGCAGGTTGGCCGTCGCCGCACGGGCGATGGGGCGCCCGGCGGCAGTGAGCGCCCCCATCACGATCTCGCGGGAGAGCGCGGCCGGCAGCTCGGCCAGCGCGGCCCGCACCTCCTCGGCGCCCACGATGCGCAGCACCTGCTCGCTGCGTTGCCCGATAGCCATCAGCGCCTCGCGTGCAGGAGTTCGCCCAGCCCGGCCTGTGCGGCGCCGTACACTTCCGCCTCCATCCGCCAGCGCTCGCGTCGCGCGGCGTCGGCGGCGTAGTACGCGGCCCACAGGGCCAGCTCGCCCATCGTCACCCGGCCCAGGAGGTCGCCCACCGTCATGTGCAGCTCGCGGGCGAGGTCGAACAGGAACATCAGCCCGGGCCGGGCCCCGAGTTTTTTGCGAGGTCTCCGGTCTGCGCCCCCGTCGGGTTCAGCCCCTGCACTTCACGGTATAGGCGGACCAGCACCCGGCTCTGGTCGAGCGGCGCCTCGACGAGCCGCGCCACGTCCTCCGCGCCGAACAGCCGCCGGCCCTCGGCGTCGGTGAGGGAGAACGCCAGCAGCAGCGACGCCGCCTCGATGTTCTTGAGCACCTCGGGGCGATCGCCGGCGAGCAGGGCGTCCAGGGCGTCCACGTACTCGACGTATTCCGTGCCGCGCAGGGAGTTCACGTAGACATGCCCGCCCCACTCCGGCACCTCGATCCTCCGCCGCTGCGGGGCCACCAGCGCCAGGATGCCCTCGCGCGTGAGCGGCGTGGAGCCGCCGGCCCCGTCGCCACCGTTGCCGTTCTCGCCCATCTGTGCCTCCTACGGCGTGATGTCCCGGATGATGGCGATTCCGTCCGAGCCCTTGATCGTGACGTCGATCACGGCCACGTCGCCGACCTTGAACGGCGCCGTGTAGTCGAAGATCATCCCGCTGCCCTGGTACTCGGGATTGGCCGCGCTGATCGCGGCGTCCTTGTCGAGGATGAGCGCCATGGTGCGGGAGGTTCCCGCCTGCGCATCGGCGAGCAGGCCGGAGAGCTGTTCGTCGATGGCGTTGTCCGCCACGTCGAGGAACAGCCTGCATCGCACCTCCCACGCCTCGACGCCGCCCCCGATCATCTTCTTCCCGGTGCTGCCCATCGGCGTGATGTCGATCTCCGGGAACCCCCGCACCAGCGTCACCTCGGGGTGGTAGGACAGCCAGGAAACGGCGTTGAACGTCACCCGCACGTTCCGATAGGTCGTGACGGCCATGCTTCCCTCCTATGGGGTCTGGATGCCTACGGTGACCACGAAGGTGAACGAGATGCCGGCACCGCCCACGGTCCAGTCGATCCGCCACCACGTGTCGGTGATCGCCCCGGCCGCGGACTTCCACTCCGACGTGATCCCGGCCGCCTGCGTGAACGTCAGGCGCGTGGTGTAGGCCCCGCCCTGGGTGGCGGAGCTCTTGACCGTCACGTCGAGGGTGTCGCCAGCGCTCGCCGCAATGACGTGCAGGGCGCCGTAGACGTACTGCGCCGCGCCCACCGCGCCGAGCTCGACGCCGGTCGAGTTGGAGCTGGTGGTGCGCGTGGCGTTGTGCATCAGCGTGCCGCGCACGATCCGCTCGCCCGGGGAGCACACGCCGCCGAGGCTGAACCGGTAGAGGTCGCCGACCTTCACCGCGCCCTCGAACTTGCCGAACAGCGCGCGGCCGAGGTAGGCCACGTCCGTCAGCGCGCCGCCGGCTCCGCCGATCGGCGCCACGCTGAACACCGTGTCGGCCTCACCGAGCGCCGCCTCTGCCGCAGCGCCGGCGTTCGCCTCGTCCATGTATCCCTCGATGTTGAGGGCATGGTCGGGGATGCCGCCCAGCAGCCGCCTGCCGGTGTCCGTGAACACCGTGGCGTCGATCTCGTCGAGCTTCTGCCCGAGGGCCACGGCGTGCAGGTTCGTGGTGAGCCGGTACGCGCCAATCCAGGTCTCGGCATCGCGGAAGGTCTGAATCGCCATCGCCTACTCCCTGTAGGTCACGCGGAACTCGATCGTGGCGCGATGGGTGAAGATCGAATCCGACCCGGCCGCCACCGCAATCTGCTCCTCGGTAACGCCGTCGCTTTCGTCGATCACGAACACGTCCTCGACCGTGGTGCCGGTGGTGGTGCTCCAGCGTTGCAGCGCCTGCCGCACCTGGTCGGCCAGCGCGCGCGCGGTGAGGTACGTCGCGGCGTAGCAGTCGAAGGCGAACGTCGCCTTCACGATCCCGACATCGGCCCCGCCCATCACCGGAAACCGCTCGGGCGGCGGATCGCCCCGCTGGTAGACGATGCAGGGCAGCGTGACGTTCTTCGGCGCGATCTGCGGGTAGAGCCGCGTCCCGATCAGTGCGGAGACGCCGGCGTAGCCGGTCACGCGATCCCCGAGCACCGATTCGATCGTCACCGCTTACCCCCGGTGTAGAGGCCGAGCTCGCAGCACCATAGGGCGACTTGCATCATCCGCTCTTCGCCGGTGAGCCAGGCCAGCACTCGCCATGGTCGATCGCTCCAGAGGATGGCTCGCACCCACCACCGAGCACGGAACTCGGGCGGATACGCGAACTCCATTGTCACGGCGCCACCTTGGCGACGAGGCCATGAGCGACGGCCCACTTCGCAACCCGGAGCGTTCGCGCCTCACCGGCGATCCGAGCCAATGCCCGCCACGGCCAGAGGCTCCAAAGCATGATCCGGAGCCACCAGCGGAAGACGAGCGTCAGTTCAAATTGCTGGACTGCCATCGTTCACACCCCCACCGCTTCGACCATCAGCTCAAGCGCGTCCTGTCGCCCGAGCGGGATCACCCCGCGGATGTTGTACGTGCGGCCGTCATGCCGGATGCGCATGGCCGGGGTCACATCGCTGCGCCAGCGGATGCGGAACTTCCCCTCGATCGTCGACTGCATCGAATCCGCGACGATCCGCTCCTGGCCGCGCAGCGCTTCCCATGAGGCCGCCACCACCGCCAGCACGGTCCAGGTGACCGTCGTGCCGTAGGCGGCATCCTGCGCCTCGCTGGGCTGCTCGATCGTGATCCGGCGGTCCATCCGCCCGATGTTCACCGGCTACTCCACGGGGCTGCCGCCCCTGTCGCGCCGCCCGCGCGAGGCCTCGGCCGGGACCGGCGCGGGCCCCAGCGTGGCCGGGTTGACCCACTCGCGCGTTTCCGGATGGCGGACGAAGACGATCCCCTCGCCGGCCGCGGCGAAGCGGGCCGCCTTGTCGCGCTCCACCCACACCCGGTTGCCCTTGTCCTTGCCCACCAGCATCTCCACCATCACCGCCATGGCCAGTCCTCCCGTCAGGTGAAGCGCAGGTCGTACCGATCCGCGCGGAAAGGGTCCAGCAGCCCCTCGACGGTGCCCTTGATTTCCGTGACGGCAGCCCCGACGATCACCGACTGCCGGTGCTCGTAGAGGTCGCCGATAGCCAGCAGCATCCACTGCTTGATGCCCTGGGGCACCGCCCCGGCCGCGCCGTAGCCCGCCACGAATGTCACGATCACGGCCTCCATCTGCTCCCGGGTCGAGGGCCAGTATTCCCCGTAGGCCGGGAGGATGCCCCCATGCATCGCCCGTGGACCAGCCGGCGTGGTGACCTGGTACTTGCTCGCCGCCCAGGTCTGCGAATCGCCGGCCGTGTCCACGTACACGATCGAGGTCACCGACTGCAGCGGCGGCAGCGGCAGCCAGAGCTGGCACGCGCTGTCGTCCGGGAAATCGTTGAGCGCCAGCTTCCAGGTCTGCGTGATCAGCGCCCGGTTCGTCAGATCCTCGGCCCTCTGCCGCACGGTCGTGATCAGCGCCGTCAGGTACGGATCGCCGGTGGTGTTGGTCGTTGGCGCCCCGGCTCCCAGGCTCGCATCGGCCGTGTTGTCCGTGTACGTGGTGGTCGTGTTGTCGGCCAGCGTCGCCAACAGGAAAAAGGAGTTCTGCGCCGCGATCTTGTTCCGCCAGAGCCTGCGCGAGGTCGCCGCGCTCCCGCCCACCGGGATCGCCGTCAGGGCCACCTTGCCGTTGACGGTCTTGTCGGCGACGGTCACCGCGTCGCTGACCGTGCCGCCCTCCGTCTCCCCGTCCGCGGTGACGAACGTGACGCGGTAGCGGTGCGCGCCGTTGTCAACGTTCCCCGCGCCTGCGCCGGCCAGCGCCGCCGTAGGCGCCGTCGGGGCCGGCTCGGCATTGGTGCCGTCGATCTTCAGGTGCGTGCGCACCTCCGCCAGCGTGAGCGGCTCGGTCGCGGGGGCGGTCACCAGGTCGAGCGGCATCGGCTACCCTCGCATCGCGGCCAGCGCCTCCGCGGCGGCCCGCTGCGCCGCATCCTTGCCCTGCACCCGGCCGATGCCCGGCACGGCGTACCATCCGTCGCCCAGGCTCTTCACGCGGATCGAGCGCACCCCCGGCGGCTTCGGGGCGGCCGGGACAACCGTTTCGTTCGGGTTCATCGGCCGCGCTTCGCCTTGCCGGCCACCGGTGCGGCGCGACGCTGGCGATCCCGCTCGACCACCGCGCGATCGCGCACGTACGCCACGGCCACGCCGGACTTGATGAGTTCCTTCGCCTGCGCGTCCTCGTGCCAAGCGACGCTCCCCTTGTGGGGGCCGCTCACGAATCGCACCTTCATGGGTCACCCTCCGAGCGCGTAGTAAATCTGGATCACCGTCACGGCGCTGTTCACGTTGTTGCCGCCGATCTTGAGCGTGAGCGTGTCGGCCTCGTCCACGGTGGGATGGAGGCTGGTGCCGCTGTAGACGATCGCCACCTTCTCGGTGTTCGCCGTATCGCGGTTCGCGCCCACGCCCTCCAGCACGTCGTGGCCGTGCTGGTCCTCGACGGTCACGTCGTAGTTGTCCTGCGGCGCCACCGCCCCGGGGTTGGTCACCAGATCCAGCAGGCGACCCTCGATTTTCGGGAGATCCGTATCCGGGAACGTCGCCGCCGCCGCATCCGCGGTCGCCGTGTAGACCAGCGAGCGGATGTTCCCGCCCTGGTTGTGCGCCGTCAGCGTCACCGTGCCGGCCATGGCTCACCTCGGCTGTGGGCGGGCCGGAGCCCGCCCGGGTCAGGATCAGGCCGCCACGATCGCGCCATCCGCACTGCGCGGGCGCCACATCAGGTAGTAGTCGATGGTGCCGCCCGTGAGGCCGCCGACGCCGATCGTCTGGATGATGTCCTGGCCGTTCGTGAGGATGAACGTCTTCGCGTCGGCGTCCCACGGCTCGACAGTGGTGGTCGGCGTTGCATCCACCCACACCTCGTTCGCGATCAGGTCGCGCGCATCGGCGATCTGGGCGATGAGGACCGCCGTATTGCCCGCCACGCCGAGCTCGAGCGTGACCGCGCCGCCGGCGGTGATGGCATTCGTGTTGCACACCCCGAACACCTGCACCTCCACCACGCCGGTCACGGTGAAGACCGTGAACGCTCCGGCCGCCCCAGCATCCGTGGCGAAGTCCCAGTTGCCCATCAGCGGGCGCCAGCCCTGCTTTTCGGAGAGGTGGCGCACCGCGGCATACAGCGACACGTCATTCCCGGGGGCCGCCGCAGCCGCGGCCGCGGCCGGGCCTGCACCGTTGATCTGGTCGTACAGCGACCGGTCGGCCAGCTCGGTATCCGTCCCGAGCTTGCCGGCGATCAGATCTGTGGTGGCCGCTTCGGCGCCGCCCAGGAGATTCTCGACGATGTGACGCACCGCGGCATACAGCGACACGTCGTTTGCCGGCGCCGCAGCCGCGGCCGCAGCCGCCGGGCCTCCGCCATTCACGATGTCGTACAGGGACCGATCGGCGAGCTCCGTGTCGGTGCCCAGCTTGCCGTTGATGCTCTCGGTGGTGGCGCCGTTCGGCCCGCCCAGCATGTCGTACAGCGAGACATCCGCCATTTCCGTATCGGTGCCGATCTTGCCGTGCAGCGAGTCGGTGGTGGTGTCGTTGGCCGCGCCGATCGAGGCGTTCTCGGAGTTGTTGTCCTGGTCGGCGACATTCGCATCGTAGCTGTTGGGCCCGATCGCGTTGCCCACCATGTTCGTGGTATTGGCCAGCGCCACCACGGTCTGCCCGTTGCCGTGGAACCGGCAGTGGCGGATGTTGAGGTTGGTCGTCGCCACCGAGTCGTTGTTGATGCAGCCATCGTCGTACGGGTTGGTGCCATCCGACCCCACGAACAGGCAGTCCTCGACCACCGGGTTGTCGATCACTCCCTCGATCTTCACGCCGCAGTCCGGGCCGTTGGCCGTGACGCGCCAGATGCAGCGCCGGAAGCGCACACGCTCCGCCGCCGCCGTGAGCGTGACCCCCAGCAGGTCGCTCGCACCCTGGTTGAATTCGCACTCATCGAAGAGCACGTCCGCTGCCGCGATGTTCGCCAGCCCCGTTGCCGCATGGGCGGCCGTCGCTTCGTTGAACAGGAAGTTCTTGAACACGATGTTGGCCGCGGTGATGCTCACGCCGTCCACGTTACCGTTGAGCGTGATCTGCGGGCGATCGGAACCATCCCCGCTCCCGATCACGCGCACACCGGCGATATCGGCGGCGATCGCGGCGGTCAGCGTCTCGGAATGGCCCGGGGCCACCAGCACCACATCGCGCTGGCCGGCCGTCAGCAGGTCAGACGAGAAGGCATAGGCCAGCGTGGCGAAGGGCAGGTCCGGGCTGCGCCCGTGGCCCACCGTGTCACCCTTGTTGGCGTGGTTGCCGTCCACGTAGAAGATCTTGCCCGGCACGTCCGTGACGCTGGCGATGGTGTACACGCCGCCCGGGGTCTTGCGCGAGAACAGCTCGGTTCCTTCGACCGCGAATGCCATCTGGGTTCCCTCGCTAGAGGTTGACCATTGTTGGCGGGGCGGTCTCAAGCCGCCCGGCATGCAGAAGGCGCCCGGGCCGCCCCGGGCGCTTACCTTCCATCAGCAAGGTCAGACCTTGTTGATGTAGAGCTTCGAGGCCGCCACGGCGGCGCCGCTCTGCTCGGGCTTCATCAGCGACATCATCTTCACGTAGACGCAGGAGATGTTGTCCGCGCTCGTGTTGCCCGTCTCCGCCCCGTAGAAGCGGATGTGCGTGAAGTTGTTCGCTACGTCGAGGTCTTCCGGCCGGATGTCGAACACGATAAAGTCCCCGTCGGCGTCGATCGGCGTGTCGGTGTCGTAGTCCCCCGTGGCGCTCGACGTGGTGAGGTCCTTCTTGCCGGCACCCGCGGAGCTCGTGGCCTGCTCGATGTTCGCGGTGTCGAGGTCGTCGGCCGCATCCCAGGTGCCGAGCTCGACGTAGACCAGGGCGCGCTCGACCCCCACCATCGAGGTCCAGTGCACCGTATCGTCGCTGCCCGCGGTGTTGGTGCCGCCGATGTCCGTCTCGGTGAACGGCAGGCTGACGGCCAGGCATTCGCTCAGGAGGTTCATCGCTGCCCTTGAAGCTGGAGGTGGATGGAGCCGGGCGACTCAGCGCCCGGCGGGAGACGATGCTCCGGCGTTACGCGCGGGTCGCCAGCGCCACGAATGGCGAGGTCGAGTTGGAGCCCTTGGCCGGGGTCTTCGCGGCCGACCACCAGGGCTTTCCGTTGATGCGCATCGTGAAGCGAAACGTTTCCTCGCCGTTGAGGAAGCGCACGTGCATCGACGTTGCGATGTCGAGCCCGCCCTTCTCGGCGATGACGTACTGGCTCAGGTCGGCAAGCACGATGTCGCCCACCGTGCCGAGCGTCGCGCACTGCTCGACGGGGATCACGGGCATGCCGTAGAGCGTGTCGAAGGGAGCGCCGGCGAGCCCGTTGGCCGGCAGGTACACCGGCACCCCTCCCGTGCCAACGGCCAGCGACATCAGGTGCAGCTGCGGCTCGATATCCTGGTTGATGAACCACGCCGCGTTGCGGCGGCTGCGTGCCCAGAGCCGCGCGCGCATCTTGACGATGTTCTGCGGGACGAGCGTCTTCAGCGGCTGGCCCGCTTCCTTATCGATGGTCACCAGCGCGGCGGCATTGAGGACGCCCAGGCACTGCCCTGCGCCGGTGCCGTTCAGGATCTCGTCGTCGCTCTTGTAGGCGAACTCGTTGCCGAACACGGTGCGCAGGATCGTGCCGAACGCCGGCGCATCCTGCATCAGCTCGTCGGTCTGGTACGAGATCGCCATCAGCTTGAGCAGCGTGATCTCGAGCTGCGCCAGCGCCGGCTTGGTCGCCGTGGCGGTGCCGGCCTCCGGCTCGCGGTAGACCACCACCCCGCCCGCGCGGCTGCCGTCCGCCCGGCTGGTCTCGTTGATGTAGGGGAGCCTGATCGAATTCGAGGGGCTGCTGACCGGGATGCGCATGCAGCGCGGCAGCAGCACCGCCTGTTGTTCCGCCGTGGCAAGCAGCGCCAGCGACATGTCGTGGCCGACGAGGAATCCGCCCTCCGAGCCGATGGACTCGTTCGCCCCGGAAGCGGCGGCCTGGAACAGGCGCGGGTCGGGCTGCGCGCCAGGCCGGCCGGCCTTCATCACGGCCTGGAAGAACTCTCCCATGGCCTCGGCCTGGATCATCTCGCGCTGGCGCGGCGTGAACGCATCGAGGCTGCGCCCCGTCGCCAGCCGGCCCCAGGGCCTGTCGGCGGCGTTGTCGTGCAGCGCCGTGACGCGCAGCTGGTCGAACGGCAGCGCGACGGCCGTGCGCTCGATCGCCTCCTGCTGTTCGCAGGTCTTGATCTGCGCATCGACCTTGCCGATCTCGGCGTGGATGACGTCGAGCTTCGTCTGATGCTCGGCGGTGATGCCGCCGGCTGTCGTGGCCTCGGCGAGCACCGCCTGCGCATCGCGGACGAACCCGGCCCGCTTGTCCTGGAGCACCTGCTTGAGGGAAGGCATCGTTCGTGTCCTCACGCTGCGGCGCGGGGACACGAAATGGAAAACGCGGGAGCCCCGCGCCAGGTTCAACACCTGGGCAGGCACTCCCGCGCCGATCGTCGGATCACGTGGGACGTGCGTCGCACTGCGGATCGGCCCATCGTCGGATGGGCGGCACCGCAGCGTCTGGTCGTGGGCCGGTTACGCGCGCCGTCGGGCGCCCGGTTGTTCCGGCCACGTTGCGTTCAGACTACACGTTCGTTCGGGCTTGTCAAGCCCTCTGCATTCTCGAACCGTCATTCCGCAGCGGCCAACCGTCAGAATCGAATGCTCTGTTGCGCAGTACCTCGACCGAGTTGGGGAGATACCCTCGCGTATGGTGATACGAAAAACCGCACCGCCCGCAAACGCGCCAGAACTCATAGTTTACCGCCGGCTCCGCGAACCAAGTGAGCGTGACACCCAGCTCTCGATGTTCGGTGCTGGCGTGCTGGTGCCCAACGATTGAGCACCAAGCCCAGATCAGGACACGAACCGCCCACCGCAGTTGGGCGGATCTGGCTGGTCCTTCCGCCATGGCTCATCCCCTCAGCGCCAGCCGCGCCCTCGCGATCTCCAGCGCCGCCGCCGGGGAGAGCGGGGGCGGCACGGCCGCCAGCTCCGGCGCCTCCGCCTCGGCCCGCATCCCGCGCCTGCGCTTGCCGCCCATCAGCCCGGCCAGCACGGTCTCCATCGTGCCCAGCCGGTCGGCCATCCCGGCCGCCACGGCATCCTGCGCCAGCAGCACGCGGCCCTGCCCGAAGTCGGCGTTCACCTTCGCCTGCGAGACGCCGCGCCCTGTCGCCACGGCGCGCACGAAATCGCGGTGCAGCGCGTCCACCTGGGCTTGGAGATGCGCCCGCGCACCGCCGCTCAGGGGCATCTCCGGCGCACCGTCCGCTTTGTACTGCGCCGACGTGATGTAGGTGGGGGTGATGCCCTCCGCATCGAGCGCGCGCGAGAAATCGTAGTGCAGCGCCAGCACGCCGATGCTGCCCACCTGCGACGAGGGCGCGGCCACGATGCTGTCCGCAGCCGAGGCGATCCAGTAGGCCGCCGAGGCCATGAAGCCATCGGCGAAGGCGACGATCGGCTTCGTGCCACGCCCCGCCAGGATCTCCGCCGCCATCTCGGGCACGCCGAACACGCCGCCGCCGGGGGAGTCCACGTGCAGCACGATCGCCTGCACCTGGGGATCGGCCAGCGCGCCCCGGAACCGCTCGCCGAACGTGTCGAGCCCGGTCGCCCCGAACAGCATGGCCAGCGGCCCGGGCCGGCGCGTGATCACGCCCATCAGCGGGATCACCTGCACGCCCACCATCGGGGCGGCCAGCCGCGACTCCCCGAGCGCGGCCTGCATCTCCAGCGCGGCCTCGATCGGCACAGCGGCCGCGCGGATCGCATCGAGCCGTTCCGGCATGATCGCCCACAGCCGGTCATCCGAAATGAGCAACGGGTTCATGCCGCCTCCTCAAGAGCGAGAGCTGCAAGGGTATCGGGCAGGGTGCGCTCCCACGCCGCGGAGGCGATCAACCCCTGCTCGCGCAAGGCCGCCTGCTGCGAATCGCAGTAGCGCCGCGCCCGGCCGGGCTCGATGGCCAGCGCCTCGGCCACGAGCACGGCGTGCTCGGCGTAGAACGTCTCCAGCCAGGCATGCCAGCCGGGCAGGTCCTGGGCATGGCGCTCCGCCGCCTTTGCCACCGCCGCGATCTCGCGCCGCGCCAGCCGTTCCGCAGCCGCGCGGACCACCGCATGCATGCGCGTGCTCTCTGCAAGCATGCTGGGCTGAATCGGCGCTGAAACAGCCATGGGGGCTGGTGCCGGCGCACCCATCCCCTCGGCAACGTCCATCTGCGCCACGGTGCCCGGCTCGCGGGCGGGCTGCGGAGCGTTCGCCCCCTGGCGCATGTTCAGCGGGGAGAGCGGCTCGTCGAGCCCATCGAGCGGGTTCAGGTTTTCGAGCACGCGCACCTCGTTCCGCGTCATCCACCCGTTCAGGATCGCGCCGGTGTAGAAGGCCGAGCGCGCAGCGCCGTCCGCCCACATGCGCGCATCGACCAGGAACTCCGCGAACCACGTCTCGGGCGCGGCGATCAGGTCGCGCGAAACCGCCTGCGCGATGCGCTTCAGCCATGGCGCCAACGTGTCCTGGACGAATTCGAGCGCCTGCTGCTCCACGTTCGCTCGGGTGGACTGGTCGTAGATGCCGATCTTTGCCGGCTGCACCCGGAACACGCGCGCGATCTCGATGGCCTGCTCCTTCCGCACCGCCTGGAGCTGCGTCTTCTCGGCATCGAGGCCGATCGGCTGCCACTTGAACCCACGGTCGAGGAAGGCCGTCTTGTGGGCATTCTCCACCCCGGCCCGCGCGGTAGCCCAGGATTCCTCCAGCGCCTTGCGCTGCTCGGCCGGCAGCACCTGTTCCGTGGAGAGGATCCCGAGCGTGGAGCCCTGCCTGAACAGCCGCGCCGCATAGCCCTCCGCCGCCAGCGCTAGGGCGATCGTCTCGCGCACCAGCGCCAGCACCGGCTGGCCGATCAGTCCATCCAGGCTCAGCCCGGGGATGCGCAGCACCTCCTCCTGCAGCAGGATACGCTCTCCGCCGGTCGCGGGATCGCGCACCTTGTACCGCAGCCGCCGGCCGGGCAGCCATTCCGGCTTCACGGTATCCGGATGGAGCGGCCAGAGCTGATCGACGAAACCGCGGGCGCCCGGCTGGATCTCCGCGTAGAACGTACCCCACAGCGCCGCGAACACGATCGCGAGCTGCCAGAAGTCGAACGCGCTCATGAGGTCGTTGGGGCGGTCGTGCAGGATCGAGTAGAGCGGCTGTTCGGGATCGCGGCTTTTCAGCACCCGCCCCTGCGCGTCGCGCTCGCGGCGGTAGAGCACGCAGGGCAGGGCGGCCACCGACTCGGAGAGCACGCGCACGCAGGCCAGCGCGGCGGACGCCTTGAGCACGTCCGCCTCGGCGAAGCGCAAGCCGGTTGCGCTCGCCGTGCCGTAGGGCCGATACCAGTAGTCGTCGCCCGGCGCCGGCGTGCCGGCCGAGAAGATCCGCTCCATCTGCTGCGCGAGGACGCCCATCATCTCCTCATCCGTGAGGCGATGTACGGAGCGGCGGCCAGCAGCAGCGTCAGCACCAGGCCGATGCCGCCGACCACCACGTACGCCGCGGGCTCGTTCCACCGGATCAAGCCATACACCATCAGGAGCGCGAACGCCAGCCCAAACGCATCGACCAGCCATTCCTTGCCGCGCATCGGTCAGGCCCAGGTGAGGGTGGGGGCGGGCGCGGCCCCGCCGCGCATGCGCAGGGCGTTTGCGGCAATCAGCGCGTCGATTCCGTCGATCTTGTGCGGGCTGTTGGCCGTGGCCTTCTTCGGCAGGATCGATCCGTCCACCTTGCGCGTGACCACGGCGTTGCTCGCCATCCACCGCAGCACCGGGTTTCCGTCATGCCGGAACAGGCGACCCTTGACCCGCGCCTCCAGGTCCAGGGCGGGGTCGGTCACGTTCTTGGCGTTCTTGCCTTCGATCACGGCGGTCAGCCCGTCGGTCATGAGCCGCGAGGCGATGTGCGCCGAACCGTACTGGTCAAACTGGGCGCCCTGCACGTCGAACCGCTTCCACAGGGCGCGGATGTGGCGCTCAATCAGGTCGTAATCGGTGATGTTGCCCTCGGTGATGGTCAGCAGCCCCGCCTTCTCCCAGGCGTAGTAGTGGGCGATCTTCTTGGCCCGCTCGGCGATGCACTCGCGTGCGATGAAGAACCACGGGAAGCCGACCAGCTCCTCGCCGCGCTCGAACAGGAGGAACAGCGCCGTCAGGTCGTCGCGGTCGGCCAGGTCGGCCCCGAGCCATGCGCGCTGGCCCTCGAACTGCTCCAGCCGCAGATCGCGATCCGTGCAGCGGTTCCACGCCTCCATGTTGAGCCAGCCGTTGGCCGCGTTGAGCCAGAGGTTCATGCGCTTGGTCTTGTACTCGCCCTCTGCCGCCGGGTTTACGCGGGCCTCGACCGCCTCCTCGCGCAGCACCTTCGGGTCGCACGACACGCCGAGGTTCGGGTTGGCCTTGATCCACACGTCCTCGTCAAACGGGTCGTCGCCCGCCGCGATGCCCTGCGACACGTCCGCCAGGTCCAGCGTGTAGATGATCCCGAAGTAGTTGTCGGCATCGAGCACGCCTTCAAGCACCTTGGTCAGGAAGGTGCGCTGCTCCATGCACACGCTCTCCAGGTGATACCCGGCCGTGGTGACGTAGAGGCTCAGCGGGTTCTTGCGCGCGCCCCGCGCCGAGCGCAGCACGTCGAACAAGGCGCGATCCTTGTGGGCGTGCAGCTCGTCGATGATGGTCATGTGGGGGTTGAGCCCGTCCTGGGTGGACGCCTTGGCGTTGATCGGGCGGATGTTACCGCCGTTGACGGTGCTGCTGATGGCGTGCGCCCACACCTCGACGCCGAAGGCGGCGCACAGGGCCGGCGTGCGCTCGGCCATCCTCTTCGCCACGCCGAACACGATCTCGGCCTGGTCACCCGTGGTCGCCGCGCACTTCACCTGCGGGCCCGGCTCCCCCTCGCAGCAGAGCCCGTAGAGCGCAAGTCCGCTCGCAAGCGGGCTCTTGCCGTTCTTGCGGCCGCATTCGATGTAGGCGGTGTTGAACCGGCGCGCTCCCGTCTCCCGGTGGCGCCAGCCGTAGAGCGTGGTGAGGATGAACACCTGCCACGGCTCGAGCACCAGCGTGGGCGATTGCCACTCGCCCTCGACGTGGGGCAGTTTCTCGACAAAGTCGCACACATCGGCCGCGTACCACTTGCCGAACCGGAAGGGCCAGGAGGAGTCCCGCTTCGCACGCGCCAGGTCGTCGAGCTGGCGCTGGCAGGCCAGCCGCACCCAGCGGCAGTGCCGCTTGCCGGCCGTGTCGCGCGCCGCCTTCCTGGCGTACGCGAGCGCGATCTTGATGTAATCCCGTCCCTGGGATGCCGTCGTCATGAGGGTCTGCGCCCGTTGCGGGTGAAGGGGTTCTGCGCGGCCGGCGGGAGAGCCTTGACGCGGCTCCGCGAGCTCGGGGTCAGCCCGAACTCAGCCTCGTACCGCAGCATCACCAGGATGTGTTCCCGTTGCGAGTTGAGCGCCGGGTGCTTGATCGTCATGCCCGTTTCGGGGTTCGTGATGTAGCGCCCGGCAGTCGCGAGCACCGCCTGCGCCTGCACGACCTCACTGTACGCGATGCAGTAGTTCGCCAGGCCGCTCAGGTCGGCGCTGGTGAGCACGCGGATCTCCGCGAGCAGCAACACCATCGTGCGCCACTTGGCGGCGGCATGCTCGTCCAGGTGCGCGGGCGGCGGCACATCGCACGCGAGGATCGCTCCGGCCGCGGCCGTTGCCTCGCCAGCACCCCATGGCCCGACGATGACTTTCGGCGGCTGTGGCTCCTCGGTGTTCAGCTTCCGGCGCCCCGGATTGCCGCGCGCCTTTTTGATCTCCGTCGGTGTCGCTTTACGGCCTTTCGCCATGGCTTCCCATCAATTTCCAGTTCCGCGCGCGCAAAAAAAGCGGAGGCGAGGCTTTTAAGCTCCTATTTGAACTCGAAGTGAAATATCCAACGCCTCAGTAAGTTTTTTA
>JACQGO010000136.1 GCA_016199485.1 Betaproteobacteria bacterium
GCTGGCAAGAAGATAGCTGAGCAAGACCCCGGAAGTGAGCAGCTTCCACAATGTCGCCGCAACGACCAGCGGGCCGGGGAGAAGATATTGAGGCCAGGCTGAAACCACGGTCGCCAGCTGCCACAAAATCAAGGCTCCGACCATCGGCGCAAGGAATATCAGCACGTTGATCACGGTGCTCAGTACGGCTGTTAACGCACTGCTGCGCGCGACGCGTTGCTCGACTCCGATTGCCTCGAACTCCCCGCTTCCGTTCACGTTCATGGTCTTTCCTCCACCTCGTCTCATGCGGCACATTTCAAAGCTCTAAAGCCGCTTGCCGCTTCTTCTCTGAGGACTTCCCACACGGACGTTTGCGCTTTGAGGAAGATGCTGTCTTCGAGGATTTTCAAGGTCCGCGGGCGGTCGATCCCAACCGGGATGATTTCCTTGACCCGCCCCGGGCGGAACGTCATGACGACGACCCGGTCCGCCAGGAACACCGCCTCCTCGACGCTGTGCGTGACAAAAACGATCGTTTTTCGGAACTGGTCGTAAATCCGCAGCAGTTCTTCCTGGAATAGGATCCGGGTCTGCGCGTCGAGCGCGCCGAACGGCTCGTCCATGAGCAGGACCTCGGGGCTGACCGCAAGCGCCCTTGCGATTCCCACGCGCTGCTTCATGCCGCCGGAGAGTTCGGAGGGGTATTTGTGCTCGAAGCCTCTGAGCCCGGCCATTTCGGTGAACTGGTGCGCGACGTCTTCCGCCTCCTTCCTTCGAACGCCGCGAGCTTTGAGGCCGATCGCGACGTTTTGCAGTACCGTCTTCCAGGGAAACAGCGAATGCTCCTGAAACACCATCGCCACTTCCGGTCGGGGAGCCTGTACCGGCGTTCCCTCTATCTGGAGATCCCCTGCCGACGGGTGGTCGAGGCCGGCCAGCATCGAGAGGAAAGTGGATTTGCCGCACCCGCTCGGCCCCACCAGGCACAGAAATTCCCCGCGGTGAACGTCCAGGTCGAGGTCCTTGATCGCAGTGACGCGCGTGAGATCCGCCGCGAGAAAGGTTTTCTGGATATTTCTTGCCCGAATCTGTTCCATGGGTTTCCCATCGAACTTCAGGTCAACTGCTACGGGCAAAGCACGGGTTTCACCATTTCACACTCCAAGGCTGCATCGAAGACCCGGACTACCTCTGTAAGCTCATGCTGAGAAATGAGCGACTTCATGTTGATCTTCTTCTCTGCCATGAGCCGAAGCGCCTGATCGTAATTGTTCCACGTGCCATTGAACGTCGTGTGGATCTGGATCTCGTTCCGGACTATGGGCGTATAGAAGACGGACGCCGGGTCTGCCGATATGCCCACGATGGTCATGCGGCCACCGCGCGCGACCAGACCGAGGCCCCGGGCAATGTTCCGGCTGTCGCCCGAGCATTCGATCACCACGTCCGCCTTGGCACGACCGGTCAGTCGCATTAATTCCTGTGCGAGGTCGGATCCACTGGCTAGCGGGAAAAATCCGAGATCTTTCGCCAAGGGCAGGCGTGCTTTCTCGTCGCGTTCCAGCCCCACGACGATGACGGTGGAAGCGCCCAGCATGCGCGCCACTTGCGCCGCCCCAAGGCCGATCACGCCCGGTCCGAAAACGAGGACGATGTCCCCAGGGGCGATGACGCAGTTGTCCACTACGGCGTGCAGGCTTACCGAGAGCGGCTGTGCCGTCGCGGCCTCTTCAAAGGAAAGCCCGTCCGGTATGCGATGAAGGTACTTGGAATCGACCTTGAAGTATTCGGCCATTGCGCCATCGATATGCCGACCGGTCAAAAGAAAGCGTTCACAAATGTTGGTCCGGCCCTGCAAACAGAGGCGGCACTCGCCACAATACAGCACGGATTCCCCCATGATGCGGTCGCCCGGCCGGAATCGCGAGACATTGGCACCCACGTCGGCGATGATGCCGCTCCACTCGTGGCCCAGGGTCACCGGGATCTTGGTCTCTTCGGGAGTTTGGTATCCGGGGAGGAATTCGTACGCGTGCAAATCGCTCCCGCATACGGCTGCACTCTTAATTCTGACGAGGACTTCGGACGGCCCGATTTTCGGTTCCTCGAGATCAAAGATCTTGACCGCGCCTTTGCGCCGCTCGTACTTCACCGCCGCTTTCATCGTTGGCCTCGCTTGAGTTGCGAAAACTCAGCTTGCTTTCCGACTTCCACTCGTTCGATGTAACCAAGTTCCCCTGAGATGGTTCTTGCGGTTTTGGTAACCAAGGGAATCCATGATGCAAGCCGTTCCCGGCTGACGCGGAGGATCGGGCCGTACACACTGAGGCTGGCGACGGTCTCGCCATTCATGTTCCATATGGGGGCAGCCAAGGTAATTCCTCCGGGGATGCGTTCTTCCCTGCTGATCGCGTAACCGTTATCGCGGATTTGCTTAAGCTGCCCGTGGAGAATTTTAGGGTCCCTGATTGAGCCGGGGCCCATTGGTTTGAGCTTAGTTACCCGTATCACTTCTTCAATTTCGTCGGGACTCATGCTGGCCAGGAAGATCTTGCTCGCGGCCCCACAATAAAGCGGTACCGGACTTCCGATGTTGAGCCTCATCCGGAGCTCATGCGGGCTTTCCACTTGAGCGATGCACACCCGCTGCACCCCTACGCGGACGTTGATCGTGACGGTCTCACCCGTCCGGTTCCGCAACTCGCGCATGTGCGGGTAACTGATCGCTCCCAGATCATTCTGCGCCAGCACGACACCCGTGAAACCCAGTATGGCCGGTCCAAGAGCGTACGCCCGAGTTTTTGGGTTCCGTGTGAGGAATCCTCTTCCTTCGAGCATTTCCGTGAGCCTGTGAACCGTGCTTTTGTTGAGGCTCAGCTTATGGCTCAATTCGGTAACGGTGAGTTCCGGCTCGACGGCCGCGAAAGCTTGAAGTATGTCCAAGGCACGTCCAACGACTCTGAGAGCGGGGGACCGGTTGCCAAAATCCTCCGGCGAGGACCGGATCTCCCGGAGGCTGATGGCTGCCCGCCGGGCGGATGAATGTAGTCTCATGCGCATGGCTCAGCCCTTTTTCCCGCCGCCCAGCAGATGGCGCGCGACCACCATGCGGTGCACCTCCGACGGTCCCTCGCCAATGCGGTTGATGCGGAGTTCGCGGTACCAGCGCTCGAGCGGCAGTGCTTTGGACACGCCCAGGCCGCCCATGATCTGGATGCAGCGGTCCACCACCCGGCCTGCGGTTTCGGTGGCAACCAACTTCGCGATCGAGGCCGCGACCTTCGGGTCATGGCCGAGATCGCCCTGCCACGCCGCCTGCCAGGTCAGCAGGCGCGCCGCGCGCAGCTCCATCTCGCTGTCGGCGATCATCCACTGGACCGCCTGCTTGTCGGCCAGTCTTGAGCCAAACGTCTCGCGCGTCTTTGCCCACTCGATAGCGATCTCAAGGGCCTCTTGTGCAGGCCCGATGCGCTGTGCGGCATAGGGGATGCGCCCCTCCACCAGCCACTTCTCGCAGATTGCGAAGCCCTGTCCCTCGTTACCCAGCAGGTTCTCTTCGGGCACCTCGACATTGTCGAAGAACATCTCGTAGGGGTAGTAGGCGCGGAGCACCGGGATCGGCCGAGTGGTCAGGCCCTTCGCGTTGCCGTCCACGATAAAGCACGAGATACCAGCCCGATCGCCGGCCGCGCCGGTGCGCGCAAACACCAACCCCCAGTCCGCCCCGCCTGCGCCCGTGATCCACATTTTCTGGCCGTTGATCACGTAGCGGTCACCGCGCTTCTCGGCACGGGTGCGGATCGCTCGCGCTGGATCCGACCCGCCCGAAGGCTCGCTGATCGCGATGAAAACCCTTTTGCCCGCCTGCACCGCCGGCAGGCCGTAGCGCTCGATCTGCGAGCGGGTGCCAAGAAAGATGACGTTCGGCGGGTCGTCGCCGAATACGCCGCAAGCGGGCACTTGGACGCCCATTCGGCAGCGCGCCATTTCCTCGGCCACAATCGCCTGCCCGAGCAGATTCAGACCAGCACCGCCGTATTCCCGCGGCGTGCGGAAGCACCAGAGGCCGAGTTCGCGCGCCTTCTTGCGCAGCGGAGCCAGCATTTCCGCCGGCATGTAGTAGGCATCGTGCTCGAGCTTGTCCTCGAGCGGCCGGATCTCTCCCTGCATGAACCGCCGGACAGTTTCCTGCACCATGCGGAGTTCTTCCGGGAGTTCCCAAACGCCAAGCGACATAGACATAACTCCCCATTTAGCTCTAGGATGACAACATCAAAGCTAATGCCACGCGCGCCTGTTCACACCACGCGAAAGCGCGCCAACGCCACGCCGTGCTCCTGCTCGATCACGAGCTGGACCGGACGATCTACAGCGAGCCCCGCCTGCGGATTCACGATGTTGGTGATGAGCCTCGGGCCTTCCTCGAGCTCGACGATCGCGACGTTATACGGGAGGCGTTGCGCAAACGCCTTGTGGAACGCGTGGTGATAGACCACCCAGCTCACGAGGCGCCCGCGTCCCGAGGCCGTCTCCCAGCCGAGCTCGTCGCCCAGACACCGCGCGCACTCGGCTCGCGCGGGCAGCCACGCCGCTCCGCAGCTGCCGCAGCGCTGAAACGTGAGGCGGCCCTCGGAGAGCGCCTTCCAGTAGGGCTCGGTCAGCGGGGTAATCTCGGGTAACGGAAAATCGCTCTGCTCACTCATTGGCCAGTATCAACGTCGAGTGGGTGTGCATGATGCCGCCCTGGTTGCTCACGACGCACTTGCGCGCGCCGGGCACCTGCAGGGTGGCGCTGCCGCGCATCTGGCGCACTCCTTCGAGCACGAGCTGCATGCCGCCCATCCCCGTTTCGGAGAGCAGCCCGCCGCTCGTGTTGATCGGCAGCTCGCCGCCGATTTCGATGCGGCCTTCGCGCACGAAATGCCCGACTTCGCCTTTCTTGCAGAAGCCGTAGTCTTCGAGCGTCATCAGCACGGTGATCGTGAAGCAATCGTAGATCTGCGCGACATCGATATCCTTGAGGCCGACCCCCGCCATCCTGAATGCGGTTTGCGCCGAGATTGCGGCACAGGTCGAGGTCAGCGTCGGCCGCTGCGGCACTTCCCACGAGGTCTGCCCCTGGCCGAAGCCGAGGATCGGCACCGGGTGCGCCACGCCGAGCTCGCGCGCCCGCCGCGCGCTCATGACGAGCACCGCGGCACCGCCGTCGGAGAGCAGACAGCAGTCGTCGCGCCGCAGCGGCTCCACGATGAAGCGCGAGCTCATATATCGCTCGAGCGTGAGCGGGGACCTCAGTTGCGCGTTCGGGTTCGCGGCGCCGTGCCGGCGGCAGGCGATCGCGACCGCGGCGAGATCCTCGTGCTTCGTGCCGTACTCGGCCATGTGGCGCCGCGCGATCATCGCGTAGCCGGCGGTCACGCCAAACCATCCGTAGGCCGCCTCATCGCCGAGCGAGCGCTCGAAAACCTTGCGCGAGCCGGTATTGGGGTTGTCGGCAAAACACGCCAGCGCCACCTCGCACTGGCCGGCCTCGATCGCCATCGCCGCGAAGGAGATCATGCTGATGTTCGAGGCGCCCGCCTGGTCCCACACCCCCCCGATGCGCGGCTGCAGTCCAAGCGCTTCGGCGACCTTCTGCCCATACTTGCCCTCGAAGCGGGAACTCGGGTACTTCACGAACACGGCGTCGACGACCGACTTATCGATCGCGGCATCCGCGAGCGCCTTGCGGCACGCCTCCACGTTCATCGATATCGTCGAGCGCCCCGGCAGCTTGCCAAAGGCGGTCTGGCCGATCCCGGCAATCACGATGTTGCCGCGCATCAGATCACTTCCTCCCTTTGCAGTTGTTCGAGCTCCGAGGGCGACAACCCCAGCCAACCGCAGTAGACTTCGGCGTTGTGCTGGCCGAGCGCCGCGCTGGGCGCGAGCCGCGTCGGCGCGACCCCCTCAAAGCGCAACGGGCTGCGCGCCGCGGCGATGCGGCCGTATTGCGGGTGTTCCATCCACTCGAGCATGCCGCGCGCGTGCAGGTGCGCATCGTTGGTCACCTCGGCGAGGTCGCGCACCGGGGCGCACGGCACCCGATGCTTGAGCAGCAGCTCGTAGAGCTCGTCGCGGCCGAAGCGCGCGGCGAAGGCGCCGACGATTTCATCGACTTCCTCGCCGTGGGCCGCGCGATTCTTGGGTGTCTCGAAACGCCCGTCCTCGCGCAGATCCTCGCGCCCCATCGCTTTGAGCAGCGATTTCCAGTGGGCGTTGTTTACGCACAAGATCGTAATGTATCCGTCCGCGGCCCGGTAGACGCTGTAGGGCGCCGCGGCATGCCCGGGGTGGCGATTGCCGGTGCGCTGCGGAAAGCGGATCGGGCCCCCGTAGCTGCCCGAGCCGAAATACAGTCCGAGACTCGACGAGAGCGAAAAGTAGACCGCCTCGAGCATCGCCACCTCGACGAGCTGCCCGCGCCCGGTCCTCTCGCGCTCATACAGCGCGGTGGTCACCGCGCCGAAGAGGTGCGTGCCGCAGAAAAAATCGCACACCGCCGGCCCCGCCCTGGTCGGCGGGCCGTCGGGATAGCCGGTCACGCTCATCACGCCCGACATCGCCTGGATCGAGATGTCCATCGCCGGGTAGTCCCGATACGGCCCGGAGCGCCCGAAGCCGGAACCCGAGGCATAAATGAGCCGCGGATTCGCTTCGCGCAGCACCTCGTAGCCCACGCCGAGACGCTCCATCGCGCCGGGCACGAAGTTCTCCAGCAGCACATCGGCGCGGCGCACCATCTCGATCAGCAACTCGCGGCCGCGCGCGCTCTTGAGGTTGAGCGTGACCGCAAGCTTGTTGGAATTGAGCATCGCAAACGGCAGCGCCGCGCCCCCGATCAGCGTGCGGTGGCGCAGCGATTCGCCGTCCCGCGGCTCGACCTTGATCACCCGTGCGCCCGCCATCGCCATCAGGAAGCCGGCATAAGGACCGTTGTAGATCTGCCCAAGGTCGAGGACGGTCAC
>JACQGO010000138.1 GCA_016199485.1 Betaproteobacteria bacterium
GTCTGTCTGGTTTTGCTCGGGGTGCGGCAACCGGCACCCGGGGGGTGCCCACGCGGTCGGCGCTCGTAAACAAATGACTTCGCTTGACGGCTTACCCGCGACGCGGGCCGCCGCACAGGTCGCTGCGGCTAAACTGACCCACTACCGGTTGCCATCGGCACTTGGAACTATGCGCAAATCTCCTGTATAATCCGCCGTCCGGTTTTGGACTCCCGCCCCCGATTTAAACATTCGAGGGCAGGCCCTTCGCGGAAGTGACGATCCCTTTCGCGTCAAGCTGCCAGGGGCCGGAGCTTTTTTCCTTGCCTCACCGTGTCCGCATTCACGGGAGGCTCAACCCACAAGGAGATCGCGAATGCGTCATTACGAAATCGTCTTCATCGTCCATCCGGACCAGAGCGAGCAGGTGCCCGCGATGGTCGACCGCTACCGCGCAATGGTGACGGGCAAGGGCGGCAGGATACACCGCCTCGAGGACTGGGGCCGCCGCCAGCTCGCATACTTGCTCCAGAAGGTCCACAAGGCACACTACGTGCTGATGAACATCGAGTGCGACAAGGCGACGCTCGACGAGCTGGATCACGCGTTCAAGTTCAACGACGCCGTGTTGCGGCATCTGATCGTGAACGTCGACGAAGCGGTCACCACGCCCTCGCCGATGATGAAGGAGGAGAAGGCAAAGTCGCTCACTCCGCGTCCCGAAGACAAGGAGACCGCGAAGCCCGCGGCCGCTGAGGGCGCGAAGGCCGCGCCCGCTGCGGAGGCGCAAGCTTAGTGAGCATCGTGAAAATGCCTGACTCTGCTCACCCCTCACCCCCGCCCCTCTCCCGACGGGAGAGGGGAGATTCGTGGTGCAAACGGGTTGTGCCCCATTTGCATGAGGCTTGATAGGTGGAGAGCAACCAGGTTGAGCTTAGCGGCGAGCTGGCCGATATCGAGCCGCTGCGCTACACGCCTGCCGGAATCCCGCTGCTCAGTTTCAGGCTCGCGCACAGGTCGCGGCAAGTCGAAGCCGGGTTCAAGCGGCAGGTCGAATGCGAGATCGCCGGAGTGGCCATGGCGGAAGTGGCGGTCGCAATGTCGCGGCTCAGGGTGGGCAGCCCGGTGCGGGTGAGCGGGTTCCTCAACCGCAAGAACCGCATGAGCTCGCAGCTCGTGTTGCACGTGAGCAAAGCAGATTCTTTTGGAGACACGGATCATGGCAAGACCGACAGGAAGGTCGAAGGGCAGGGGTAAAGGCAAGGGGAAAGGCAAGGACTCTCGCGGAGGGCGCCCGTTGTTCCGTCGCCGCAAGTTCTGCCGCTTCACCGTGGAGGGCATCAAGCAAGTCGACTACAAGGACATCGAGCTGCTGAAGGACTTCATCAACGAGAACGGCAAGATCATCCCGGCGCGCATTACCGGGACCAAGACGCGCTACCAGCGCCAGCTCTCGGTGGCGGTGAAGCGCGCGCGTTTCCTGGCGCTGTTGCCGTACACCGATCTTCACTGAGGAGACACGCCGTGCAAGTCATTTTGCTTGAAAGGATGGCGAACCTCGGCAGCCTCGGCGATGTCGTCAAGGTGAAGGGCGGTTTTGCCCGCAATTACCTGATCCCGCAGGGCAAGGCGAAGCGGGCGACGCCGGAGAATATCGCAGAGTTCGAGAAGCGGCGCGGGGAACTGGAGAAGGCGCAGGCCGAGGCGCTCGCAAAAGCGCAGGAGCGCGCGGGGAAGCTTGATGGCCTGATGGTGCAGGTCACGCAGAAGGCAGGCGTCGACGGCAAGCTCTTCGGCTCGGTCACCAACGTCGACATCTCCGAGGCGCTCAAGGCGCAGGGCTTCGACGTGCCGAAGGCCGCGATCCGCATGCCGCAAGGGCCGATCAAACAGGTCGGCGATCACCCGATCAAGATTGCGCTGCACGCCGACGTGGTGGTGACGGTCACCGTCTCTGTGCTCGGCGAACAGTAAACGGATTGGTTACGTGCTAATTTGAAAAGACTTTCTCCGGGGCGCAAAAAAGGGCTGGCGACGGCCCTTTTTTTTCGGTAAATTGCGCTCACGGATCCGTTCCCGCGCTTTCGCGTTGGAGACGACACGCGATCGCTACATAAGAACTCCCGACAAGGCAGAAGAGCGGCAACTTTCAGAATGGCGCAGGCAGTCACCCCGATCACGAGGGACGCCCAGATTGAGGCGATCAGGCTGCCGCCGCACGCGGTCGAGGCGGAGCAATCGGTGCTGGGAGGGCTGCTGCTGGACAACACCGCCTGGGACAAGATCGCCGATCTCGTCGTCGAGGCGGATTTCTACCGCGCCGATCACCGCCTGATCTACCAGCATATCGCGGCGCTGATCGAGAACAACAAGCCCGCCGATGTGCTCACCGTCGCGGAAAGCCTGGAACGCAGCGGCAAGCTCCAGGATGCGGGCGGGCAGGCGTATATCGGATCGCTTGCGCTCAATACGCCGAGCGCGGCCAACATCCGGCGTTACGCCGAGATCGTGCGCGAGCGCTCCATCATGCGCAGGCTCGCCGAGGTCGGCGCTGAAATCGCGGAGTCCGCCTTCAGCCCGCTCGGCAAGTCGGCCGACGAACTGCTCGATCACGCCGAAGGCAGGGTGTTCGAGATCGCCGAGGCCGGCGCGCGCGGCCGGCAGGGCTTCAAGGAGATCCAGCCGCTGCTCACCCAGGTGGTGGAGCGCATCGACATGCTCTACCACCGGGACAATCCGAGCGACATCACCGGCATTCCGACCGGGTTCGCCGATCTCGACCGGTTGACTTCGGGTCTGCAGCCCGGCGATCTCATCATCGTGGCGGGCCGCCCGAGCATGGGGAAGACGAGCCTCGCGCTCAACTTCGCCGAGCACGTCGGGCTGGACGTGAAGCTCCCGGTGGCGGTCTTCAGCATGGAAATGTCGGGCGCCCAGCTCGTGATGCGGATGCTGGGCTCGGTGGGGCGTCTCGACCAGCACCGGGTTCGCACCGGCACGCTGCACGACGATGACTGGCAGAAGCTGACCCATGCGGTGGGCAGGCTCAACGACGCGCCGATCTTCGTCGACGAGAGCGGGGCGTTGAACGCGCTGGAGCTCCGCGCGCGGGCGCGGCGCCTGCACCGCCAGTGCGGCGGGCCGGGACTGGGGCTGATCGTGGTCGACTATCTGCAGCTCATGTCGGCCGCGAGGTACGGCGAGAACCGCGCCACCGAGATCTCGGAGATCTCGCGCTCGCTCAAGGCCCTGGCGAAGGAGCTGAACGTTCCCGTGGTCGCGCTCTCGCAGCTTAACCGCAGCCTCGAGCAGCGCCCGAACAAGCGGCCGGTGATGTCGGATCTTCGGGAATGCGTAACGGGAGCGACGCGCGTAATGCTCGCAGACGGGCGGCGTGTGCCGATCCGCGAGTTGGTCGGAATCCAACCGATAGTGTGGGCTATCGATGACAACAGACGCGTCGTCGCTGCCCGCAGCGACCGGGTGTGGCGCGTGGGCATGCGGCCGGTGTTCAGGATCGCCCTGGCAAGCGGGCGCAGCATCCATGCGACGAGGCTGCACCGTCTCTACAGTGCACACGGTTGGAGGCGGGTCGAGGATATCAAGGTCGGAGATCGGCTCGCGTTGGGCAGGCGTTTGCCGGAGCCGGATAACGCCGAGGTCTGGCCGGATCACCACTTGATCCTGTTGGGGCACCTCGTGGGTGACGGCAGTTATCTCGTTCACCAGCCGTTGCGGTATACGACTGCCTCGGAGGAAAACAGCCGTGCGGTTGCTGAGGCTGCCGCTTCGATGGGATCTGTGGTGACGCGTCATGCCGGACGCGGTAACTGGCATCAGCTCGTCATCAGCGGCAACGGTAACCGCTGGCACCCGCAAGGGGTGAACCGCTGGTTGCGCGAGCTGGGAATCTACGGGCAGCGCTCCTACGAGAAACACTTACCCGGAGCGGTGTTCCGGTTACGCAACCGTCAGATCGCGCTGCTGCTCCGTCATCTGTGGGCTACCGACGGCTGCATCGCGGTTCGCGGCGGACGCAGCAAGGGTGCGCCACGCGTATATTTCAGCACTGCAAGCAGGCGCTTAGCCGAAGACGCGGCAGCGCTCTTGCTCAGGTTCGAAATCATCGCGCGAATCCGTACCGTTCATTACGCCAATGCGAGGCCGGTATTTACGGTCGATGTCTCAGGTGCAGAACAGCAACAAAGATTCGTCGAGCGCATCGGAATGTTCGGTCCGCGGCAAGCGCCCGGACTGGCGCTCGCACAGTGGCTTCCCGGGATCGAGCCCAACACGAACATCGATACGCTGCCCAATGAAGTATTCGCAGAAGTGAAGGCTGCAATGCGGGTGCAGGGAATTTCGCAGCGCGCGATGGCCGCCATGCGGGGCACGTCGTATGGCGGTACGTCGCATTTCCGGTTTGCACCGTCGCGTGCCACCGTATCGCAGTATGCCGAGCTGCTGAATAATGATCGGCTCCGAACCCAGGCCGCGGACGATCTGTTTTGGGACAGAGTGGTGGCCATTACGCCGGCAGGGGAGGAGGAGGTATTCGATTTGACGGTGCCGGGACCCGCGTCCTGGCTTGCTGACGGGGTGGTAAGCCATAACTCAGGAGCGATCGAACAGGATGCGGACCTGATCCTGTTCATTTACCGCGACGAAGTATACAACCCGGATTCGCCGGACAAAGGGGCTGCCGAGATCATTGTCGGCAAACAGCGGAACGGGCCGATCGGCACCGTGAAGCTTACCTTCCTCGGCGAGTTCACCAGATTCGAGAACTACGCGCAACCAGGCCGGTTCTAGCGTCGATTTACGATTTTCCGGTTCCGAGTTGCATGCGCGCGGCTCTCGCCGCGATATAGGAAAACCCGCTCGCAGCGGGCTTTCAACTTGAAACCCGAAACTCGGAACTCGGAACTCGGAACCCGGAACCGAATCACTTGTAGGCGATGAAATTCGCGCCCTTGACTCCGAACTTGCGCGCGACGTTTTCCTTGGACGTGCCGCTGAAGCTGTCGAAGAAATCCCGCACGGCGGGGTTCCGGAAGCCCGCTTTTTCGATGACCTGGAGCATCTCTGCAACCTGCAGAGCACCGGCTATTCACCCGGTCCACAGGTCGATGTTGTTGCGCACGTCTTCCGAGAGCCCGGACTCGATCACGATGTCGGAGAACTGGAGCCTGCCGCCGGGCTTCACCACGCGGTAGAGTTCGCGGAATACTTCCGGCTTGTCGGGCGCGAGGTTGACGACGCCGTTCGAGATCACGAGGTCAACGCTCTGCGCCTCGAACGGAAGCTTGGTCATGTCGGCCTTCTCGAAGCGCACCTGGTCGAGGCCGTCCTCGCGGGCGGCGCCGCGTGCCCGCTCGAGCATCGCATCGGTCATGTCGATGCCGGTGACCTGTCCGCGGCGGCCGACTCGCCGCGCGGCGAGCAGGCAGTCCATCCCGGCGCCGGAGCCGATGTCGATCACCGTGGCACCCGCTGGAAGCGGATCCATCTTGAACGGATTGCCGACTCCGGCAAACGGTGCGGTGGCGGCGGCGGGCAGGCTGCGCAGCTCGCTGAAATCATATCCCAGCAAGCGCGCCGCGTATTCCGGGCCGCGGTGGAAGTGGAAGTCGCCGTGCGGATCCTGCGCTACCCGTGCGTAGGTGGCGCGCACCTCCGCTTTGAGCCTGTTGCGGTCGAAGCCAACCGGACATACTGCCGCCATAGGGTCCCCTCCTTCGGCGTGGTACGGGGGAGTATACCGCGTTTACGGCGCCCTTGGCTCCAAGCTCAACGTTCCGGGTTCAGGGTTCCAAGTTCCAGGTTCCAGGTTCCAAGGTCCAGGTTTCGGGTTTGAACCTTGAACTTTGAACATTGAACCTGCTTAAAGCGCTTCGGCGGCGTGGTCGGCGAGCCGCGAGCGTTCGCCGCGCGTCAACGTAACGTGCCCGCTGTGCGACCAGCCTTTCATGCGGTCGACGACGTAGGTGAGGCCGGAGCTGCCCTCGGTGAGGTAGGGCGTGTCGATCTGCGCGATGTTGCCCAGGCATACCACCTTGGTGCCCGGCCCGGCGCGCGTAATCAGCGTCTTCATCTGCTTGGGCGTGAGGTTCTGCGCCTCGTCGATGATCAGGTACTTGTTGATGAAAGTGCGCCCGCGCATGAAGTTGAGCGACTTCACCTTGATGCGCGAGCGGATGAGATCGCGCGTCGCCGCGCGGCCCCATTCCCCGGCCTCGTCGTCGGTCTTGTTGAGCACGTCGAGGTTGTCCTCGAGCGCGCCCATCCACGGGTACATTTTCTCTTCCTCGGTGCCGGGCAGGAAACCGATGTCTTCGCCCACCGGCACCGTGACGCGCGTCATGATGATTTCCGAGTAGATCTTGTGCTCGAGCGTCTGCTGCAGTCCCGCGGCGAGCGTGAGCAGCGTCTTGCCGGTGCCGGCCTGCCCGAGCAGCGTTACGAAATCGATGTCGGGATTCATCAGGAGATTGAGGGCGAAGTTCTGCTCGCGGTTGCGCGCCGTGATGCCCCACACGCTGTGGCGCTGGTGCATGTAGTCCCTGAGCGTTTGCAGGATCGCGGTCTTGCCGCTCACTTCCTTGGCCTGGGCGTAGAACGGCTTGTCGGCTTCGAAATAGAGGAACTCGTTCACCAGGAAGCCCGGGCACAGCGGCCCGCGCACGCGGTAGTAGGTCTGCCCGCCCTGCTGCCACGACTCCATTTCACGACCGTGCTTGTCCCAGAAATCGTGCGGCAGCTCTCGCACCCCGGTGTAGAGCAGGTCGGTGTCTTCGAGCACCTTGTCGTTGTAGTAGTCTTCCGCGGCAAAGCCCAGCGCACGCGCCTTGATGCGCATGTTGATGTCTTTGGAGACCAGGATCACGTCCCGCCTGGGATGGACTTCCTGGAGGTGTTTTACCACCCCGATGATCTGGTTGTCGGCCTTGCCGCTCGCGAGCCGCGCCGGGAGATCTCCGTTGATTGCCTCGGTCTGGAGGAACAGCCTCCCGGTCGCGGTCTTTCCGCCGTGCGCCTCGAGAGGAATGCCCTCGGCGATGTCGTGTTGGGCGCCGCTCACGATCTCGTCGAGGTAGCGGCTCGCCTGGCGCGCGTTCCTCGCGGCGTCCGACATGCCTTTCTTGTTGTTGTCGAGTTCCTCCAGTGTGGCCATCGGGATGTAGACGTCGTGCTCTTCGAAGCGGAAGAGGCTGGTGGGGTCGTGCATCAGCACGTTGGTGTCGAGCACGAACAGCTTGGCGGCGGCGGTGGGAAGCCGGGTGACAACGGGAGCAGGTTTGCGCTGGATCATGAATTCGGTTCCGGGTTCCAAGTTCCAGGTTGCAGGTTCCAGGCTCCAAGTTCCAGGCTCCAAGTTCCAGGTTTTAACCTGGAACCTTGAACTTTGAACCTTGAACCTCTTCCTTACGTGAGCGTCCTCACGAAATCGAGCACCTCCTGCGCGTGTCCGGGAACCTTGACGCCGCGCCACTCCCTGCGCACGGTCCCCTTGCCGTCGATCACGAAGGTGCTGCGCTCGATGCCGCGCACCTTGCGGCCGTACATGTTCTTCATCTTGATCACGGCGAACAGCCTGCACGCGGATTCATCGGTGTCGCTCAACAGGTCGAATGGAAATCCCATCTTGGCCTTGAAGCTTTCGTGCGA
>JACQGO010000163.1 GCA_016199485.1 Betaproteobacteria bacterium
CGTGGTTGGCTGCGTCGGCCTCGGCACCGAGCTCGGCATCGATGATTTGATTTCGTTCGACGTGGGCGGCACGAGTACCGACGTGTGCCTCATTCGTGACGGCGAACCCGCCAAGAAAGACCTGCGCGAAATGTCGGGCTTTCCGGTGCGCACGCGCGCGATCGACATCCACACCATAGGCGCGGGAGGGGGCAGTATCGCGTGGGTCGATGCCGGCGGGCTGCTCAAGGTCGGCCCGCAGAGCGCGGGCGCGTATCCCGGCCCCGCCGCCTACGGCCGGGGTGGAACGAAGCCGACGGTGACCGACGCCAACGTCGTGCTCGGCCGCCTGAATCCCAGGGTGCTGCTCGGCGGCCGCATGACGGTGTATCCCGACCGCGCGCGGAAGGTCATCGAGGACGAGCTTTCCTCCAGGCTCAAGGTGGACGGGGTGCGCGCGGCTGCCGGCGTGATCGAGATCATCAACGTCAATATGATGGGTGCGGTGCGCATAATCTCGGTCGAACAGGGCAAGGACCCGCGCGACTCCACGCTGGTCGCTTTCGGCGGCGCCGGCCCCCTTCACGCGGCGGACATCGCGCGTAACATGGGTATCCGCAACGTGCTGGTGCCGCCGCGGCCGGGGCTGCTTTCGGCTCTAGGCCTTTTGCATGCCGACGTGCGCGGCGACTTCAGCCTCACGCGGCTGGTCATCGCGGCACCGGACAACTTGCGGGCAGTCAATACCGGTTTCGATCAATTGCGCGGGCGCGGCGCCGAGTGGTTGAAAGGCGAGGCGGATGAGAAGACGCGTGCCAGGCACGGGTGGTCGATCGATATGCGTTATCTGGGACAGAACTACGAGCTTTCGCTCGAGGTGAAGGACGGCAGGCTCGACGCGAAGTCGCTCGCGCGCCTGATCGCCCGTTTTCATGAAAACCATCGAGCGCTCTACGGCTACGACATGCCGGGTCATACGGTCGAGGCGGTAAGGCTGCGCCTGGTGGTTACCGTCGAACGCGGCGCTCCGACGCACGAAAAGCACAATGCGGCGCGGGGCACGACGCGGGATGCGGTGCTCGAAAAACGGCGGGTATGGTTTCCGGAGACGGGCTTTGTCGTGACCCCCGTGTATGACCGGGACCGGCTCCCGGTGAATTGCCGCATCACGGGGCCCGCGATCGTCGAGCAGATGGACACCACGACGGTCGTGCCGCCGGACGCGACGCTACGCAGTGACAAGCTCGGGTACCTGCACCTTGCGGTAGAGAGGCTGCGCGCCGGGGCGGGTTATTGAACATGGCTGCGACCGCAGCGCAAGGACACGTTGATCCCATCAAGGCCGAGGTCATGGCGCGCTACCTGATCGCCGCGTCCGAAGAGATGGCCGCAACCCTGATGCGCACGGCCTTTTCGCCGAACATCAAGGAGCGTGCCGACTGCTCGACCGCGATCTTCGACGTGCGGGGCCAGGTGGTGGCGCTCGCGCAGCGGGTGCCGATCCACCTCGGCTCGATGGTCGGCGCGGTCGACGAGATCCTGAAGCGCTGTCCGCTGCGCGACATCGTGCCGGGGGACATGTTCGTCGCCAACGATCCCTACAACGGAGGCGGCACTCACCTGCCCGACATCAACATCGTCGCGCCGGTGTTCCTCGCGGACAGGATCGTCGCGTTCGTCGCCAACATCGCGCACCATGCCGACGTCGGCGGCATGGTTCCGGGGTCGCAGGCGTCGGTGTGCAAGTCTATATTCCAGGAGGGCATCCGCATCCCGCCCGTGCGCATCATGCGCGGCGGCGATCTCAATCGCGATGTGCTCGACCTCATTCTGCTGAATTCGCGCACGCCGGACGAGCGCAACGGCGATCTCAAGGCGCAGTTCGCGGCCAACATCGTCGGCATACGCAGCGTGCTGCGGCTGTTCGAGCGCTACGGGGTCAGGGAAACCGATCGGACGATAGCCGCGTATCTCGACTTCACGGAGAAACGCTTTCGCGCGGCGATCAGGCGGTTGCCGCCCGGCCGTTATGAGGCGGAGGACTTTCTTGACGGCAACGCGGAGGGAGAGACCTGTCGCATACACCTCGCGCTCAAGGTAGCGCGAAACCGGCTCGAGTGCGACTTTTCCGGATCGGACAGGCAGCTCGAGAGCGCGCGCAATATTCCGTACCGCGCGTTGCTTGCCACCGTCTACACCGTGGCGAAAAGCATGCTTGACCCCGACGTGCCCGCCAATGCGGGCTATTACCGCACGTTGCATATCACGGCGCCGCCGGGTTGCGTCGTCAATTCGACCCCGCCGGCCGCGATAGGCTGCCGCGCGAACTCCTCGACCGTGTTAGGCGACGTCATTGCCAACGCGCTGTCGCAGGCCATGCCCGACAGAGCGCTTGCGGCGAGCGGTCCGCACCACGTTTACGTGCTGGCCGGCACCA
The DNA here is from genome assembly GCA_016199485.1 of Betaproteobacteria bacterium. Classification (GTDB taxonomy): domain Bacteria; phylum Pseudomonadota; class Gammaproteobacteria; order Burkholderiales; family SG8-41; genus JACQGO01. The sequence continues at coordinate 2,417 of JACQGO010000163.1, forward strand.
ACCCGCGTACCGGCGCGTATTTCGTCGACTACGAGTCTCTCGCGGGCGGCATGGGTGCGCGTGCGAATCGTGACGGGCTGGACGGGGTGCGCGTGCATGCGTCCGGCTCCTCCAACCTGCCGATCGAGGCGCTCGAGCACGCGTACCCGTTGCGTGTCGAGCGCTACGCATTGCGGGATGGCTCGGGCGGCGACGGCAAGTACCGCGGCGGCATGGGGGTGATACGCGATTATCGCGTGCTCGGCGACGATGTCGTGGTCAGCCTGTCCTCGGAGCGCCAGCATGTTGCGGCGCTCGGCATGGCGGGCGGCGGTGCCGGCGCGCGCGGCGCGTTCATCCTGAATCCCGGTACGCCTCGGGAAAAGATACTGCCGTCGGCGGCGGGTGAGGTTGCGCTGCCGCGCGGCAGCGTGCTAAGAATCTGCACGCCCGGCGGCGGCGGCTACGGCAGTCGGGCGGAGCGCGCTACCGAAGCGATCGAACGTGATGTGCGCGAAAGGCGCGTGGCCCGGCCGGAGAGACTTGGTTAGAACCGATCTCAAAAACCTGAGAAGTTCAGCCACAGAGCACACAGAGATCACAGAGTCTTTACCCTCAACCTTGAGAAGCGAGGAGGCGGGCCGGGGTAGAACGGCATTTTCTCGGTGTTCTCTGTGCTCTCTGTGGCTAAAGCCTTTTGGGTTTGATCGGATTTTTGAGATGGCTTATGGTTTCATTGTTTGCGCAGCCGATGACGTGACGCGCTCGCAAGCGGCGTGAGAAGTAGGGGGACAATACAGGGGAGGTCAGCATGAGAACGGCACATGAGATGAATGCCAGGCCCGCAACGGGAAAATTTCTCGCCCTGTTGGCGGCGTTGGCAGTGCTTGTTGCGGCGCCGGGCATACTGCGCGCACAGCAATACCCGGTCAAGACCGTGCGATTCATCGTCGGGTTCCCGGCGGGAGGCAACACCGACGTGATGGCCAGGGTGATCGCGAATCGCCTGTCGGCGTACTGGGAACAATCGGTAATCGTCGACAACCGCCCCGGCGCTGATGCGAGCATCGCCATGGGTATCGTGGCCAAGTCTCCGCCCGACGGCTACACGCTCTACCTCATTCAGTCCGGCGTCGCCATCAATCCGGCGCTCTACAAAAACGTGCCGTTTGACCCGATCAAGGACTTCGCGCCGATCACGTTGATCGGCCACATTCCCAGCCTGATCGCGATTCATCCTTCGGTTCCGGCGAAGAACATGCGCGAGTTCATCGCCTTCGCCAGGGCAAGGAAAGGCGAGTTGTCTTACGGCTCGACCTCGAGCCCGACCATGCTCGCCACGGAGTTGTTCAAGAAGGCGGCCGGTATCGATATCGTGCGCATTAACTTCAAGGGCGCATCGCCTGCGCTCACGGCGCTGATGACCGGGGACATACAGCTCGTCATCAGCGGGATCGGTACCCTGATGCCGCTTGCGAAGGCAGGAAAGGTCCGCGTGATTGCGATCACCAGCCAGAAACGCTCGTCGCAGGCACCGGGCATTCCGACGGCCATCGAGGGCGGAGTGCCGGGCTACGTGGCTTCCGTGTGGTACGGCGTCGCGGCGCCCGGGGCGACCCCGCGAGCGATCGTCGACCGGGTAAATGCCGATGTTCGCAAGCTGCTCGCCGAGCCGGAGGTCAGGCAGCGGCTTCTCGGTCAGGGCATCGACCTGGCGCCCAATACGCCGGAGCAATTCGCCGAGATGATCCGGGCGGAGATCGCCAAGTGGGACAAGGTCGTGAAGGAGTCCGGCGTGAGAATCGACTGACGCTCCGCTTCGCGTATCGAGACGAACAAGCAACCGGAAAAGCCCCATGAGCCCGAACGATTTCGCCGGGTCGCTCACGAGCACCGTGGCGACGTATATCGACCAGGTGACTTACAAGGACGTGCCCCGCCGGGTCATCGAGCCGATAGAGGATTCGGTGATCGACGCGATCGGATGCGGTGTCATCGGTTCGACTTCGCGGGAGGTGAAGATCCTGACCGGCTACTTTGCGGAGATGAAAAGCGCGGAAGAATCGGTGATCTGGGGGACCTCGATAAAAGCATGCGCCCCTCTTGCAGCGGCAGCCAATGCGGCTGCGGTGCACGCGTGGGATTTCGACGACACGGTTCTTCCAGGGATAGTTCACCCTGCGGGAATCGTGGTCAGCACAGGTTTATCGATTGCTGAAAAAAAGAAAGAGCGAATTAACGGGAAAGAGTTCCTGACGGCGCTCGCCGCGGGCTACGAAGTCGCCAATCTGATGTCGGCCGCGTTGGGCGGAAGAAAATGGCGCGTCAATGGCTTCTATAACACGGTGCCCGTGATATTCGGCTCCGCCGCGGTCGCCGGAAAACTGCTCGGGCTGGGCAAGGGGAAACTCGCAGGCGCCCTGGGAATCGCTGCGACGCAGGCGGCCGGGCTTTACAGCGCGACCATGACGAAGCGGTTCAATGCCCCGAAGGCGGTGGAGGGCGGAATCTTCGCGGCGGAGCTGGCAAGAAGGGGCTTTGAAGCGCCCGTGGATGCGATCGGCGACGAGCAGGGATTTCTGAGGACTTTCAGCCGGGATCCGCAGTGGGACGTGATCCCACGGGAAATCGGGAAGTATGCGTTCGAGGTCTACCACAAGTATTACCCGTGC
>JACQGO010000164.1 GCA_016199485.1 Betaproteobacteria bacterium
CCGCGCGCGGCAAGGTCCTCGCGCTTGAGCGAGGCCGGTGCGGAGCCCATGATGATGGGAAGTCGCACCGCCGCGTGGATCGCCTCGATCTGCTCGAGCTTCTCCCCGCCCGCCACGAAGATTGCGTCCACGCCGGCCACCTCGTAGGCTTTCGCCCGCGCGACCGCGCCTTCGGTGCCCTCGACCTTGAGCGCCGCGGTACGACCGGCGACCACGAGCGAGGAATCCCGCCGCGCGGCGAGTCCCGCGCGCAGCTTGCCGACCATCTCCCCGATGGAGACGAGTTCCTCGGCGTTCTCGGGCCGGCCGAAGCGGGCGGGCAGCACGGTGTCCTCGATGGTGAGCGCCGAGACGCCGGCATGTTCTAGCTCCTCGACCGTGCGCATCGCGTTCAACGCGTTGCCGTAGCCGTGGTCGGCGTCGACCAGCAGGCTGAGCCCGCTCGCGCGCATGATCCGCCGCACCTGCCCGGCGAGCTCGGTGAGCGTAAGCACGATGAGATCGGGTGCGCCGAGCGTCGTGTTCGACGCGACCGATCCCGCGAGCATGCCGATCTCGTAGCCGACGGCCTCGGCAACGCGCGCGGACAGCGGATCGAATACGCTCGCGGGCGAAAGACACTTCGAGCCAGCAAGCACGGCACGCAACCTCTTGCGCTGTTCAGTGTGTTTCATGATCTCTCCGGTTGTTCACTTCACGGTCTTCAGAAATGCTCCGGCGCCGCGCGTGAGGTCACGGCGGCGTCCATCCCAGCCATTCGCACACGCCGCGGCCCATGATCCACTCCCTGTCCACGGCGGTGAGCCACGGCATCTCCTCGGTGAACATGGTGACGCCCCGCCGGTAGCTGCACGGCAGCCGCGATAGATCGGTGCCCCAGAACGTGCGCTGCGGGCCGAACGCGTCGTGGGCGCGGCGGATGTACGGGTGCACCCGCCGGTAGGGATAGGCGTCCGTCGTGAAGCAGGGGAAGCCGCTCACCTTCACCGCGACGTTGGGGCGCTTCGCGGTCGCGATGAGCCGGTCGAAATCGCGGAACGCCTCCTCGTCCTTCTTGCCGCCGGTGAGCGCGCAGTGATCCATCACGAGCTTCAGTCCCGGGTGGCGCCCGGCGATGCCGTCGATCAGGGGCACGAGCGCATGGGGCACGAGCACCATGATCGGGACGCCGGCCTTTTCGGCTTCGGCCCATACCCAGTTGATGCGGCCTTCGGTGAGCGGCGGCGCGAGCAGCGGCGTGTGAAAAGTGAAGCGCAACCCGAGCATGCCGGGCTGCCTGCGCCACGTCGCGATCAGGGCGCGCGCGCCGGGCGCTTCCGGATCGAGCCGGCCCATGACCGCGAAGCGGGTGGGGCGCGCCTGCGCCGCCGCGAGCGCGAGATCGTTGCGATCGCCCTCCCACGAGGGGGGCACGATCACGACGCGGTCGACGCCCGCGGCGTCCATCTCGCGCAGGAGCTCGTCCTTGCCGATCGGCACCTCGCGGTGCGCCTTGTGCCGCGCCGGCCACGGCCGCTGCGGCGTGTTCGCGCCCCAGATGTGAACCTGTGCGTCGACGATCAGCATTGCGGTCCTGCTCCCCTTCGAAAGTCGCCATATTGTAACCGAGCGCGATGCGGCTTCCGCGAAAACGAACGCCGGGGGCCGCGCGCTCCACGCGGTGAAGCCGGCACCACGCGGTCAATCAGCGCGCATCCCGCTTTCCTTTACCACCTTCGCCCAGCGCGCGAGCTCCGTCCTGATGTGCGCGCCGAACTCCGCGGGGGAGCTCGCGATGACCACGCCGCCCTCCCTGGCGAAGCGCTCGCTCACGGCCGGCGTGCGCGCCGCCTTCACGGCGTAACCGTTGAGCGCCGCGACGATGTTTCGCGGAGTCGCAGCGGGTGCGAGAATGCCGACCCAGCTCGTGAATTCATAGCCGGGAACGCCCGCTTCCGCGATCGCCGGCACATTGGGCAGCACGGCGGTACGCTCGCGGCCGGTCACGCCCAGCGCGCGGAGCTTTCCGGCGTTGATGTGCGAGAGCACCGCCACCAGCGCGAGGAAGCTCAGGTCGGACTCGCCGGACAGCACCGCGACCAGTGCCGGCCCGCCGCCCGCATACGGGACGTGGACGATGTCGGTGCCGGAGAGCCCCTTGAACAGCTCGGCCGCAACATGCAGGTTGGTGCCGTTGCCGGCGGACGAATAGTTGAGCTTGCCCGGATGCGCCTTCGCGAGCGCGATCAGCTCCTTCACCGACTTCGCCGGCACCGAGGGGTGCACGGCGAGCACGAACGGGTAGGCCACCACCAGCGACACCGGAGCAAAATCCTTCTCGACGTTGTACGAGAGCTTCGCGAACATGCTCGGGTTCACCACCAGGGGAATCGTGTTGATGACCAGCGTGTAGCCGTCGGGCGCGGCGCGCGCGACGAGCTCGTTGCCGATGTTGGTGGAAGCGCCCGGCCGATGCTCGATCACCACGTTCTGGCCCATCAGTTCGCTCATCCTCTGCCCCACGATGCGCGCCACCACGTCGACGCTGCCGCCCGGCGGCACCGGCACGATCATGCGCACCGGGCGAGCCGGGTATGCCTGCGCATAAACGGCGCCCGCCGCCGCAAGCCACAACAGGATGAAACAGATGCCGATCACGGTCTCACGTTTCATGGCTTTCTCTCCTCTGGTGGAACGGCGCGCCGTCTTCAGCGCCATCCTTCTCGATTGCGCGCGTTCTCCGCCGGGGGAAAGCGCGCCGCCCGGGCGACGGCTCGCCCTCCGGCGATCGCGCGACGCTAGGGCAGCGCGAGCATGTGCTCGGCGATCTCGCCCCGCGTCGCGACCCAGATGTCGCGGGCGTTGACGGCCATCTCGATGATCCGCTCGTACACGTAGGCGCCGTGCGGACGGCCGAAGATGTGCGCGTGCGCGGTGACGTCGATCATGACCGGTCCCTGCTCGCGCTGCAGAATCCGCGCGAGATGCTCTTCGAACGCGTCCAGCATCGCGCGGGGAGGCGCGCCGTACTTCATGGAGGGCATGTCGTTGACATCGGTCGCGAGCGGAATCGCGATGATGCGTTGCTCGCCGAACGTCTGCACGTAAGGCAGATCGTCGTCGAAGACGTCGCCGTACCACAGGTAGCCCGCTTCCGCGAGCAGCCGTGCGGTGTTGGGGCTCGGGGTACCGCGCGGACTGATCCAGCCGCGCACCCGGGTGCCCGCCGCTTTTTCGAGGAGGTCGCTGCAGCGCCGGATGTTTTTCCGTTCTTCCGCCTCCGACATCAGCACCGGCATCACGTCCATCGCGTAGGAATGCGACAGCACTTCGTGCCCGCCGTCGGCGACCGACTTGACCGCTTCGGGCGAGCGCTCGGCGAGCACTGCGCTCGTCATCACGCTCGCCTTCGCCCCGTAGCGCGCGAACGACTCGAGCAGGCGGTAGATGCCGCGCTTCGCGCCGTAGGCCGCCCATGAGATCGCCATGGTGTCGACGACGCCCGGCGGCAGCGGGTTGCCCATCGGGCTGATGCCCGGCGCCTTGCCCTCGGACCACGCCTCGAACGCGACGTTGAACACGACCGCGATGCGTTTGTCCCCCGGCCAGAGCCAGTCTGGCTGTTCCATGGATCCTCCCATCGAGTGCGGGTCGTCAGCATAACGCGTCCGGGTGCCGGTCCCGCACGCGAAGTGATCCCCGCGCCGCGACGGCTACGCCGCCCTGACCGAAGGCAGGCCCGCGAGCGCCATCGCGAGCTCGCCCTCGTCGTAATTCTGGTCCACGAGCCTGCCGGCGAAGTAGTCGATATACGCCTGCATGTCGAAATGCCCGTGGCCGCACAGGTTGAAGAGGATCGCGCGCGAGACGCCCTCCTCCTTGCATTTGAGCGCCTCCTCGATCGCGCCGAGCACCGCGTGATTCGCTTCCGGCGCGGGTAGTATACCTTCGGCGCGCGCGAACTGCACGCCGGCATCGAAGCATTTCGTCTGGTGGTAGGCGCGCGCCTCGATCAGCGCGAGCTCCTTCAGATGGCTCACGAGCGGGGCCATGCCATGATAGCGCAGCCCGCCCGCGTGGAATCCCGGCGGAGTGAACGCCGAGCCGAGCGTGTACATCTTGGCGAGCGGAGTGAGATGCGCGGTATCGCCGTAGTCATACGCGTACTTCCCGCGCGTCAGGCTGGGGCAGGCCGCGGGCTCGATCGCGACGACGCGCACTTTTCTGCCGCCGCGCAGCTCGATGCCGAGGAACGGGAATACGATGCCGGAGAAGTTGGAACCGCCGCCGGTGCAGCCGACGATGACGTCGGGATAGTCGTCGGCGATCTCGAACTGCGCGAGCGCCTCCTGCCCGATCACCGTCTGGTGCAGCAGCACGTGGTTCAGCACCGAGCCCAGGGCGTACTTGGTGTCCTCGCGGCCCGCCGCGACCTCGACCGCTTCCGAGATCGCGATGCCGAGGCTGCCGGGGTGCTGCGCGTCCTTCGCGAGCACCGCGCGGCCCGACGCGGTCTCGTTCGAGGGCGAGGGCACGCAGCGCGCACCGTAGGTCTCCATGAACGCCCTGCGGTAGGGCTTCTGGTCCCAGGAGACGCGCACCATGAATACCTGCACCTCAATGCCGAAGAGCGCCCCGGCGAAGGCGAGCGCAGAGCCCCATTGCCCGGCGCCGGTTTCGGTGGTGATGCGCTTTACGCCCGCCTCCTTGTTGTAGAACGCCTGCGCGACCGCGGTGTTGGGCTTATGCGAGCCCGCCGGGCTCGCGCCTTCGTACTTGTAGTAGATGCGCGCCGGGGTATCGAGCGCCTTCTCGAGGCGCCGCGCGCGGTACAGCGGCGTCGGGCGCCACAGCTTGTAGATTTCGCGCACCGGCGCGGGAATCTCGACCGCGCGCTCGGTCGCGACTTCCTGCGCAATCAGCGACATCGGGAAGAGCGGCGCAAGGTCGTCGGGTCCGACCGGCTCGTGGGTTGCCGGATGCAGCACCGGCGGCGGCGGGGAAGGCAGGTCCGCCATGAGGTTGTACCAGGATTTCGGTATGCGCGGCTCGTCGAGCAGGTACTTCACGGTGTCGTTCATGGTAGCCTCTCCGTTGGATCATGCGCCCGGAAACGGGTCAGCATAGGATAGCGGGAATGGAGAAACCTTGCGGTGGATTAAGCCCCCAACATAATGAAACGCGGGCGGCCGCGCATGCCTTCGTCACGCCTGCTGCGACATCATTTCCGGTCGGGGAGACGGTTGCGCGAATCGCCATGAAGCGCCGCAGCGTCGACATATTTTTCGCTGCCGCCCTCGCGCTCGCCTGCTGCGCGAGCGCCGTGGCCCGCGCCGCGCTCCCCGGCGAACCCCGCGTGCACCGGTCCGAGAAGCATGCTTTCCGCGTGGTGACCCTGGTCGAGCGCCTCGAGCATCCCTGGTCGATCGCCTGGCTTCCCGACGGGCGCATGCTGGTGACCGAGCGTCCCGGACGGCTGCGCATCGTGTCGAAGGACTTCAGGCTCGATGCCAGGCCGCTCGAAGGCGCGCCGCGCGTCGCCGCAGTGGGCCAGGGCGGATTGTTCGACGTAGTGCTCCATCCGCGTTATGCGGACAACGGCTGGATCTATCTCTCGTACGCCGGGTACAGCGACGGCGGGTGGGGAACCGAGGCGCTGCGCGCCAGGCTCGACGGCCATCGTCTCGTCGAGACTCAGGTGCTGTTCCGCATGCAGCCCAAGACCCGCACCGGGTATCACTTCGGCGGCCGCATCGTGTTCGACCGCCAGGGCTACCTTTATCTCACGCTTGGCGACCGCGGCGAGATGGAGCGCGCACAGCGGCTCGACGACCACGCGGGCTCGGTCATCCGGCTGCACGATGACGGGCGCGTGCCCACGGACAACCCGTTCATGGGCCGCGCCGGCGCGAGGCCCGAGAAATTCACCCTCGGCAATCGCAACATGCAAGGCGCTGCGCTGCACCCGCGCACCGGAGAGTTGTGGACGCACGAGCACGGGCCCCAGGGCGGGGACGAGATCAACGTGATCCGCGCCGGCCGCAATTACGGCTGGCCGGTGATCACGTACGGCGTGAACTACGGGACCGGCACCAGGATCGGCGAAGGCACGCACAAACCGGGCATGGAACAGCCGCTCTACCACTGGGTGCCGTCGATCGCCCCTTCCGGGATGGCGTTCTACACCGGAGAGCGCTTCCCGCACTGGCGCGGGAATCTTTTCGTCGGCGCGCTGCGCGACCAGATGCTGGTGCGGCTCGAGCTCGCGGGCGAGAAGGTCGTGAAGGAGGAACGCCTGATCAAGAACGCGATCGGCCGCATCCGCGACGTGCGCATGGGCCCCGACGGCTACCTCTACCTGCTCACCGACCACCCCGACGGCGTGCTCGCGCGGCTCGAGCCCGCGCAGTGAGCCAAAGGAGCGCGCCGGCGCACGTGGCCCGCGCCGCGCCCGGCCCGCCCGCAGCCTACGGGCGCGCGTCGCCGAACGACCACTCGCGCCAGCCGTTCAGCAGCGGAAAATAGATCCCGAGGCTGAGCGGACGCGCGTCGAGGCCGCGCACGAGCGCCGCGTACCGCTCGAGCTGCGCGCGATAACGGAGGCGCTCGTTGTCGAGAAAACCCTCGACATCCGCGCCCTCGTGCACGCTCGTCTTGAAGTCCACGATCCAGCGCGTGCCGTGCTCGTCGACGAAGGTGCGGTCGATTGCGACGCTCACGATCTCGCCGCCGATCACGCCTGTGAGCTTGAGCTCGGAGCGCGCCTCGGGATACGCGCCGAGCACCCAGCGGCCGCGCGCGTGCGTCAGGTTCGCGCCGAGCGCAGCGGCGACGCGCGCCATCGCGTCCTTCATTTCCGCATCGGGGACACCCAGGCGCGCGAGATCGCGCCCGAACACCGGCTGCATCGCGGCGATGCGCGGCGCATCCCACTGGTCGAGCCCTTCCTCGGCGATCCGTTGCAGGAAGCGGTGCACCACGGTGCCGACGTGTTTCGCGGTCTCCGAAGCCCACGAGAACTCGACCTGATCGTGCAGGCTCCTGCCCATACCGGCGGGCGCCGCGGGCTGCTTCCAGTCGAGCGACGCGGGCGGCGCGGGCGGCCTCCAGCCCGGCGCGAAGCGGCGGATGAACGCGGGCGGCGTCCGTGCCGCCGCAGCGCATTCGCCGTTTTCGGTAGCCGCCGACTGCACGACCTCCTCGAACGCCGCGCGGACCACCGGCCACAGGTGTTCGAGCAGCGAGCGCGGCCTGGGTTTGAGCGCCTTGGCGTTCCAATCGACCTGGCCGATCAGGTGCAGCCGCGATCTTGCGCGCGTCGCGGCGACGTAGAGCAGCCGTGCTGCCTCGTGCTCCTCCTTCACGCGTTCGAGGTCCCTCAGGTAGCGGTAGACCGCGTCGTCCCTCTCGGCCGCCTCCTTGATCGGCGCGAGCAGCAGGTCGGGCTCCCCTGCCTCGCGCGGGCGCTCGAGCCACGCGAGCAGCTTCGGCTCCTCGCGCCGCGGCGGGTAGCCGAGCCCCGGCACGATCACGGTGTCGAACTCCAATCCCTTCGCCTTATGGATCGTCATGAGCTGCACGCGCGGCGCCTCGCGGTCGGCGTCCGGCAGCGCGTAAAGCTCCTCGACACGCGCGGCGAGCAGATCGAGATCGGGGACATCGGCGCCCTCGTCCATCTCCTCCAGCGCCGCGAAAAACACCTGCGCGTCCTCGAGGTCGGTCGCATTCTCGGCGGCGGCCGGGCCGCCGAGCGCGAGCCACGCGCCCTCGATCCAGCGCCGCAACGGCTCGCGCCGGCGCGAGGCAAGCGCCGCGCCGAGCACCCCGCGCACGCGCGCGAGCCGCGCCGTGCCGTCCTCGGAGAGCCGCGCCTTGCACGCGTTCTCGTCCATCAGCGTCCACAGTGCGGCAGCGTGGTCGTGGCCCGCGAGCGCGTCGAGATCGGCGAGCGCGAGCCCGCACCACGGCGCGCGCAGCACTGCGAGCCACGCGATGCGATCGGCGGGGTGAACCAGCGCGCGCGTCAAGGCGAGCAGGTCCTGCACCAGCGGCCGGTGCGTGAGTTTCTCGATCTCGATCGCCTGGAACCTGAGCCCCGCGGCCTTGAGCGCAGGCGCGATCGCGGCGAGGTGGCCGCGCGCACGCACGAGGATCGCGACCGTCTGCGCGGGATCCTGCGCACGCGCCTGCCGCACGATCTCGGCGACGAGCCGCGCCTCCGCATCGCGATCGCCCGCGGGCAGCGGATGAAATTGCGGCGTCACGCTCGCGACAGCGGAATCCTCGGCAACCGAACGCGCGAAAGGCACCGCGCCGCTCGCGAGGTCCTCCTCATCGGGCAGCACGGCTGCGAACGCGCGGTTGAACCACTCGATGATCGCGCGCGTCGAGCGGAAGTTGACCGCGAGCCTCAGCGGCTCCAGTTTCACCGCGCCGATGCCGTGGTGCCACGCGCGCATGTAGAGCCCGACCTCGGCTTTGCGAAAACGGTAGATCGACTGCATCGGATCGCCAACCACGAAGAGCGTGTGGCCATCGCCCGCCGCCCAGCCGGCGGTGAGCCCCGCAAGCAGGTCGTGCTGGCTCCACGAGGTATCCTGGAACTCGTCCACGAGGATGTGGCGGATGCGGTAGTCAAGCGCGAGCGCGAGATCCGTAGGCGAGCCCGGCTCGCCCAGCGCGCGTACCGCTGCCTGCGCCACGGCGGTGAAGTCCACCTGCCCGCGCTCCTTGAACAGCACCTCGAGCTCGGCGACCGCGACCGGCAGCAGGCCGACCAGCGCTTCGACCGCATCCCACTGCGCATCGCTGTAGGCCGCGGGCGGCAGCGTGCGCGTGAAGTGCAGTTGCTCGACGAAGGTACGGTGCGGCGCGAGCCGCGCGATGATCTCTTTGAGGGCGGCAATCGCCGCGGCGCGGCGCTCCTTCTGCGCGCCCTTCGCGCCGGCCGGAGCAGTGAACCCGATTCCCGCATCGATCCTGCTCCGCGGCTCGCCGCTTTGCGTGAGCAGCAGTTCGGCGAGGCCGCGCCACGCCTCAAGATCCTCGGGGGCGGCGCCGGGGATCATCGCGAGCGCGCGGCAGGCGCGGATTGGCGACTCACGACCTGCCGCCTCAAGGTTTTCGGCCGCGTAGTCCGCGAGTGCGGGAAGCGCGGCACGCGCTTCGAGCGGGCACAGCACGAGGAGGCTCGCGAGCGCGTCGCGCGTGGCGTTGGCGAGCGCGGTCTCGAGCGCCGCGCGGTGCCTGCCGCGCGGATCGAGCACCGAACGTATCCACTGGTCGCGCACGCGCAACATGTCCGCGATCAACCCCTGTGCGCGCTCGACGTGGTTGTCGAGGCGCTTCAAGATGCGCGCGACGTGGCCCGACCATTCGCATCTAGCGTCGAGCCCGGCGAGCGTGCGCCGCGCCGCTTCGAGATACAGATCCTGCGCGTCCTCGATCGCTTCGGGCTGCGCGCCGAAGCCGGAGAGCACCGGCAGTCGCAACGTGAGCCAGCGGCAGAGCGAGTCTATGGTCTGGATGCGCAGCCGGTTGGGGTTGTCCGCGAGATTCCACTGCGCTTCCCCGTCGCGCGCGCGTGCCGCGCGCGCGAGTTCCCAGCTCACGCGCTGGTGCAGCTCGTCCGGAGGCGCCGCGTTCCCGGCCGCGGCGAGCGCTTCGAGCACGCGGGCGCGCATCTCGGCGGTGGCTTTCCTGGTGAAGGTGATCGCGACGATTTCCTCCGGCGCCTCGACGTGCGCGAGCAGCGCCAGATAGCGCTGGATGAGGAGCCCGGTCTTCCCCGAACCCGCGGGCGCCTGCACGATGAACGAGCGCGTGACGTCGAGCGCCGCGCGCCGTGCTAGAGCGTCTTCCGCGCGCAGCCTTTCGGGATCGCCTTCAGCCGCCGTCTCATTCATCGCCGTTCCCGCCTGGCGCCACCGGTCCGCGTTCCCTGAGCTCCTGCACGCGGCACAGCATGCCGAGATCGCAGTGCCGGCACGTCGCGGGATAGTCCTTGGGGGCGACCTCGGCGCGTCCCGCGAGGAACTCGCGCGCGAGGTTCTCGAGCACCGTGCGCCAGCTCACCAGCAGCTCGCTCCAGCCGGCGTAACCGTCCGCCGCCCTGGAGCCGGCGAACGCCCTCACGTCGGGCAACACCGATGCCGCGCGCGACAGTCCCTCGAAGCGCACGCCCTGCGCGTGCAGTTGCACGAAGGCCACCGCGGCGGGATCGCCGCGGCCGCTTGCGGTGTAGAGCGGAAGCTGCGGCTCGTCGGGGCGCTCGCCCAGCCATTGCGCGACGTCGATGTCTCTCCCGGTCTTGTAATCGAGGATCACGTGCGCGCCGTCGCCGAGCCGGTCGATGCGGTCGAGGCGCGTGGACACCTTCACTCCGGCGACGCTGACCGGGCGCGGAGCTTCGCGCGCCAGCACCTCGAACGGCGCGCGGCGCTTCTCGAGCGCAAGCAGCCTGAGCAGTAGCCCGCTCACGCGCTCGCGCTCGAGCGCGGCGAACGCATCGGTCATCACGTCCGGACGCTTCTTTTTCGCGCTTTCCACTGCGCGCGCAACCGCGCGGTCAACGGCGGCGGCGAGCTCCGCGTCGTCTGCGGCCAGCAGGCACGCGTGGCTCTTCAGCTCGCGCCACAGGTCGAACGCCGCCAGATGCACGAGCCCGCCGCGGTCACGGGCGTCGAGCCCCACCCGCGCCGCTTCGAGCGCGGCAGCGCCGAGGCGATGAATGGCGAAGGCCCGGAACGGGCACGCGGCCTGATTCTTGAACAGGTCGGCGCCGCCCCGCGCTTCGACGCCCGGCGGCAACGCCGGCGCGGTGAAGTCGGCGAGCGTCTCGACCGCGCGCGCGGCGAAAATCGTCTCGCGGAAGAACGGTGCGGCGCGCCCGGTCGGCTCATCTTCCGCAACGCCGCGCAGCAGGCAACTCGCGCTCAACTCCCTGTCGCCGTCGCGCAGAGGATGGCTGAGCCGTACGATCGCCGCTGCGCCAAGCCACGCCGCGGTCGTGCGCCGCGCGAACGCGAGGTTCCATTCGGCGGAGGCATGAGGCACGCCCGCCGCGCGCTGCAGCGCGAGCGGCAAGAACGGATCGGGGCGCGGAGGCTCGGGCCACGCCTCATCCGTGAGTCCGGTCACGAACAGCGCGTCGAACTCCAGCCCGGTCGCCTCCAGCACGCCCAGCACCTGCACCGGCACCTCGGGCGATTCGGGCTGGTACGGCGTGTCGGCGGCGAGGCGCTTCAGCGCCGCGAGCGCTTCGTCGTAGCCGATGCGTGAAGTGAGGAGATCGAGCTGCGAGAGCCCCGCGACCGCGTCGCGCCACTTCTCCAGAGTCTGGTATTCCGCGCTGTCCAGCGCGCGCTCGCCGGGCCAGCCCAGCGCCGACAGCAGTTGCAGGAAAGTCGCGCTCCAGGCCGAGGGCGGCTGGCGCAGCCGCGTCGCGCTTCTCGCAAGCGGCGTCCACTGCTCGAGCCGCCCGGCGAGCAGCGGTGAGGCGCAGGGATCGGAGGCGTTCCTGCCGCGCGCCGCCGCGCGCAGGGCGCCGAGCGTCACGCTCGCCTGCCCGCGTTCCCGCAAAACCGCGTCGAGCAGCGCGCGTCGGACAAGTTCCTGCTCCGCCGCGGCGATGAAGGGACTGCGCAACAGCGAGCCCGTGTCACCCAGCGGCAGATCGTTGCGCGCGAACGCGAGCACGAGCAGGGCGCAGTGAACCAACGGATAATCGGCGAGCGGCTGGCCGAGCGAAACGTTGAAAGGGCGCGCGTACCCGCGCGAGCCCGACACGACGCGTGCGGGATCGAGCACGTCGTCGAAGATCCGGACGAGATCGGCGCGCCGCCTCGCGAGATCGGGCACGATCACGCCGACGCGCGCCGCGGGATCGGCGTCGAGCGTTTCGCGCACCGCGCTCGCGACCGCGGTGAGCTCGGTCTCGGCGTCCGCGTAGGCCGTGCACGCCGCCCGCCCCGCGCGAGCCTCCGGCTCGAGCTCCGAAACGCGCCGGCCGCTCCGGCGCAAGGCATCGAACACCGCGCGTTGTTGCGGGCTGAGCTCGCCGAACGCGTAAAGCACGATCTCCCCGGGCCCGGCGAGCGGCTTCGAGGCGAGCGCCGCCGCGATTGCGTCGGGAAGCGCCGCGGCGTCGAGCCAGCGCCGCTCGCGGCAGATCTGCCTGAAGCGCGCCGCCCACGCCGTGTACGCAGTGGCATCCTCGTCGAGGGCCGGAGCGCAGCGCACGAGGTCGATGCGGAACGCGTGCTGGATGCGCCACGCCTCGCGTGCCGCGCGCGCCACGGCGGCGGGGCTGAGCAGCGCTTCCGCCTGCGGCGAGGCGCAGACCACCCGCTCCCACAGCGCAAGCTCCTGCGCTTCCGAAAGCAGCGACTCGCCGGCGTCCAGCCGCCCGAGCCCGGCGTACGCGCGCTCGAGCCACGTCGAGTACGAAACGATTTCTGCGGAAGGCCAGACGGCGCGGCGGGCGGCGATCTGCGCAAGGTTGAACTCGCGCTCGAGATGCGCGGCGAGGCGCCGGTTGGGCGTCAGGACCATGCACCCGTTCTCGATCCGCCGTGCGAGGTCCGCCCGCATACGCGAAACCGCTGGATGGAATGGCTACGGCGCTGCGGGTGTGTCCGCGTCGCGGCGACGGGCGATGTGCAGACGCACGATCAGCGCTCGAGATACTTGAGCTTCTCCTTCACGTCCTTCCACTCGTCAGCGTCGGAAGGCGCGCCTTTTTTCTCGATGATCGGTTTCCACACCTTGGCGAGCTCGGCGTTCAGTGCAGTGAACTGGCGCTGACCGTCGGGCACGTCGTCTTCGGCGAAAATCGCCTCCACCGGGCATTCCGCGACGCACAACGTGCAGTCAATGCACTCGTCGGGATCGATCACGAGCATGTTCGGACCTTCGCGAAAGCAATCCACCGGGCAGACGTCAACGCAATCGGTATACTTGCACTTGATGCAGGACTCCGTGACAACGTAAGTCATAGTATTCCTTTGGAAAATCGGTGTGCTTGAAATCCGCGGCCGAGACCCCATTTTAGCAAAACGGGAGCATACGCCGCTCGGGGAGTAGCGGCGCACGCTTCCCAAATCACGGGATTTTGGTTAGCATAAGCGAGAAAGTCCCTGTGGCCACGCGTCCTGTGGCGCTTCCCGTACTGTCGGTATGGCTATTTCACCATGAGCGAGCATATCCATTACGTTACTGACGAGACATTCGAACCCGAGGTGCTGCGGTCACCGACGCCGGTGCTGGTCGACTACTGGGCCGAATGGTGCGGGCCGTGCAAGATGATTGCCCCCATACTCGACGAGGTCGCCCAGGAGTACGCGGGGCGGCTCAAGGTGGCGAAGCTCAACATCGACGAGAACCAGCAGACACCGCCCAAGTTCGGCATCCGCGGCATTCCGACCCTGATGCTCTTCAAGAACGGCAACGTCGAGGCGACCAAGGTGGGCGCGCTTTCCAAATCACAGCTGACTGCGTTTATTGACAGCCACATCTGAACCCTTTAACCTCAAATCCGGCGCTGAACGAAGACTCTGCGGCGGCAGAACGGTTCAGCGGCCGGGATCCTTCTCCCGCCGTTATCCTTTTTCCCCGGGTTTTCACGGTATGTTGAGTCCGTTTTCTTATGCATTTATCTGACCTCAAGAGTCTCCACGTCAGCGAGCTGCTGGAGATGGCGATCAAGAACGAGATCGACGGCGCGAACCGCATGCGCAAGCAGGAGCTCATCTTCGCGCTGCTCAAGAACCAGGCTCGCAGGGGCGAATCGATCTACGGCGGCGGCACCCTCGAAGTGCTGCCCGACGGCTTCGGCTTCCTGCGCTCGCCGGATACTTCCTACCTCGCCGGTACCGACGACATCTACGTGAGCCCGTCGCAGATCCGCCGCTTCAACCTGCACACCGGCGACACGATCGAGGGCGAAATCCGCACGCCCAAGGACGGGGAGCGCTATTTTGCGCTGGTCAAAGTCGACAAGGTCAACGAAGAGTCGCCCGAGCAGTCGAAGCACAAGATCCTGTTCGAGAACCTCACGCCGCTGCATCCGAACCAGCACATGAGGCTCGAGCGGGACATCAAGGCCGAGGAGAACATCACCGGGCGCATCATCGACATCATCGCGCCGATCGGCAAGGGCCAGCGCGGGCTGATCGTCTCTCCGCCCAAGGCCGGGAAGACCGTGATGCTGCAGCACATGGCGCACGCGATCACCTCGAACCATCCCGAGGTCGTGCTGATCGTGCTGCTCATCGACGAGCGCCCGGAGGAAGTGACCGAGATGCAACGCTCGGTGAAGGGCGAGGTGGTGTCCTCGACCTTCGACGAGCCCGCCACGCGCCACGTGCAGGTCGCCGAAATGGTGATCGAAAAGGCAAAGCGCCTGATCGAGCACAAGAAAGACGTCGTGATCCTACTCGACTCGATCACGCGGCTCGCGCGCGCCTACAACACCGTGGTACCCGCCTCCGGCAAGGTGCTCACCGGCGGCGTCGACGCGAACGCGCTGCAGCGGCCGAAGCGCTTCTTCGGCGCGGCGCGCAACATCGAGGAAGGCGGTTCGCTCACCATCCTCGCCACCGCGCTGATCGACACCGGCTCGCGGATGGACGACGTGATCTACGAGGAGTTCAAGGGCACCGGCAACATGGAAATCCACCTTGACCGGCGCATGTACGAGAAGCGCATCTTCCCCGCGATCAACGTGAACCGCTCCGGCACGCGCCGCGAGGAGCTGCTGCTGAAGCCCGACATCCTGCAGAAGCTGTGGGTGCTACGCAAGCTCCTCTACCCGATGGACGAGCTGGAGGCGACCGAATTCCTGCTCGACAAGATCCGCGCGACCAAGAACAACGCTGATTTCTTCGACAGCATGCGCCGCGGCTGACCGCGTCCGCCGGATCGCGCACGGCGGGAGGTATCGCGGCCGGCGTGTGGCGATGTCCAGTTTTGCCCGAGCCGACCTTGTCCCGCGCCCCTACTCCCAAGAAAAAGCTGTTCGAACACCTCGCCCGCGTCGCCAAGGCGCTCGCGCATCCCGGCCGTCTCGAGCTGCTCGAGGCGCTCGCGCAGGGAGAGCGCAGCGTGGAGGCGCTCGCGGCGAGCGTCGGTAATTCCGTCGCGAACACCTCCCACCACCTGCAGGTGCTGCGCGAAGGAGGCCTGGTGCGCTCGCGCAAGGAAGGGTTGCAGGTGTTCTACAGCCTGAGCGATTCCCAGACTCCGGTCGCCCTGCTCACCGCCTTGCGGCGTGTCGGCGAGCTGTACCTGGCGGAGATCGACCGCATCGTGCGCGAGCAGCTCGCGGACGGCGAGGGGCTCACGCCCGTGCGGCGCGAGGAATTGCTGAGGCTGGTACGCACCAAGCGCGCGCTCGTGATCGACGTCCGCCCGCCCGCCGAGTATCGCGCCGGCCATATCCGGGGCGCAATCAACGTCCCGCTCGAGGCCTTTCCGCGCAAACTCAGGCAGTTCTCCAGGGACCGGGAAATCGTGGCTTACTGCCGCGGCCCGTACTGCATGCTGGCGGTCGACGCGGTGAAGAAACTGAGAAGGCGGGGGTTCCACGCGCGGCGCCTGGAGGACGGCTACCCGGAGTGGAAAGCACGGCGCCTGCCCGTTGACGCCGGCGAGTAGCGTTTTCTCACTCGCGCTTTCGTCCGCGGCCCGCCCGCGGTTTGATCCACGTCACCGGTGCAGCACGTCTGGCTTGACGCTGTATTCAAATATTCTTATGATTACTTTATTTAATGGCGGCGAGCGGCCGGCAGGCAGACATGCCGTGCTGTTGCCAGCCCGGGGAAAGGACGCGGGAGCGCGAGATGAAAACGTTATTTATCCTGAACGACCCGCCGTACGGCACCGAGCGCAGCTACAACGCGCTGCGGCTCGCCGGGGCGCTGTCCGCCCGCGACGGCGAGGAAGTGCGCGTCTTTCTCATGGGCGATGCGGCGGGCTGCGCCAAGGCCGGGCAGAAGGTGCCCGCGGGTTATTACAACGTGCAGTTGATGCTGAACCGGGTCGCCCGGCAGAACGGCCGGATGGGCGTATGCGGCACCTGCATGGATGCGCGCGGGATCGGCGAAGTCGAGCTCGCCGAGGGCGCGAACCGCAGCACGCTCGACGAGCTGACTACCTGGACGCAATGGGCCGATAAGGTGCTTGTGTTCTGAGGTGCCGCGGCGGCCGGCACGCCGACCATCGCATCCCCCGGGTGTCGCCCGGAACAGCGTGTGCACTTCCCGACACCAGGTGCGGTTGCCGCGACCGCCATCCTGCCCCGGTAAAAGGACGACCAGTGTTCAAGGCGAATCTCACCGAGTTCTCCATCCGGCATCCGAAGCTCGTGCTGGCGCTGACCGTCCTCGTGACGCTGGCGTTCCTCTCGCCCATGCCGGGCATGCGGACGGACACCAACCCCAAGAACATGCTGCCCCCCACTTCCGAGGTGCGGGTGTGGAACGACAGCGTGGACCGTACGTTCCGCCTCTACGAGGATACGATCGTCGTGGGGGTGGTCAACGAAAAAGGCGCGCTCAACCCGGACACGCTGCGCAAGATCCGCGATATCACCGCCGCAACCATGCAGATCAAGGGTGTCGCGGCGCGCGACGTGTCGAGCTTCACCACCATCGACAACGTGACCGCCGCTGCGGACGGTTTGAGGGTGGGGCCGCTGGTGAACCGCATCCCGGAAACGCCCGAGGAGTTGGCCGCGCTGCGCAGGACCCTCTTCGAGAACCCGCTCTTCCTCGATCGCATCATTTCCCGCGACGCCAGGACCGCCGCCATTTACGTGCCGCTGGAAAAGGGGGCAAACGGCAAGGAAGTGGCCGACCGGATCCGCGAGATCGTCGGCGCGCAGGCCGGCGGGGAGCGCTATTACATCGCCGGGGACCCGGTGGCGCGCGACACTTTCGGCGCGGAGATGTTCAAGCTGATGGGCATCTTCTCGCCGATCGCGGGCATGATCATGTTCGCCGCCATCTACTACATGTTCCGCAACCTGGCGCTCGCAGGCACCATGATGCTGGTCGCCATGGCCGCGATCATCTGGTCGATGGGACTGCTCGTCGGCCTGGGCTTTCCCGTGCACATCATGAGCTCGATGGCGCCGGTGTTCCTGATGGCGATCGCGACCGACAGCATCCACATCTTCAACGAGTTCTACTTCCGCTTCCGGGAGTCCGGCGACAAGCCGCGGGTGATCCGCGAGACGATCGCGGCGGTGAGCCGGCCGGTGCGCTACACCGCGCTGGCGACCGCCGCCGGCTTCGCGGTGCTGCTGTTCATGAAGATCGTTCCCGTGAAGGTATTCGGCGGCGTGGTGGTGTTCGGCACGCTCGCGCTGCGGCTGCTCAGCTTCTCTCTCATTCCCGCCATCCTCACGCTGATTCCGGACCGGGCATTGGCACAGGCTTCCGTGAGCGAAGACACCGCGACGGATCCGGTGGCCCTCACGCTGAGAAAAATCGCCGGCGTGGGCGCACGGCGGCCGCTCGCCACGGCGATTGCCGGACTCGCGCTCGTGGCCGTTGCGCTTGCCGGCGTCTCCCGCATCGTAGTCAACAACAACCTTGTGGGTTGGTTCAAATCCGATGCCGACGTGCGCGTGGCGGATCGGGTGATCAACCAGGCACTGGGGGGAACATCGCTGGGATACGTAGTCGCCGCAGCCAAACGACCGGATGACATGAAAACTCCAGAGGCGATGCGCTACCTCGAGGGACTGCAGCGCCACCTGGAGCGCTTGCCGGTGGTGGGCAAGACCGTATCCGTCGCGGATTACGTCAAGCGGATCAACCGCGTGCTCAATGGGGATGACCCCCGGTTCGACGCGATCCCCGATTCCGCGGAGACCATCGGCCAGTACCTCTTTCTGTTCAGCATGTCGGCGAAGCCCGCGGACCTGGACAACGTTGTGGACTACCCCTTTCAGCGCGCGAACATCTGGGTGCAACTCAAGACCTGGGACGCGCGCGCGATGCAGGATGTGATCGATGCGGTGGCGGATTATAAGCGCCGCCATCCCAGTGAAATGGAATTCAAGCCCGCGGGCATCGCCTACTTCAACCTGGTGTGGAACAACGAGGTGCTGTGGGACATGCTACTGGGGTTCCTCCTCGCGCTCGGAGCGGTATTCGCCATCCTGGTGGTGAATTTCCGCTCGGTGAAGTGGGCGCTCCTGGGGTATGTGCCATTGCTTTTCACGGTGCTGCTCATCTATGGCGTCGTGGGGTTCGCCGGCAAGGACTTCGACATGCCGATCTCGGTGCTCTCCTGCCTCTCGCTCGGCATGGCGGTCGATTTCTCGATCCATTTCATCAGCCGTTTCCGGCAGCGGCTCGACGACGCGGGCGGCGCGGCTTCTGCGGACGCGGTGAGGGAGGCGCTCGCGTGGACGGCGTCCCGACCGGGCAAGGGCGTGATGCGCAACGCGGTGCTTTTTGCCGCCGCGTTTTCGGTCATGCTGTTCGCGCCGCTCACGCCGTACGTGACGGTCGGCGCCTTCATCGTCAGCATGATGCTGCTCAGTGCGACGCTCACCATTCTTTACCTGCCCGCGCTCGTGGTGCTCGCCCGGCCGTGGCTGTTTGGCGGGCGC
Source organism: Betaproteobacteria bacterium (assembly GCA_016199485.1). GTDB lineage: Bacteria > Pseudomonadota > Gammaproteobacteria > Burkholderiales > SG8-41 > JACQGO01. The sequence goes on from JACQGO010000164.1 coordinate 18,602, forward strand.
GCGATCGCCGGCGGCCGCACCGCTGCATGAAAGGAGTAATGATGATCGCAATTCTGCGAGGATTGACGCTACTCGGCGTGCTGTGGGCCTCGACCGCATCGAACGGCGCGCAGGTCTCCGAGCCCACCGGGGAGGAGATCGCACGACGATCCTTGGAGGCCTTCTACTACGCCGGAAACGACATGCGGGCGAGGATCGCGATGAAGCTCGTCAACCCGGAAGGCAATGCGCGCAACCGCGAGTTGACCATGCTGCGCCTGAACCTGGGGCGGGCGGGAGGCGATCAGCGCTATTACATCTATTTCCACGCGCCGGCGGACGTCAAGGGCACGACGTTCATGGTCTGGAAATATCCAGCGAAGGAGGACGACCGCTGGATCTTCATCCCCGCGGTGAAGGCGGTGCGCCGCATCGCGGCCGACGACAAGCGTTCTTCGTTCGTAGGTTCCGACTTCACCTACGAGGACGTGTCGGGCCGCGATCTCGATGAGGAGACCCACGCGCTGCTCCGCAAGGAGGATTTCGAAGGCCGTCCTGCTTACGTTCTGGAAAGCCGGCCCAAGACGCCGCTCGACTACGTGCGGCGGGTATCCTGGATCGACCGCGAGCGCTGGGTACCGCTCAAGGAGGAGTATTACAACGCCCGCAACGAGTTGATCCGCGTCTTCACCGCCGGCAGCGTGAAACAGGCGGGCAAACATTGGACCGTGACGGCGCGGACCATGAAGAATCTCCAGACCGGGCATCGCACCGAGGTCGCGTTCCAGGAAGTCGAATACGGCGTGGGCCTGAGCCAGGAGGTGTTCACCGAGCGCTACCTGCGCGACCCGCCGAGGCAGTGGATCAAGTGAGGCGATGTCGATGGCGCAGAGCCGCCCGCGGCGATTCGCTCGTCCCTGGACGTCGGCGGCTGGCGCGCTTGCCATCGCGGCGCTGAGCGTCCCCGCGCCGGGCGCCGAGGGCTTCTCGCTCGGCGGGTACATCGAAGGCCACGTTGCGGCGCGGCTCGGCGACGTGACCTGCCCCGCGGGCACCGCATGCAGGCTCGCCGCTTCCGACTTGCGCGCCCGCCTCAAGGTGGAAGGAAGCACAGCAGGCGGTGCAGCCGCGTTTTCAGGGCAATTTGATCTCGCGCGGGACGCCGTTCTCGCCACTACAACCGGCAAAGCGCGCGAGTTCTACGGCGATCTCGTTGCGGAAAAAGCTGCCCTGCGCGTCGGGCGGCAAGTGATCACCTGGGGCGTGGGCGACCTTCTTTTCATCAACGATACTTTCCCGAAGGACTGGAGCGCCTTCTTCACCGGGCAGCCGCTGGAGTATCTCAAGCTCGGCAGCGATGCCGCGAAGGCAAGCCTCTTCCCCGGTCCGTTCAACCTGGAACTCGTGGTCGCCGAATTCCGGCCGGACGCGCTGCCCGACAGGCGCCGCTTCGTGTTCGACGACCCGCTACCCGCCGGGCCGTCCCGGTTGCTCGTCGAACCGCACAGCGATCCGGGAGGATTGGAGGTCTCGGGGAAGATTTATGGATATTGGGACAACTGGGAGCTCGCCGGCTACGCGGCGCGCACCCATTTCCGCAGCCCCGCCTACCGTTTCGGCGCGACCGAAATCGTCGGGCGCTACCCCCGCCTGCACACCTACGGCGCGAGCCTGGGCGGGTCGTTCGGCAAAAGCGTGCTTACCCTTGAAGCCGGCTACTACGATTCGCGGGAGGATCGCAGCGGAACGGATCCGTCCGTCGAGAACAGCCAGTTGCGCGCGCTCGTCGGCTATTCGCGACAGCTCGTCGAGGACACGACTCTCGGCGTGCAGCTCTATGCGGAGCGGATGAGCGACTATGGAGCCTATGTCGCGGCGTTACCGGCCGGTTTCCCGCGCAAGGAGAGGCTGCGAACCATCGCCACGGTGCGTTTCACCCAGCTCTACCGGCATCAGACCGTGATCCTCAACGTGTTCGCTTTCCTCGGCCTGAGCAGCAGCGACCGGCTGATCATTCCATCCGTGCGCTATGCGGTCACCGACAATTTCTGGGTCGAGGCGGGCGCGAACTTCTTTGGCGGCAGCGGCGGCGGGATGTTCGGCGCGCTCAAGGACAACGACAACCTGTACGTGACGCTGCGCTATGCGTTCTAGCAGCCTGTCGGACTTGGCATCCCGACAGGCTGCTAAAGCAAAACCGCCTGAAGATTTGACATGAGACCTGATGGAACACGCCCTGTTGGACCGCGATGGGCGACAGGAACAGCGTTGAGTTCGTGTTTCCATGACCCTTTTTCGCCGTTTTCCGGCAGGCGGTTTTGCCTGAGGAGTTTGTCGGCCCGAAGTCCGACAAACTCCTAGGGAAAAGGTGTCCGCGGGCTACTATAATGTCGAGTGGATGCTGAGGAGAAACCATGGCACAGGGAAAAACCGTAGTCGTGCTGGGCGGCGGCGTCGGCGGTATCGTCGCGGCGCACCGCTTGCGCAAGGGACTTGCGCGCGAGCACCGCGTCATTCTGGTCGAACGCGAAACCAGTCACGTCTTCTCCCCGTCGTTGCTATGGCTGATGATCGGCGAGCGCACGCCGGAGAGCATCAGCCGGCCCACCGCGCGCCTGGTGCGTCGCGGCATCGAACTGGTGCAAGGCGCGGCGGAAAGCATCGATCCGACCGCGCGCAAGGTCCGCGTCAACGGCAGCGAGATCAGCGGGGACTATCTCGTCATTGCGCTGGGCGCCGAACTCGCGCCTGAGCTTGTACCAGGGCTCGCCGCGGGCGGTCACAACTTCTATGCGCTTGCCGGCGCCGAGGCGCTGAGGGATGCGCGCCTGACGGTGAGCCGGGGCCGCATCGTGGTGCTGGTCGCCGCGATGCCTTTCAAATGTCCGGCAGCACCCAACGAAGCGGCCATGCTGCTCGAGTACGACTTCCGGCGGCGCGGGTTGCGGAGCCGCATCGAGGTGGACCTCTACACAGTCGAGCCCGGTCCGATGCCAGTGGCGGGCCCGCAAGTCTCCGCCGCGCTGCGCGCAATGATCGAGGCAAAGGGAATCGGGTATCACCCCGAGCACGCGGTTCGTGCAGTTGATCCCGGCAAGCGCGAGATCGCCTTTGCCAATGGCGCGACCGCGCGCTACGATCTCCTCGCTTACGTTCCACCGCACCGCGCGCCTCTTCCCGTGCGCGAGGCGGGGCTGTGCGGCGAGAGCGGGTGGGTACCCGTGGACCGCGAAACGCTCGAGACGCGGCATCCCGGCGTCTACGCGATCGGGGACGTCACCGGCATCATGCTCACCTCGATCGGAAAACCGCTGCCCAAGGCGGGCGTGTTCGCGCATTACGAAGCCGAGGTGGTCGCCGACAACATCATTCGCGCCATCACCGGCAGGGGCGGACCCGCGCGCTTCACCGGCGAGGGCGAATGCTTCATCGAGACCGGCGACGGCAGAGCCGGATTCGGGCGCGGCAACTTCTACGCGGAGCCTGCGCCGCAGGTGAGGCTCAGGCCGCCGAGCATGATGCTGCACCTGGGTAAAGTGTGGTACGAAAAGTACTGGCTCTTTCGCCGGTTCTGAGGGTTCGCGACATGAACCTCGCGCGTGCGAAACTCCCGGCCGCGATCTTGCTGCTCGCGGCTCTCGGCGGCTGTGCCTCCACGCCCGAGGCCACACTCGAGCGCGATGCCCGGGCTAAGCACTTCGAGTCCAATTCCTACCTCGCCGTGATTTACATTTATCGCGCCGACTGGACTCGCCAGGGCGAAGATACCGTGCTCATGGTGAACAACAGGATCATCGGCACGACGCTGCCGGCGAGCTATTTCCGCATCGAACTCTGGCCAGGCAGACATGTCATCCGCGGCTTCGGCTGGGATGCCGGCCGTCTCGTGCTGGAAACGGAAGCCGGACGGGTTTATTTTGTTGCCCTGACCGTCGGCGGATCTTCGCATTTCACGCCCGTGCCCCCGGACATCGGTCGCCGGGCGATACTCGCCTGTTGCGGCCTGCTGGAGAACTGGGCGCCCGGCCAGCGCCCCTTGCTTCGCTAGCCAAAATCATTGATAATTCGCTGCTTTACTCGGAGACCATCGGCAGGGACCGCGCCATGAAACCGAAAGTGCACCCGGAATACAAAGAGATTACCGTCACCTGCAGCTGCGGCAACACGTTCAAGACCTGTTCCACGCTGGGCAAGGACCTGCACGTGGAAGTCTGCTCGCATTGCCATCCGTTCTATACCGGCAAGCAGAAGATCGTGGACACCGCCGGCCGCGTCGAGAGGTTCAGGCAGAAGTACGGCCGCAAGACGCCGGCCCGCTCCACAGTCTGAGACTTCCTGCTCCCGCACCAGAAAGGCGGCCTTGCGCCGCCTTTTTTGATTGCGTCTCGCGGCGCGCCCGCGGCGAACGCGACCCGAAATGAAAGAACGCCAATCAAAATCGGAGCTGGTTTGTGACAAATGGATGCTGCTGGACCTCCACCCCGGAAAGGAACCGCGCGGGTTGAACGGCGACGCGCCGTCCGTTCGAACCCGCGCAACTGAAACGGCGCTTTGCGTCCGTTTCAGTAGGTCTTGTACGGAAGGTATTTCCCGCTCATCACGATTCTCACGCGGTCGCCCTTGGGGTCGGGCTCGCGCGAGAGCTCCATCTTGAAGTCGATCGCGCTCATGATCCCGTCGCCGAACTCTTCGTGGATCAGCTCCTTGAAAGTCGTGCCGTAGACGTTGACGAGCTCGTAGAAGCGGTAGATCAGCGGGTCCGTCGGCACCGCCGTGGGCAGCGCTCCCTTGTACGGCACCTGCTGCAGCAGCAGCACCGCGTCCGCCGGCAGCCCCAACAGCTTGCCGGCGGCTTCCGCCTGCTCCCCGGTCATCTGCATCTGGCCGAGCAGCGCGGCGGCGGTCCACTCCTTGCTCTGCCCCACGGCCTTGGCGAGCTTCGCCCAGGTCAGGCCTTTCTTGAGCCGTGCCATCACGATCAGCTCGGTGACGTCGCTGCGCGTCATCGGTTTCGCCAGGCTCGCGGCGGCGGGCAGGGCTTCGGGCGCATCGGATTTTTTCATATAATCTCCTTTTATATCAATGCCTTAAGTAGACAACACCCGCTTTGTCCACCGGCCGCGCGGGTGCCGGCGGCGCCGCGGCCACGCCGGGCCCGCCCAGGCCCGGCGAGACGAGCGGCGGGTGCTTCGGATCGTAATCGGCGGGCAGCGACTCGTTGAACTGCCGGGAGCGGCTCACCAGGAAATCCACCAGGTGATTGCGGATCGGGTAATAGTGCGGCTCCTTGTGGATGGTGTGGTGCGAGCGGTTGCGCGGCAGCGTGTTGACCACGATCTCGGCGATCTTCGCGTGCGGGCCGTTGGTCATGAGCACGATCTTGTCGGCGAGCAGTATCGCCTCGTCCACGTCGTGCGTGATCATGAACGCGGTCTGGCGCGTCTCGGCGCAGATCCTCAGCGCCTCCTCCTGCAGCATGCCGCGCGTCAGCGCGTCGAGCGC